>JBAXBP010000013.1:0-36988 GCA_037141915.1 Bacteroidota bacterium | reverse complement strand
ACACTGAAAAGCCAGCACCACCCTTCATTAAGAGTAAAGAATTTTTTACCATCAGTACCCCACATCCGGTTAGGAAGTTCAGTAGTTATCCTGCCATTATGCTGATTCTTTGCAAGGTTTACTTTGGGTCTTGTGGGCGAAAGCAGATGATGCTCGCGCATAACCCTGTTAACCCTGTGTGGGGCCGCGATGATGCCGCGGACACTCATACGCTTGTGTATTTTCTCATATCCTTCACCGGTAAACACGCTCTCGTTAATCTCTGTTTTTACTTCAGCCAGCAATACCTCATCTGTGATCAAAGGCTTTGGCCCAGGGCGCTTTTTCTCACTCCTGTCAGGTTTTCGCCTATACCATGCAGCAGAAGACAGCCCTCCAATTTTGAGGATCATTATAATGGGATATGGCCTGTTCTGGGATTCGCTAATTTTTCCAATCATTATTTTGACGAATTGCCGTGCGACTGTTGTCGGAAGTTCTCTTTTTTTTATACAGTTCCAATTCCATCTGTAGTCGTCCCAATGCCCGCTCATACTCACTTATCTTACTGTTTTCCGGACGCTTTCTAAATCCCAGTTCTCCTTGCTTGAGAAATATTTCTCGCCATTCTGAAAGGTCGGCAACGGTTACCTGGTTTTCACGGCTTACCTCTTCGATAGGTTTACCACGCAATAGTTCAAGTACTAACTGCGTCTTTTTCTTTGCACTTTTTCTCGTTTGCTTTGCCATAAGGTTGGTAAATTTAAGCTTAAAAAGTGCTAACATTTAATTGAGGCTAATATAAGGTACAAAATTTGTGCCGAAACGCTTTAATTGCAAGAATTCAGTATTTATTTTTTCCGGATGACGACCTGCCTGTGAATAACCCCGCTGGAAGTTGTCACCGTAAGAAAATATGTTCCATCCTGGAGGTTCGTAACGGGCATTCTTTATGCAGACTTAAGTCCGGTAAAGTTCACCGTAGCAAGTTCGCAGCCTGTAACTATGAAATCGGGCTATCTTTTTTTTTAGTATTACGGATTTTATTTGTTTTTCAATAACTCATCCTGTATCTATCCTGTAAATAATATTTCTCAATATTTAAACAACCTTTTGCCTTCTTGCCGGTCATTCAAATTATCTCGTAACCGTCCTTACTTTTGGCATACTGTTTGTGCTTTCAGGGCGTTTGTATTATATTAGTCAAAATTTCAAATATGAACCTGAGAGTATTTGCAGGCGCTATGGCGCTGGCCGCCGGTTTGATTCCGGCGATCGTTTTCAGCCAGAATAAATCCAAACCGGCTTCGGCCGTGATTTCCCGGGAACAGGAATGGAAACAGGTTGATTCCCTGTCGGATATCGGTCTTCCAAAATCGGCCCTGCTGATCGTTGAAAGGATTTATAAAGATGCAAAGTCCAAAGGCGACAGCCCCGAATGGATCAAGGCGGTCATTTACAGGATCAAGCTGTACAGCACTTTTAAAGAGGACTTCCTGGTGGGTACCATCCATGAGCTGGGACAGGAAATCAGCACGGCAGGGGAGCCTGTGAAACAGGTCCTGCAATCCATCCAGGCCGAGGTGTATATGAAATATTACCAGAACAATCTTTACCGCTTCAGCGGAAGGTCTTCCATGGGTAGTGTGATCCCCGACAGCCTGCAGACCTGGAACCTGGATGCAATAACCCATGCTGTTTTTTCTACCTACCTGGCTTCATTAGGGAATGAAACCCTGCTGAAATCCACACCGATAAGCAAATTCAGGGCCATCATTGAGATCCCTGGATCCGATGGCGGTATTCGCCCATATGGACGCCGGCCAGCCAACAAAGGCGCTGACCCATCCGCAGTCAAATCAAAAGAAACAGAAACTGCCATGCTGTTAAGGCCTACGCTGTATGATTTCCTTGCAAACAGGGCCCTTGAATATTTTTGCACTTCCAAAGGGCCCCGGGCCACCAATGCAAGGGGGTTCCTGATCGACAAGCCTTCGTATTTCACACTCCCGGCGGCATTTTCAGTTGTTCCGCTGCCCCCGGGCGATGGAGTGACTCCCTCACCTGAAGCTCTGAGGATCTATCAGAAACTCTCGGCATTTCACCTGGGCGACAAAGACCCTGCAGCCCTGATCGATGCAGAACTTGGCCGCCTTGATTACGTACGCCATGAAGCAGCCCTCGAAAACAGGGATTCGCTCTGGCTGGAAACTATGAAAAAGTTCGAAACATTGTACCTTGGTTCGCCTTCGGGTACCGGCATTTCATTCGCCCTGGCCCGGTTTTACCAGCAGGAATCGGCTTCTGAATACCCGGATCTGTATAGCAAGGACCTGGTTAAGGCCATTGAAATCTGCGAAAGGGCAGTTAAACGCTTTCCCGCTTCCGACGGGGCAAAGAATTGCAGCATCCTGGCCGCAGGCATACGGAACCCTGAGTTCCAGCTGCAGTGTGAAGACGAGATCATGCCGGGGAAACCTTCCCTGGCCCTGGTCAGTTACAGGAATATGAACCGGCTTTACCTCAGGCTTTTCAAAGCCGATCCTGAGGACTGGAAAAGCAGGAGGGGAACGCTTGGCGAAAAGGAAATTAAGGAATATCTTGTGAAACAGCAGGTTGTGCGCAGCTGGGACCAGAACCTGGCGGTGTATGCCGATTACCAGAGGCACAGCCAGGAGATCAGCCTGGAGGGAGTGAAACCGGGATTTTACATCCTTGCCGAATCTGCCGATTCGTCTTTTACTCCCTCCTCTTCATTATTCGCATTCTGCAGCTTTACATCCACTTTATTCAATTATACCAGCCATAAGAATGCCGACGGCAGCCTGACAGTCTTTATCTTCAACCGTGATGAAGGCAGTCCGGTACAGAGGGTCACAGCAGAAGCCTGGAGTCGTTCGTGGAACTCAAGGAACAGGACCTGGGACAGCCGCAAACTTGATACCTACCTTACCGATAACGACGGGATGGTGAACCTTCCTGCACCATCAGCCGGGGCCCGTTCTTCGGAACTCAGCCTGAAGATCATCTCGGGGGAGGATGTGTTTTTTACCCGCAGTTTTTACCAGTATGCGCCACAGCCTAATGTTGACCGTCCGGCTAAGCAGACTGATTTCTTTACCGACCGGGGGATCTACCGGCCAGGGCAGACGGTCTGGTTCAAGGGCATACTCATGGAACGCCGGGGGAACGACACCCGCCTTCTTTGCGGGGAAAAGACCAGGGTGGTGTTCACTGATGCGAACGGTCGGATGGTTGGAGATCAAACGTTTACGACTTCTGATTTCGGTTCATTCAACGGCTCATTCATCGCACCCCCGAATGCATTATTGGGAATGATGAGCATTTCGAACGAATCAGGCTCGGCCCAAGTTTCGGTTGAGGAATATAAACGTCCGACTTTCGAAGTGAGCTTCGATGAACTGAAAGACAATTACCGCCTGAACCAGGCTGTTAACATGAGCGGAAAAGCTATGGCATACGCGGGGAATGCAGTGCCAGGTGCAACAGTGAAATACAGGGTCGTGCGCAAGGCCCGTTTCCCTTTCTGGGACCGCTGGTTCATCCCTTTCCCGGTTTCGGATGAAGCGGAGATCTCCTCCGGTTCGGTTTTGACCGCTGCCGACGGGAGTTTTGCTTTCTCCTTCCCTGCACTCGCCGATGCCAAAGTGCCGAGGTCTTCAAAGCCTGTTTTTGATTTTGTGATCACTGCGGATGTGACGGATGCTTCGGGCGAAACACGTTCGGCAGAACAAACAGTTACGGCTGGGTACCAGGGACTTGTCCTTGGGATTTCGGCTGCCTCACTGCTGAACCTGCAGACCGACAGCCTGGTGAAAATTACCGCTTCAAATCTTAACGGGAAAGCCACTCCTCTGAATGTTTCGGTTGAAGTATTCAGGCTGAAGACCCCTTCGATTCCTTTCGTTAAAAAGTACTGGGGCCATGCAGATACCACCCTCATCAGAGAGGCTGAATACAGGCAGTTATTCCCGCAATTTGCTTTTGATTCCGAGGATGATACCTTATCATGGAAGCCATCAATGGCCATTATGCAGCAAACAGTTTATTCAGGAAAGGATTCTCTTGTAAACCTGAAGCATTATACCGGCCAGGCCGGGAAATTATTTCTTACCGAAGCAGGAGTTTACATAATGAAGATCTCAGCTGATGATCCTTATGGCGGCAGAGTTGAAATGAAAAAGTATTTCACCATGTTCGACCCGGCTTCTCAACACCTTGCGGGAAACTCCGTGAACTTTTTTGTTCTCCTGAAAACCAGGGCTCAGCCCGGGGAATCTGCAAAGTTTCTTTTGGGCTCATCAGAAAAAGACCTGAGGGTGTTGTACGAGATCCGTTTGCGTGACAGCCTGGTTTCACGAAAATGGCTGGACTTAAGCAATTCCCAGGTGCTTCTCGAGGTCCCCGTGATTGAAAAATACAGGGGGAATTTTTCTGTCAGTTTCCTCTTTGGCAGGGACGGCAGGATTTACCAGGATGCAGTGCTTATAAACGTTCCTTACCCCGATAAAAAACTGGATATCCGTTTTGAAACCTTCAGGTCGAAGATCAGGCCGGGGGAGAAGGAGGAGTGGAAGATTAAGATCATGAAGGATGTACAATGTACCATGTACAATGTACAAATGGGAAAAGGCAGTCAAGCGGCGGGAGGCAGTCCGGTGGAGTCGGAATTTGTAGCGACTATGTACGATGCATCGCTGGATGCTTTCAGGCCGAATACCTGGTCGTTCTCTTTATACCGGAGGTTTTTCGGTTCAAGTCCCTGGGACGTGGGTTATGGTCCTGAACTTAGTTCTGCTTCGGCTGCCGGGAAGGCTGATGAAAGCGGGTACAGGGAAGCTGTATATCCCCAGCTTAACTGGTTCGGGATGAATTATTTCGGTGGGAGGCAGCCCTTGTTTCAGATGAAAGGAGCCCGGGCAGGAGGCCCGGGGTTCATGGAAGTAAGCGTTGAAGATATGGCAGGCAAAGCCCCTCCGGGAGAAATTCAGGAGAAAGAAAAAACAGCCGACCTTAATGCGGCAGCATCTGTTTCTGAAAAAGTGGGAGGCCCAGGCGCGTCCCCTAAAATACAGATCCGTAAGGACTTCAGGGAAACAGCCTTTTTCTATCCCGACCTGCGTACCGATTCTACAGGAGCCCTGCTGCTGAGCTTCACCGCGCCTGATGCGCTGACCCGCTGGAACATCCTGGGTTTCGCCCATTCAAAAAATCTTGACTATGCATTAATACAGAAGGAATTATATACCCAAAAAGAAATCATGGTGGTCCCTAACACCCCAAGGTTTATCAGGCAGGGAGATGAAGCCTGGTTCAGCACAAGGGTTGTGAACATGGCCAATGAAGACATTAAAGCCACGGTGAAACTTTCGCTCAGCGATGGCATCAGCATGAAGTTTGCCGACACCCTTGTAGCAGGCGCTTTGCAGCAGGATATCGCCATCGCCAAAGGAGGCACCGGGGTCGTTTCCTGGATGATCAGGGTACCGGTGGATCCTTCCTTGTCCTTACTGCAATACAGGATCACGGCTACTGCCGGGGCGCATACCGATGGGGAAGAGAAGCTGATCCCGGTGCTTACAAACCGTATGATGGTGACTGAAACCCTTCCGCTTCCCGTGAAGGAGAAAGGCACAGCGGAATTCAGCATGGATAAACTGCTGAACTCATCCAAAGACAAAACTTTAAACAATTACAGGCTGACTCTTGAGTTTGCTTCCAATCCCGCATGGTATGCAGTGCAGGCCCTGCCCTCACTAAACGAGAAGCAGTACGATGATGCGTATTCGGTGTTCGGGGCTTTTTATTCAAACAGCATTGCCGCACATATCATGAATTCCGACGCGAAGATCAAGGCAGTGTTCCAGAGCTGGAAAACCCTCACGCCCGATGCCCTTGTATCCAACCTTGAAAAGAATGAACAGTTGAAAACTGTGATGCTGCAGCAAACGCCCTGGGTAAACGAGGCTGCTTCAGAAACAGGCAACCGCCTCAGGCTTGGGATGTATTTTGACCCCCAGAACCTCATTTCAAACCTTAAAAAGAACCTTGCGAAACTGCATAAGCTGCAAGCCCCTAACGGGGGATGGACCTGGTTTGACGGTATGCCGGAGAACAGGTCGATAACGCAGGGAATTATTACAGGACTCGGCAGATTATCGGTTATGGGTTATGCCTTGACTGTGGATGAGGTGCCGGGTTCTGCTAACCGCGAGAATATTGATGAACTTAAGGAAATGGCAGGGAAGGGGGTCAGGTTCATGGATGATGCCTTTGCAAGGGATTATGCCGAGATGCTGCGCCGTTACCCCGGTAAGGCCGATGAGAACCATCTTGATGGAAATGAGATCGCTTACCTTTATGCACGCTCATTTTTCGTGAATTCCCTCCCCTCCCCGGCAAACACCCTGGCTCCGCTTAAATATTACCTGGGGCAGGCCGAGAAATACTGGACAAAATGCGCTTTGCCGCAGCAGGCCAGCCTGGCTGTAGCCCTTCAGCGTTTCGGAAGGAAGGAAACCGCTGCTCTCATCATGAAATCTCTGACCGAAAGAGCCCTTCATTCGCAGGAATTGGGGATGTACTGGGCTGAGGAACCGGGAATGTTCAGGAGACAGGCGGATATAGGGACACAGGCTTTGCTGATCGAGGCGTTTGATGAAGTTTCAGCTGACGCAAAGTCAGTGGAAGATCTGAAGGTATGGTTGCTCAAGCAGAAACAGACCAGGATGTGGGAATCTTCCCGTGCCACGGTTGACGCCTGTTATGCCCTGCTGATGCGCGGGACCGGCTTGCTTACCGAAGATCCCAAAGTTAAGATCTCCCTCGGGCCTGTGAAAGTTGATCCTTCGAAGATGGCCGACCTGAAACAGGAAGCCGGCACAGGTTATTTCCAGCTCAGCTGGAGCGGAAAAGAGATCAGCCCGGCGATGGGTAAGGTGAAGATCACCAAAGGCTCCGATGGCGTGGCCTGGGGAGCCTTGTACTGGCAGTATTTTGAAAATCTCGACAAGATCACTCCAGCTTCGACACCACTTAAACTTGAGAAGAAACTGTTTGTCGAACGGAATACAGCGAACGGGCCTGTACTTGATGAAGTGAGCGGAGGTGTTCTGCATATCGGGGATAAGCTGAAAGTACGTATAGTTCTCGCTGTTGACCGCGACCTTGAATTCGTTCATATGAGGGATATGCGGGCATCGGGTTTCGAACCCTGTGACCTTGCCGTTTCAGGTGGCAACCCTTATTCGTACATGGTACATGGTACATCGTACATGGGATCGGGCTACCGCTACCAGGACGGGCTCGGTTATTACCAGAGCTCAAGCGATGCGTCAACTGATTTCTTTTTCAGCTATATCGGAAAGGGCACTTACGTATTTGAATACCCGCTTATAGTGAATGCCCCGGGCGATTATTCAAATGGCATCACCAGCGTGCAATGCATGTATGCCCCTGAGTTTGCGGCACACAGCGAAGGAATAAGAGTTGAAGTAGCGAAGTAGCGAAATGGCGGATTGCTTCGCAATTCGCTATTTTCCTTATCTTTGCAAGCCTTAACTTAATGCAAATCTTATGCTTCGTACGCATACCTGCGGTGAACTCCGCATGAATCATGTTCATTCTGAAGTCACTCTCTGCGGATGGGTTCAGAGGTCCAGGGAAATGGGCGGACTTACCTTCATCGACCTCCGCGACCGTTACGGGATCACCCAACTGGTATTCAACCAGGATGTCAGCCCGGCTCTCTGCGGCGAAGCCCGGAAACTGGGTCGCGAATTTGTGGTGAAAGCCAGGGGTAAAGTGGCTGAACGCAGTAACAAGAATCCCAAAATGCCTACCGGCGATGTCGAGATCCTGGTAGAAGAACTTACGGTCCTGAACATTTCCAAAACCCCTCCCTTCACTATTGAAGACAATACCGACGGAGGCGAAGAGCTCAGGATGAAATACCGCTACCTCGACCTGCGCAGGCAGGTTAACAAAAAGAACCTCGAGCTCAGGCACAGGCTTTCGTTCGAAACAAGGAATTACCTTGATGCTCAGAATTTCATCGATATCGAGACCCCTTACCTGATCAAATCAACGCCCGAAGGCGCCCGCGATTTCGTGGTCCCCTCAAGGATGAACCCGGGGCAGTTTTACGCTTTGCCGCAGTCGCCCCAGACCTTCAAGCAGCTGCTTATGGTCGCCGGCTTCGACCGCTATTACCAGATC
The DNA here is from genome assembly GCA_037141915.1 of Bacteroidota bacterium. GTDB lineage: Bacteria > Bacteroidota > Bacteroidia > Bacteroidales > FEN-979 > CAIRDP01. The sequence continues at coordinate 28,771 of JBAXBP010000013.1, read as the reverse complement.
GTGCGCTGTTTCAGGGACGAGGACCTGAGGGCCGACCGCCAACCTGAGTTCACCCAGATCGACTGCGAAATGTCGTTCGTGACCCAGGAAGACATTCTCAATACCTTCGAAGGACTTGCAAGGCACCTCTTCCGAAAAGTCCTGAACATTGAAACCGGCAATTTCCCCCGCATGTCGTATACCGACGCCATGATGCTGTACGGTTGTGACAAGCCTGATATCCGTTTCGGGATGACATTCAGTGATGTGACTGGTCTTATGAAAGGCAAGGGATTCAAAGTTGCCGATGATGCCGAACTCATTGCAGGTATCAGGGCGGATGGCTGTGCCGAGTATTCACGCAAACAGCTCGATGAGCTTACCGATTACGTTAAACGGCCGCAGGTCGGTGCTACCGGACTTATGTACATCAGGTATGCTGCCGATGGTTCCATCAAATCCTCAGTCGATAAATTTTATACTGCGGATGACTTAGCAGGTATTTTGAAGCAGTGTGGTGCTGTTCCCGGAGACCTGGTTCTGATACTTGCGGGCCAGACAGAAAAAACACAGAAAGCACTCAGCGAACTCAGGCTCGAGATGGGACGGAGGCTGGGCCTGATGAAAGCCGGAGAATTCAAACCCCTCTGGGTTACCGATTTCCCCCTTCTCGAATGGGACGAGGAAACCAAACGGTATTACGCCAAGCACCATCCTTTTACTTCTCCCAAACCTGAGGATATTGCACTGCTTGACACTGATCCCAAACAGGTCAGGGCCAACGCCTACGACCTTGTCATCAATGGTGTGGAGATAGGCGGAGGTTCCATCAGGATCCACAACAAAGAGCTGCAGCATAAGATGTTCCAGGTGCTCGGGTTTACCGAAGAAGATGCCCAAAACCAGTTCGGCTTCCTGATGAACGCCTTTGAATACGGGGCTCCGCCCCACGGCGGTATCGCCTTCGGTTTCGACCGCTGGTCGATGATCTTCGGCGGGGGGGACTCTATCCGTGATTTTATCGCTTTCCCGAAGAACAATTCGGGGAGGGACGTGATGATAGATTCGCCTTCGGAAATAAAGGAGGAGCAGTTGAAAGAACTTAATATTAAAGTGGCGAAGTAGCGAGGTCGCCAAATAATGTACAATTTACCATGTACCATGTACAAATAAAATTAATCGTAAATCAAATATAACCTATGAAACAAGTATTATCCGTATTGATCCTGGCCATTGCAATTATGGCGTTTTCGTCGTGCAAGAGGGCAAACAAAGAGCTGCAGAAAGACGCAAAGAACATAGCGGTTGCAATGTGCAGGAACATTGAAACCATGCAAAACCTGAAAGCAGCAAACCCTTCGGATTCTGCAAAGATCAAGTCGTTACGGTCAAAGGAAAAGGACGCCGAAGTCGAGATGACCATACTGTACCAGGAATTCAAGGCAAAATACAAGGACAATCTGGCCGATAAAAAATTCAGCGATGAGTTTGCCGTGGAATTGAAAAAGGCCATGCTCGACTGCCCATACCTTTCAAAGGAAGACCGCGCAACCTTTGAGAAGGGGATGAAGTAAAAAGCGAAAAGCGAAAAGCGAAATAATTTGTACATGGTACATCGTACATTGTACATTCTGATAAGTCATGAGTAAGCTCCGGAAAATTGAAATTACTGCTCCCGTGGGTTCATGGGAATCGCTACAGGCTGCAATCCTGGCAGGAGCTGATTCGGTGTATTTCGGGATAGGCGTGCTTAACATGCGTGCCCGTTCATCGGTCAACTTCAGCCTCCGCGACCTGGTAAGGATCTCACGCATTTGCCGTAAACACGGGGTGAAAACCTATCTCACTCTCAATACCGTCATCTTCGACAATGAAATGAAGGAGATGAAAAAGCTTGTCGGTTCGGCCAAAAAGAATGGAATAGATGCCATCATTGCTTCGGACCAGGCGGTTATCCAGTATGCAAGGTCGGTTGGCATGGAAGTCCATATGTCGACCCAGACCAATATCACGAATCTTGAAGCAGTAAAATACTGGTCGCAGTTTTCCGGCACCATGGTGACCGCACGTGAACTGAGCCTTGAACAGGTAGCTTTAATCCACCGCTCCGTCATCCGCAATAAAATAAAAGGACCAAACGGTGAGCTTGTAAAGCTGGAAGTCTTTGCCCACGGGGCTTTGTGCATGGCGGTTTCGGGCAAATGCTATCTCAGCCTCGATCATTATAATGTATCGGCAAACCGGGGCGGCTGTTACCAGACGTGCCGGCGGCCTTACAAAGTGACCGATACCGACGGGGAAATCGAACTGGTGGTGGATAATGAATACATCATGTCGCCCAAAGATCTTTGCACCATCGGATTTATAGACAAGATCCTGGCTTCGGGCGTTTCTGTTCTGAAGATAGAAGGCCGGGGCCGTAGCCCCGAGTATGTGAAAACCGTGGTTTCCTGTTACAGGGAAGCCGTGGATGCCGTGCTTGACGGGACTTACAGCCCTGAAAAAATTGAGGGATGGATGGACCGGCTTCAAACTGTTTACAACCGTGGGTTCTGGGAGGGGTATTACCTTGGAAGGAAGATGGGCGAATGGGCCGGATCGCATGGTTCCGTTGCCACTACTTACAAGGAATACGTCGGCAGGATCACGAATTACTTTAAAAAGCTGAAAGTTGCCGAAATTAAAATGGAATCGGGAAAGCTTTGCAAAGGCGACAGGATCTATATACAGGGCCCGACCACGGGAGTAGTTGAATTCACCGTTCCCGAGATCCGGGTTGAGCTGAAAGAAGTCAAAAAAACCGTGAAAGGCGAGGCCTGTTCGGTTCCTATTGATATAATGCTGCGCAGGGCTGATAAGGTGTATAAGATAAATAGCGAAGTAGCGAAAATTAAGAAAAGCGAAAAGCGAAAGGCGAAATAGCGTAGCCGCGATACAAAGATGGGAGTGAGATAAAATGAAATATAATCTACATACTCACACAAGATACAGCGACGGCTCTTCGGAGCCCGAGCGTTACGTGGAAGAAGCCCTGAACCAGGGTTTTTCGGTACTCGGGATCACCGATCACTCCCCCGTTCCATTCGAGAATTCCTTCGCCTTAAAAGAAAAGAACCTCCCGGCTTATTGCCGCGCAATACGGGAACTCCAGAAGAAATACGCCTCTCCCTCATCCGCAGAGAAAACAATAGAGATCCTTCTCGGGCTTGAGATTGATTTCATCCCGGGAATGACGGTCCCTTTCGATGAGCTGAGGCGCAAATACCGTTTCGATTATGTGATCGGTTCGGTGCACCTGGTGCGTGATGGTATGAACGATGCTCTCTGGTTCATCGACGGGCCGGAGATTTCGATTTACGACGACGGCATGCAAAAGATCTTCGGCGGGGACGGGCGTAAAGCCGTGACGGCTTATTACCGGCAGGTGCAAGAGATGATCTCGAGTGAGAAACCTGATATCGTGGGCCATCTCGACAAAGTGAAAATGTATAACCGCGGAAGGTATTTCTCAGAAGCTGATGCCTGGTATGTGAAGCTGGTCGATGAGACCCTCGACCTTGTTTCGGGCTGCGGGGCGGTGGTTGAGGTCAATACCCGCGGGATGTACAAGAAACGCTCCGACAGCTTTTTCCCGGGACCGGAGGTGCTGAAAAAAATCCTGAAACGGAATATTCCGATTACCATCAGTTCTGATGCACACAAGCCTGAAGAGCTTTCATTCCTTTTCGAAGAATGCCGGCAACAACTGCGTTCACTGGAGTTCAAATCGCAAAATGTTCTCAGCGACGGGAACTGGAAAGAGGTCGCCCTTTGATAAAGCCCCGGATTATAAATTTATCTTGATTTACCTGGAAATCCTGAATAACTTTGTTACTCCTTCGTTGCTGTATGTACCTGAAAAACCTGCTCCTGGCCTTACTGATCTGTCTTGCAGCCCTCTATTCCTGCAAAAAGAAAGACAACACCTCAAGTCCCTCCTGCCTTGGCACCTATAAATTCAGCAGCGCAGACCTTGCTATTTTGCCTTACCCGACCAGGGATCCCCTTGTTTTCAAAAGCAACGAAGGGGATTCCATTGTTTTCAATTCCAGGGGCAGGGAGTCAAGCGTGAAGGCGGTATGGAAATATCCTTTAAATCCAACAGAATACCAGGGCGACTATTATTCCTGCGAGGCAAACTCGGCGGGTTTTATCTCTCCGAATTCCGATGTGCTGACGTTTCAGCTGTATTTTTCAAATCCTTTCACACAGCCTACCGTACAAAAATTCATGAGCCTTGGCCTTGCTGCCGACAACAGCGGCACCTGCAGTTACGGAGCTGTGTTTCGTTTTGATGGCGGGATGCTGTTCTCTTATCTCCCCGATACTTCCTTTCACAGCGGCGGCTATATCAAAGCGGTTGATGATTCTTTAAAGCTCGGCCCTGTTTATTTTAAAAACGTTTACGAACTGGTCGCTCCGGACTTTACGCACTATTGTCCCGACTTTTTCTCAAGAGTATTTTATACTGTCAAAGAGGGTGTTGTGGGTTTCAGGAAGAGTACCGGAAAAACCTGGTACCTGGTCACCGATAGCATACCTGCTCCGAATTTATTACTTTCGCTATATCCTTAGACCGGCATATGATCACCCGTGAAACCATTGATAATATCATCTCTTCTGCCAAGATTGAAGAGGTTATCGGTGATTTTATAAGCCTGAGGCGCAGGGGGGTGAACCTTCTCGGGCTTTGTCCTTTCCATAACGAGAAAACCCCATCGTTCACGGTATCTCCCGTGAAAGGCATCTTCAAATGTTTCGGCTGCGGAAAAGCAGGGAATGCGGTTGGGTTCATCATGGAACACGAGCACCTCACCTACCCTGAAGCCCTGAGGTATCTTGCCAAAAAATACAGGATCGAGATAGACGAGGAAGAACAGACGCCCGAACAGATACAGGAGGCAGGGGAAAAGGAAAGCCTGTTCAACCTGAATGATTTTGCGAGGAAGTATTTTTCGAATGTGCTCTTCGAAACTGAAGAAGGCAAGGCCGTGGGGCTGGCATATTTCAGGGAAAGGGAAATCAGGGAAGATACGATAAAGAAATTCCAGCTTGGTTTCAGCCCTGACCCGTGGAATGCATTTTCGGCCCATGCCATACAGGAAGGGTATAAAAAGGATATGCTCCTGAAGACAGGACTTGCTACTGAAAAAGACGGAAGGCTTTACGACCGTTTTCATTCCAGGGTGATATTCCCTATACATTCTGCCTCGGGACGGACCCTTGGCTTCGGGGGACGCATCCTTTCGTCGGATAAAAGCCATGCAAAGTATGTGAATTCTCCTGAATCGGAGATCTACAATAAAAGTAAAACACTTTACGGCATTTATTTTGCCCGCACCGAGATCGCCCGGAAAGACAACTGTTTCCTGGTCGAAGGATATACCGACGTGATCTCAATGCACCAGGCGGGGATTGAAAACGTAGTGGCTTCTTCCGGGACCTCGCTTACCGCTGACCAGGTAAGGATGATACAGAGGTATACTTCGAATATCACCATACTTTACGACGGCGACCCTGCGGGGATCAAGGCTTCGTTCCGCGGAATCGACATGGTTCTGGAGCAGGGGATGAACGTGAGGATTGTGCTTTTCCCCGATAACGAGGACCCTGATTCGTTCGCCCGCAAACATCATCCGCAGGAAACAGAAAAATTCATTACCGAAAACGCAGTCAATTTCATCAGCTTCAAGACCCGGATTCTGCTCGATGAAACGAAAAACGACCCAGTCAAAAAAGCAGGGCTGATCAAGGATATTGTCGCTTCGATCTCACTTATGCCTGATGCTATAACGCGCACCCTGTTTGTGCGTGAATGCGCCGATATGATGGATGTTTCGGAACAGGTGCTGGTGAATGAACTGAACAAGATCAGGAGGACCCGTTTCAATAAAGAATTACAGGGAGGGGCTGATGAGATTCCCGCACCTGAATTTGCTGCACCTCCCCAGCCTGTGCCCGAAGCCGACACCTCATCCGCAGAAAGCCAGGAAAAAGAGATCATGAGGCTGCTCCTGCTTTACGGCACCGATATCGTGCACCTCGAACAGACCAACGAGAACAAGGAAACGGTGAGGGTACCTGTGATGGTTGCCGATTACCTGGTGCATGACATCCGCAGTGATGATCTTGAATTCGAAAACAAGGTTTATGCGGCTATTTTCAGCGATTACAGTGCCGGGATTGATGCAGACCAGGTTCCCGAGAGATCGTTCTTCCTGGGGCACGAGGATAAGGAAATTTCATATGCTGCGGTTGACCTGGTGTTCAACCCCTATTCCTTGAGCCAGAACTGGCTCAAGCATCATGTGATGATAGATATTGAGGAAGACAGCCTGATCGTGCGCCTCGACTATGCGCTTCTGTCATTTAAAGCCAGGAAAATAGACCTTATGATCGCCGGGCTTCAGAAACAGCTGCACCAGAATGATTCTGTTTCGGATGTAATGCTGATCCAGACGCGTTTCAAGGAACTCAAGTCAAAAAGTGTTGAGATTCACGGAAAGCTGAATCGGATAATTATAAGATAAAGGCGAAAAGCGAAAGACTCTGCTATTGAGTTTTAAAAATCACTTCCCGTTTGCGCGGATCATTCCAGTTGTCCGCCAGGGTTTTGAAATCGGCATAATTTTCCACTGCGATGACACGGCTTGTGAGCTTGATCTTCCGGCTTACAGTGACTTTGCTTCCATCCTGTTTGATCTCGAATAAATACTTCCCGGCTTTATTGCTCAACTCGGTTTTACCTGCAGGGCTGAACAATGCCCAGCCTGAAGGCAGGGTCAGGGAATATTCATAGTTCTCTTCACCCTGGCAGGGGATCTCAACAGCCTGCGTGCGTTTCAACGGAAGTGTTTTAATTCCCCAGCTGTCAATTCCCGAAATACAGAAAGGGAGCGTAAAGTAAACCCAGGAAGAGTCTTTCCTGAAGGGCTTTTCATTCATTACCGTGTATGTCTGGAAAGATGTTTCGGAAGAGCTCTGGCTCAGCTTTATCTCTTTCAGGTCGGCTTTCGAAAACCCTCCTGCAACCATGTTTTTCATCTTGTTCTTGTCGCGGATCAATCCGAGGTATGGATTTACGGCGCCTGCAATTCCAAAGCTCAGCTCGCCTGTAATTTTGGGGTCAGTGGATATGATGAAAGCTCCGCTCATGTTGACTGAAAATTTTGCCTGGCCCGAATGCTGGTATTCCGGTTTTTCGCCCTGTCCGAGGGCAATAAAAACCTTATCCGACTGTACTTTCTCCAGGTCCTGGTTATTGGGTGCAATAACCGACAAATACTGTATGCCGGCATCCTTCAGGTCGATGCGGACGGCAAAATCTTCAATATCGGCAAGGGTTCCCAGCTTTTCATCGAAAAACGCATCACGGGCAACAGCCGCAACATCGGCTTCTATTCCTGCAGCTTCAATAAGCGCTGCAAGCAACATCGCCTTTTCGGGTATATTCGCACCCATGCTGTTCCATGCCTGTTCGGCAGTATGCAGGCGGTAGCCGTTATATTTTAAAGCTACCGGCCACAGGTGAATATCGTCGATCACCTTTCCCTGTATCTTCAGGGCAAGGCTCAGGGGCTCGGGATTTTCCTTTTTAAGTGACAGGACTTCAGATTTCATAGCTTCGCTGATCTTCAGACCCATGGCAGGCTGACTTGTAAGGTATTCCAGCACGGTATTCCTGCTTCCCGAATTGCTGAAAAGAACCCTGGGGTATGCCTCATATGAGCTTTTCTGGAAATCTTCGGAGCTGATTGCCTTAACGTTTTTAAGGTTCCATGTATATACCTGCATGCCATTCTCGCTGCTTTTCGCAGGCTCTCCTGCCCCATTCAGCAATTTATAAAACAGCGTCTCCCCAGTTGCCACTTTTACCCGTACGGTAAGATCTTCAACCGGTTCGTTTTCGGCCATCATTTCATTTCCCATCAGTGCGGGGGCATTGCCTTTTGCAGAATGAATGGTATAATCAAGGTGGATGACAGCCCCCCTTTCAAGCCCGGTATGGGTTATTACCATATCGCGCAGTTCATTGAAGGGAGGCGCCCCTGCTGCAAAAGACGGCAGGATTTCATTGAAGGCGTTTGAGGGAGATTGAACAGTTTTACCGTCAGCCATTACCGTAAAACATTTGTTGATTGTCAGCTTCTGGAAAGAAGGATTATACGTGACGAAGGTTTCCCCGTACAGGCTGTGAAAAGACCTGTAGGTGATCAGCTTTTGTTCTTTCACATAGCGGGAGTCCATGCTTCCGTCGGTATTAAGAGTATATTCCTTTAACAATGAAATATACCGGGCATCCGAAGAAGGAGTGTTGGCCTGATCCTGGGCCCTTGCGGCCGCAGCCGAAAGAACAAGTATTGTTAAAATGAGGGGAAATATTTTTTTCATGACCGGTGGTTTACAATTCAATGGTGACTGCTTTTTCCGAAAATTTATTCTGGGCTTCGATACTGGACCTGAATTCGGGCCAGTCTGCAGGATCATAGATCCGCTTGGTGAAAACAGCTTTGGATGTGAACTCCAGGGTATTTCCTTTTACGGTATAGCTTCCTTTATAGCTGACCGATTTCCCTCCTGCATCCATGGATGCTGGGACCCGGCCGGCATGGCAGTTTGAAGGCAGTATCATCGTTTCATGAATGTTCACTTCCCTTGAACAACGGTCCCTGAATTGATATTTCCTTTCTGCCGGATCGGTTTCAAAGCTAAGCTGTCCCTGGAAATTTTTAAAGATCTCGGCGGCTGAAAGCGGGGTGAACAACAAAGTTTTCCCGCTTATTACAGCGTAACCAGGGATGAGGAATTCTATACTGATTTTTTCTGCATTTTCCCTGTACCCTGCCGGATCGGTATATGCAGTTTTTGCCACTACCGCCTGGGGCCAGAGTTTCAATATCTCTTTTTCAATGTTCTGGGACCATAACGCCGGAGGGGCATTCCTGAGAAGGCCTCTTACCGCAGCATCGCTCTGCCCTTCGGCCTGAATTGAAAAACTTCCTTTCAGACTGCCGTCGGCAAGGAGTTCGGTGTTCCCTTCAATGTTGATATAATGATTTCCGGGATCGGAAACAGGGGTTGTACCCAGGTCGGCCCCTTCGGGTACGCCCATCAGGTATTGCTGCTGCTGTTCCGCACTGGACCATAGTTCCCTGATGAAGGGCACCCAGGTCGGATCAAGCAGTTTGTACTTTCCGTCATGCAGTTTTACAACCGTCACACAATGGTTGAACTGGTCGGCGGGGATGTAGTCTATCCTTGATCCTGCCATCGTCATTGCAGGATATGACTTAAATCCCGCAGCCCTGAGCATGGTGATCAGCATCCCTGCCTTATCCTTGCACACACCGCAGCGGTCGGTGAATGTCATCGAGCCTTTGTGAAGGGTAAAACCTTCCCCGCATCCCATCGAGATGCCCGAATATCTAATTTCATCGGCACACCAGTGAGTTAGCCTTGCAACGGAATCAGTCTCATTCTTTGCCCCTTTCAGGATCTCATCCACCTTGGCCTTAATCTCTGGGGTGGATTCGAAACTTCCGAAATCTTCATTCACCTTGTAAAACCAGGTTGATTTCGTAAGCCAGTCGGGGCTTGTCGAAAGCAGGAGTTTTGGTTCAATATCAGATAAAGCCACCATCCTGGGTTCGGATTTGAGCGGCAGCATGTCGGTTTTAGTAAACGTATACACAAGCTTATCCTTTGCTATCCACGAGGAAACCGAGGCTTCCCCGTTATAGAAGCGGAATTGCAGGGTTTTCGACCTGGGAATGCTTACCTGGTAAACTTTTTCGGAAACTGGATTATGATCAAAGAACTCGACAATATCATAAAAATGGCCCCGCATCGGAGGGATGTATTTATCATCATCTCCCTGCAAAAGAGCATATGTAAAACCTTTTCTGAACTGTACCACTTCCACGGCATCTCCGGCTTCAAGCCTTCCGGCGGCAATCATTTTCTCCCTTGCGCCCCAGTAAATTGCACGCGCCGGGGCAGGATAATCCATTACATTTTTCATATCCAGCCTGACCACGGTTCCGTCTTTCTTATAAATGTTCACCTCGCGGAATTCAATATATGCCGACAAGGGATCGTAACCCGATTTGATCACACTCAGGTCCAGGGCTCCTTTTGAATTCAATGCTTTTGTAAGAGAATGAGAAACCACATACGTAAGACCGCTTTCCTGCATGTCGACCAATGTACTGTCGAATATTACCAGCTCGTCGTTGCCGGGGTATTTAACAGCATCCCCTGATTTTGCAATGAGCTCTTTTACCGGGCCGGCATGAATATTCATGCATGACACTATTACCAAAAATATGATCGGGATTTTTTTCATGACTTGCTTATGAAATTTTCAATTTTCTTTTCCTTTAAGAGCGTCCCAGTAAGAGGTGATATCGAAGTACAGATAATGCAGGGCGGGTTTGCCTTTATATTTTATCAGTCTTGAATACGATTCAAGGTGTACGACTGAACCGTCCTTACGGACAATCCGGTAAGTGCTTGCATTTGGCGCATCCGCTTCATTTAACCTGGTCTCCAGCCTGTTATTCATGACCTCCCTGTCATCTGCGTGAATAAATCCGGTGAGGTTATAGGGATCGGAGGTTAACAATTCCGACATATTGATGCCAAGCAATTGGGCGATATGTGAATTGGCAAAAACTATCCTGTCTTCCTGTATAATGGTCATCCCAACCAATGAGTTCTCGGCAATGGTTTTAAAAAGGGAGGTGATCTCATCGTTCTCCCTTTTTCTTTCTTCCAGGAGAACTTCAAGTTTTTTCTGGTAAACCAGGTTTTCAATTTCAAGATTTCTCTGGTAGGCAGCAATTTCTATGGTCATTTTGGTCTGCTCCATGTCGATTGGTTTCAGCAGGTACCCGAAGGGTTTGATCTTAAAAGAACGTTCATAGATCTCTTTGGAGCTTTGCCCGGTAAGAAAGATAATTGCACAGTTTGACTTTTCAACCAGCCTTCTTGCAGTTTCAATGCCGTCCATTTCTCCCCGAAGATGGATATCCATAAGGACGATCTGGGGTTCTTTCCCTTCTTTTGAAAGCCTCTCTATGTCCTGTAAACACTGTTCTCCTTTGGTGCTGGAGCCAAGCACTTCATAGCCGAAGCTCAGCAGCTGGGATCTGAGGTTGGCAGATATTAACAGTTCATCTTCTACAATGAAAATACTGATAGTGCTCATTTTGCTAATGTATTGACTTCAGGCGCTTATCATCTTAAGCAAATTGATTTCTTTTTCTTCAAGCAGACGCCAGTGGCCCCGTGGCAGGTTTTTTTTGGTCAGGCCGGCATAATACACCCGGTCGAGACGCACAACTTTGTATTCAAAGTGTTCAAATATCCTTCTTACGACCCTGTTCTGGCCCGAATGCAGCTCCAGCCCTATTTCTTTCCTGGATTTCGATTCTTCAATATATTCAATTTTATCCACAACTATCACCCCGTCTTCAAGTTCCAGGCCTTTCCTGATCTCTTCAAAATCGGCCTTGCTGAGCGACTTGTCGAGTTCTACATGATAGATCTTTCTGATCCCATACTTGGGATGTGTCAGTTTTTTCGCAATGTTCCCATCGTTGGTGAAAAGGAGCAACCCGGTGGTGTTCATGTCGAGCCTTCCCACAGGATATACTCTCTCCTTGCATGCACCCTGTATCAGGCTCATCACCGTTTTCCTCTTTTCGGGATCGGTTACTGTTGTTATAAAACCTTTGGGTTTGTTCAGCAGGACATATTGGGGCTTTTCCATGCTGATATTTTTTTCCTCAACCTGAACCTTATCCCCGGGCAATACCTTCATTCCAAGTTCGGTAACGATTTTGCCGTTAACTCTTACAACACCGGCGGTGATCAGGGTGTCGGCTTCACGTCTCGAACATATTCCCGAATTGGAAATGTATTTGTTTAGCCTTATGGTTTCTTCTTTCGCTGCAGACCTCGTCCTGGGTTTACCACGGAATGCCCCGGGTTTCCCTGCCGGTTTACCTCTTCTCTCGGGTCTTTCGGCCCTGCCTTCGTCTCGTTTTGGTCCGCGTTCTTCCCAGGGCTTCCCTTCCGGTTTGCCTCTTCTCTCGGGTCTTTCGGCCTTGCCCGAATTCTCAGGGCCCGGCTTGCGAAAACCTGCCGGCTTTCCTCTTCCACCCATTCCCGGTCTTCTTTTTTCCATAATTTTGTTTTTAAACTTCCGGCATTCCCGCCGGGTTGAATTAATCCTCTTTTTCGAAAGCTGGCTTTATCCTGACCCCGTCAAAACGGGTTTCCGTTCCGTCTTTATATGTAATTATGAGGAACAGAGTCCCGTCGGAATTATTGATGACCCAGTCCCCTTCTTTTTTGCCCATGACATATAGCCCTTCGTCATGAACCTTTCCGTTATCCCAGTACCAGGTATGTTTTCCGTCGGGCAGGTCGTCTATGTAATTTCCTTTGAACACAACCAGTGAATCCAACTTGTCTCCATTCTTTTGAAGGGAGTAAGTATACCACATACCTGTGCGCAAGCCGTCGCGGTAAGTTCCTTTCACATAGTCATCACCTGTAAGATAAAACCATGGGCCGTCTTCTTCCCCGTTCACAAACTCGCCTTCCTGTAAGAGTTTTCCATCTTCGTCGTATTCGCTGAGAAGCCCGTCTCTCAAACCATTTCTGTAATTCTCTTCCCTAAGCAATTTTCCGTCTTCATAAAACCACTTCCATTTTCCGTCGGGTTTTCCCAGTTTGTTATACTTGCCTGTCTGTTCTGTTTTTCCGTTCAGATGGAAGAATTTCCATTCTCCCATCTGCTTTCCGTCATCGTAATTTCCTTCAGCTTTCACAGAACCGTCGGCAAAGAACTCTTTCCAATGCCCGTCCTTATTTCCATCATCAAGCATATTGCCTTCCCCGGTGACAATGCCGTTATGGTACATCTGCGATTTTTCGACAGTCCCGTCGGGTTTATATTCCCTGCGGATCCCTTCAGGTGTATCATTGCGGTACATGGCAGAAACCTTCAGCTTGCCGTCGGGATAGTATTCGTTGCGCACCTTTAGTTTGGCAATCTCTTCGGCATCGGGCTGCAGCTCTCCCATGACGTATTTGCTGATCCTTAGAAGATCCCCGTTTTCGGTAAAATCTTTAAAATACCCGTCCTTGCGGTCATCGAGATAACTCCCCTCCTGCCTGATGTTCCCGTTATCATAGAAGAGATACCATTTACCCTGTTTCAGGCTGTTCTTGTCCCTGCGGTTTATCTTCATCCTGTCGACAATGAATCCTTTCTTGTATTCGGTAAGGGTAATGATGGTCCCGTCGGCAGCATATTCTTTTCCATAACCCTGCTCCATCCCTTTCACGAATGGGACTTCCAGTTTCAGCCTGCCATCGGAATAGTAATATCGGGTATAGCCATCCTTGATGTCATTTTTATAGTTTTCCCTTATGGTTTCTTTGTCAAGATAACTTGTCCTGACTCCGTTTTTCTTACCTTTTTTATACGTGATTTCCAGGATCAGCGTTCCCTCTTCATTATAAAATTTCCACACCGAATCAAGTTCAAATTCTTTGCGGTTTCCTTCTGATTTCAGTTTACCGTTCTCATAGTATGATTTCCAGTACGCATCAGGTTTCCCATCCCTTATCATCCCTTCGCTGGAAATACCCCCACCGGGGTACGCGAATTTCTGGTACCCGTTCTTTAATACGGTATCGTTCTTCTGCGAAATGGAAGGAATCGCAAACGCAGTCGTAAAAAACAAGACAAGGAATATTATCCTGTATCTTAAGAGGTTCATTCTTTGTACTATAGTGAAAGTTCCAGCATCCTTAAAATAGGAGATTCTGCCGCACGGATCAACTCCGGGGACAGGATAATCTCCGGCTTTTCATTTTTCAGGCTAAGGTACAGTTTTTCCAGCGTATTTAGCTTCATATAAGGACAATCGTTGCAGGAACATTTTTCATCGGTGGGAACAATGATGAATTCTTTTTGAGGGGAAGACTTTTTCATCTGGTGAAGTATACCTGTTTCGGTGGCCACAATGAATTTCTTTGAAGCATCTTTGACAGTATAATTCAATAAAGCCGTGGTGGACCCAATAAAATCGGAAAGCTGAAGGATGATGTCCTTGCATTCGGGATGAGCTATGAGTTTAGCATCAGGGTGTTCGATTTTTAAACGTATAACCTCTTCCGCCTTGATTACATCATGAACTTCACAGCTGCCATTCCAGAGCAGCATGTTTCTGCCAGTTACCTGGTTTATATATCCCCCCAGGTTCTTATCGGGCGCAAAAATTATTTTCTGGTTTTTAGGAAAAGATTCAACGATCTTTATTGCATTACTCGATGTGCAAATCACATCCGATAATGTTTTTATAGCTGCTGAGCAATTGATGTACGAAATAACAATATGGCCGGGATGCGTTGCTTTAAACTTTTTAAATTCATCGGGCGGACAGGAATCAGCCAATGAACAACCAGCTTCAAGATCGGGCAGCAATACTTTTTTTGAAGGGCTCAGAATTTTCGCGGTTTCAGCCATAAAATGAACACCTGCAAATACTATAATATCAGCATTTGTGCTTTTTGCATTTTGCGATAACTGAAGACTGTCACCTATGAAATCAGCTATATCCTGAATTTCAGGTACCTGGTAATAATGAGCCAGGATCACCGCGTTCTTTTGCTTTTTAAGTTCAGATATCTTTTGGGAAATATTCTGATCAGAAGAAGTTTTCATAATAATAATAAAGATTATTTTTATTGTTATTTATAATAGCTGTTGAAACGGTTGATTAAAAACTGTACAAAAATTAGGATTTCTGGAAATCAACAGTTAATTAACATTCTTACTTAAACATTCTTAATTATAGTTTATTGTATTACAATCTGTTATTTTGGTTTTCAACAGTTGTCAGTTTTTTTCAATGTGTATAACATTACTTCAAAAACAACATCAGATCTTGTTTATTCTATTTGATAATATCCTGCTAACTTTTAGTTATTAACTGAAAAACGGGGCAGATGATAAAGTTCAGTGTTTTTATTAAAAGTTTGAAACAAAATTAAACTGTTGTTAACAACAGAATGTGTAAAGTTTAATATTTTGATTTTAAGGCATATAATTTTACATAATTTTCGCTTTTACTTCATTATGATTTCATTATGATTACTTTTGTAAAAAAACAATTAACAATGCCTGATTCTTTAAAGAAAATTGCGATAGGATCTGATCATGCAGGATATCAGTTTAAAGAATTTCTGAAAGAATATCTCACTTTACAAAATTATACAATAACCGATTTCGGCACTCATTCGGAAGATAGTATGGATTATCCCGATTCGATACATCCCTTAGGTGATGCAGTGAACAGGAATGAAATTGAAAAGGGAGTGATCATTTGCGGAAGCGGGAACGGTGTTGCCATGGTTGCAAATAAATACCCTGGTGTAAGGGCCGCTGTTTGCTGGAATGAAGAGATCACAAAGCTGGCACGGATACATAATGATGCAAACGTTATTTCATTGCCTGCAAGGTTTATCAGCAGGGATGAAGCTCTCAGTTTCCTGCAGATTTTTTTAAGTACTGATTTTGAAGGAGGAAGGCATAAAAGAAGAGTGGAAAAAATATCACAAATCTTATAGAGCTTTTGAATGAACCAGGCACATCACAAATTTATTGAGGATGCAGGCAGGCGGTCTTTTGACAAGGAACAAAGGCGCAGGCTGAATTTTAACATTGGAAGGTATGATGCTGCAGTGACCCGCGGCCTGAACCAGTTTCAGAATCTTGAGCTGGCCAAGCGCAGGGCTGCCAATATCAAGCATAAGGTTATCAACAATCTCGATAAATATCTTGTAGAGTTTGAGAACAACTTTGAACGCAGGGGGGGCAAGGTAATTTGGGCTACCGGGGAGAAGGAAGCGCAAAAAGAGATCTTAAACATTATTAAAAAGGCCAAAGCCCAGGTCATTGTAAAGCAGAAATCGATGATCTCGGAGGAGATAGAGCTCAACGAATTCCTGGAAAAGCATAAACGTGAGGTGTTTGAGACGGACCTTGGTGAATTCATAGTGCAGCTGGCCGGCGAAAAACCCTATCATATTGTCACGCCGGCAATGCATAAGTCAAAGGAGGATGTTGCAAAACTCTTTCATGAGAAATTCGGGCTTCCCGAGAACAGCAAACCCGAAGAGATCACGCTCTTCGTAAGGGACCAGTTGAGAAAGGAATTTATCCGCGCCGACGTTGGCATTACCGGGGGGAACTTTCTTATTGCCGACATGGGAGCCCTGGTGCTCACCGAAAATGAAGGCAACGGCTTACTTTCCATCGCATTCCCCAGGATTCATATTGCTGTTGTAGGTATTGAAAAGATTATTCCTTCGATGGACGACCTTGACCTTTTCCTTCCCCTGCTGGCTCATCACGGCACCGGGCAGCATATCACGGTATATAACAATATCCTGCTTGGGCCCAGGACCGAGTGGGAGGTTGACGGTCCTGACGAGATGTATGTTATATTGCTTGACAACCACCGCACCGACGTTTTAAAACTTAAGGAACAGAGAAAGGCTTTATCATGTATCCGTTGCGGGGCATGCCTTAACGGTTGCCCTGTGTATAAAAGCATAGGAGGTTATACCTACGGTGCAACGTATTCAGGCCCGATAGGATCTGTCATATCGCCTCATTTTAAAGGATTTAAGGATTACCACCACCTGAGCTTCGCTTCCAGCCTCTGCGGTAAATGCACCGAAGTGTGCCCAGTCAAGATACCTCTGCATGAACTTCTTCTGCATAACCGCGCCGAAGCTGTTTCAAAGAAATATGTTTCTTTCTTCTGGAGAAAGGTGAACTCAGGCTGGAAAATGGTCATGATGAAAAAATGGATGCTTGAAAAGCCAGGCAGCAAATTGAAAAACCGCATGATCAGCAGGTTTGGCAAAAAACTTTGGGGCCCCAGGAGGACCCTGCCAAAGATTGCGCCTAAGAGTTTCAGAGAGCTTTATAAGGAGCGTTCAGAATCTTCCCAGAACACTTAGGATAGATCCCAGGTAGCCGCGCCCGAAAAGGTTCAGATGGATAAGCAGCGGGTAAAGATTATAGATTTCAAGCCTTTCTTTCCATCCCTCCGTCAAAGGATATTCTTCATTATAGGATGAATAGAATTCGGGGCCGAATCCCCCGAATAAAGTAGACATAGCAAGGTCAACTTCCCGGTTGCCGTAATATACTGCCGGATCGATAAGGCAGGCTTTTCCTTCCTCTGATACAATGAAATTCCCGTTCCACAGGTCGCCGTGAACCAGGCAGGGAGGTTCTTCAGGGAGAATCTCATCCAAAGTGACATATAATTTTTCAAAGAGTTTTTCTGTGGAGGCATCCAGCAAACCGTTTTTAAGGGCAAGCTTTACCTGTTTATCGATCCTTTCTTCCACAAAGAATTCAACCCATCCGGAATGGTAGCAGTTGTTCTGGGCAAGCGATCCCATGTAATTATTATAGTCAAGGCCATACAGTTCATTGCATGACCTGTGCAAGCGGGCAAGGCTCCTCCCGAAATCTCCGAAAAACCCGTTAATCATGGGAGCTGCAGCAATATATTCCAGGAGGATGAAGGAATAATCCTGAAGGCTGTCAACATAAACAGGTTGAGGGACCCTTATAGTGGCGGCAGATGCGAGGAGTTTGAGCCCACTGGCTTCGGTCTCGAACATTTTGGGAAAAGCATCGCTGCGGTTGTATTTAAGGCAAAACGTCCCGGCTGAAGTTCTGATCTGGAATACCGTGTTTATTGATCCTCCGCCCAGGGGTTTTGCCGAAAGAAGGTTGAAGTCAGTTTGCCGGTGATCTCCAAAGTATACCGAGATGGCTTTCAGTATCTGGCCGGGAATCATCGGTTCAGCAATATCATGCAGAGAACCTGCGTGAGAACAACTTGTCAATAATGAACAGAAAACCGGCCGAGACTCCGATCAGCAGAGAATAGGTGATGAACCTGGACGACAGCAGGGTTTTCATTGAATTCAAGAACGGCTGGAAAATCTTCAGGAAGAAAGAAGAAAAATACACTTTGCCCCCAATGAAATTCAGGTAAGGGATGTCAGAAGAAATAAGTATAAGAACTACTATCATTGCGGCACCCAGGTAAGGAAGCGAAGATCTCATCCAATGGAAATAAGGCTGTTTTTCAACAACCGGTACAGGAATTGTTTCAATCCCCGCCATTACTTTATCCACAAAATCATCCGACGGACTTTCCAGGGGGACTTTTTTGATAAGTCCGGCAAGGAAATCATCTTTAATCACATCATTCATATCCATATCCGCGTGTTTAAACTGCCTTAATTCATTCGTTCGGCCATCATCATGCTTATGTCATCATAAAGTTTTTTTCTGATCCGGTGAAGCTTTACTTTGACATTTGAAGCCGATAATCCCGTGATACTGCTGATTTCTTCAATAGAGTTATTTCCGTGGTAAAACAAGGTGATCAGAAGATTATCCTCATCCGAAAGGTTTTTCATTGCTTTGTTAAGCAACACCTGCTGTTCATTCGCATCAACCTCGTCAACTCCGGGCCTCAGGGATTCCTCCGAATAATTATGGATCACATAATTATCCATCGGGATCGTCTCCAGCACCCTTTTTCTGGTACGGGAAATGGCTGCATTGTAAACTATGCGGTAAAGCCATGTCGAGAATTTTGATTTTCTCTCGAATGACCTCAGCGAGTGAAAAGCTTTTACAAAAGCATCCTGAGCTATCTCTTCAGCATCCTCACGATTATTCAGAACTTTAAGAGCGATCGAAAATACCAGGTTCTTATGTTTAGCAACCAGTGCAGCGTAAGCGGAAGAATCACCATTCAAGACCTTCTCAATATAGAAATTGTCGTCCTGGTATTTCATGTGTAGTTTAGACGTTTAAGCCGGCAGCAGGTTACAAGGCCGGCTTCAGAATTTATATTCCCCTCAGTTCCCGTTACTTAATTTATGATGTAAAGATACAAAACCTGTTGGAACCCAGTGTGTTTTTTGTATTTTTGTATTGATTGAAACTCCTTGCAATTGTTCAGGCTGCTGATTAAATATTCGAGTTTTACTGTATTTCTGCTCGTTCTTTCGTTTCAGCTTTCCGGGCAGAAGGCGAACCTGTTGTTTGTCGTAAAAGCCCATGCATCGCCTGATACCATCTGCCAGGGACAATACACCCAGCTTTCGGTATCCTTAACAGGGGGCACAGGCCCGTTCACCTATTTCTGGTACCCTGGTGCTACCTTGTCGGATCCAGCTATCCAGAACCCCATTGCGACACCTCTTGTCAATACCATGTATACCGTTGTGGTTACCGACCAGACGCAGAGTATCGCCGACAGTATTATGGTTTACGTGGAAACTATACCCCTCCCACCTTCTCCGATTATGGGCCCATCTGAAGTTTGCGGGGATTCGGCTTACAATTATTCTGTCATCGATGTTGAGGATGCGACTTCCTATTCCTGGACAGTCCCTGCCGGGGCGACGATACTGACGGGCCAGAATACCAATTTGATAGATTTGAAATGGGGAAGATATTCAGGAACGGTATCGGTAATCATAGGAAATAAATGCGGGACCAGCGTTCCCAGCGTTCTGGCAGTCAGTGTCATGCCTGCGCCAAATGCCACTTCTGCAATTCACGGGCCTTCTCATATTTGCCAGTCAGACACAGGAAGCTACCAGGCTGATACTATTCTCAATGCATCATCCTATGTGTGGAACGTTCCTGCGGATGCAACGATACTGAACGGGGCCGGAACGACTTCGGTAATGGTTAAATGGGGGATCTCTGCGGGGGATATTAGCGTATCGGGGAAGAACGGATGCGGAACCGGTCCTCCGCTGATCAAACCTGTTGGAGTTGATTCATTACCGGGGACACCGGGTATTATTCAGGGAGCAGATACCGTATGCACAGGAAGCAACAATTATGAGTACTTCATATCACCTGTTCCTTATGCAACTTCCTATGGATGGACTCTGCCGCAGGGCGCGATCATAAATTCGGGACAACACACTAACCGAATCAGTGTTCAATTCGGAAACAAAGCCCAAACTGGTCCGGTAACGGCATTCGGTATTAACTCATGCGGAAACGGCCAGGCGTCAATAAAACAGGTTATTGTAAAGAAGTGCAGCGGAATCATCGAGAATAATTTTAGTTCACTGATCACGTTGTCGCCCAACCCCGTTTCAGGAACCTTATACATTAACAGCAAAGGACGGGAGAACCACTTCGAAATAACCGTCATAGACCAGCTTGGAAAAACCCTGTATAATGCAAGTCCCGAATGGCAGGGAGGAGATTTTACTCTTGAGATCGACGTTTCAAGGTTCCCAAAGGGGATGATGTTCCTTCGACTGTTCAACGAGAACGGATCCTTCACTTCAAAATTCATAGTCCGCTGATCTTCATTTGTAACTTCTCATTAACTACTGCGTCATAAAGGGCAGAATACACACAAAACCCAAAAAACACGGATATGAATGCAGAAGTTATTGTCCCGATCTCAGTCTTTGCCATGGTATTTGGCATAGTTTACATCGGTGTCCGACATAAAGAACGGATGGCACTGATAAGAACAGGAGGGAATGCCTCCAACCTCGACACTAAAGGTAACATTCTCGGATCCCTTAAATGGGGAATGATATTCATTGGTATTGGACTTGGGATTATTGTCGGAAAAATCATTTCAAGTTCCACCGCCATGGAAGAGGAAGCCGCTTTTTTTTCCATGATCTGTCTTTTCGGCGGTATTGCATTAATGATATATTACATCATAGCAAACCGTTTTAAGGAAAAAGATAACACAGAAAAAACTCAGTGACGTTGCCCATATGGTTTTTGCGGCCGGCTATTGATCATAACCGGCCGTTTTTAATTTCTGAAAGGGAATTTGCCAAGGGCAATATACTGCGGTCCTTCCCTGCGCAGTATGCTTTCAAATAAAATGCATTCACTTACTTTTACAGGCTCAGACTGCAGTTCACGGTTTTCATCTATCACGTTTCGGAACAGCTCCTTATCCTTCAGAAACGTTATCCTTCCCAGGGTAAGGTGAGGAACGATGTTCTGCCTGTCTGATTCAAAACCATACTGTTCCATTTCCTTCTGTACACACCTCATGAAGGAAGCAAGTGGTTCGGGGGGCTCAATTCCTGCCCATACCACCCTGGGGTCATACCTGCTTCCGAAAATACCGATTCCCGATAAGCGGAGATCAAATCCATTTGTGTTTGACACTATACCGCCAAGGCTGCCCGAAATTCCCCGGATCAGGCTTTCGTCCGTCTCTCCGAAAAATTTAACAGTGATATGGATATTATATTCTTCTACCCATTTGATTTTCTCGGAACTCAGCCTCGATCTAAGCTCACGGAAGGTCTTCATGAATACCACACCCGGTTCAATCTTCACTGCTGCAAACAATCGTTTCATGCAAGCTTGTATTAGAATGTCGCTGCAAATTAAAAATTTTATACTTTTGCAGCCCCATGGGGTATTAGCTCAGTTGGCTAGAGCGTTAGACTGGCAGTCTAAAGGTCAGGGGTTCGACTCCCCTATACTCCACCAGAGGCCTCCGTTGCAATCATATGCCGCAGAGGCCTTTCTGCAAAAATCCGGAAAATAAATGAAAACCTGTTATATTTCATCTTTCATGCTCAAATATAGCAGTTTAGGTGTTGGGAATAAAGTTTAATTTTGTCAGGAAACCTATAGGGTATGAAGACGATAGAAGAATTATTCAATGCCATTGATTCAGGCCTCCGAAG
Organism: Bacteroidota bacterium; assembly: GCA_037141915.1. Classification (GTDB taxonomy): domain Bacteria; phylum Bacteroidota; class Bacteroidia; order Bacteroidales; family FEN-979; genus CAIRDP01. The sequence continues at coordinate 6,931 of JBAXBP010000013.1, read as the reverse complement.
CGGAAAAAAACTGAAGGAACTTGGCCCTGTGTTATCAGCCTATGACGGGGACGACTGGAAGGAATATGAAAAATACAGCCCGGATCATTATTCACGGAACCTTGTAAAGAAAAATGACCTTATGGAACTTCTTGTCCTTTGCTGGGAGGTGAAGCAGGGATGCGCCGTTCATGACCATCCTGTAAACGGATGCCTTGTGAGGATCATGCAGAGCGAGGTTACCGAAAATGTATATAAGCTCGATACCCCGCCTGAATTCTTAAGCCGCAGCGTCCTGCCTGCCGGTGGTATTGCTTATAAGGAAGGAAACATGATACTGCACGAGATTTTCAATCATTCGGACCAGCGGGCGGCTTCCATCCACATTTATTCTCCTTCAAACTATAAACCGAATTATTTTGCAAAATAAAAAAAAGACACGGGATCACGGTATAAAAGAACGTTAGTATTAACCAAAAACCATATCGATCCCGTGTCTTTAAATTTTTATGACGTTTCAGCAGCCAGCCGTTTGCTGTAAGCTTTAATGGCCAGGCTGTATGAAACTACTGCAAGAATGAAATACGCGGCCATCTGTATTGTTATTACTGTCAATTCATAGGAAACCGAACTTATCCCCCCTCCTATCAGTCTTAACTTGATAAATGCAGGCACCATGGGAGTTGTGGGGAATATCCAGGCCAGAACTTTCAGCACCGGGGGCAATGATTCAAGCGGCCATGCTACTCCTGTAAGAAAAAACACCACAGGGGAAATGAACACCATGAACATCAGTGCATGCACCCTTTTGCTGAACCACGATGATAGTGCAATCCCCATAAAAGAAACAGCAAAAAGGAAGGGGACCAGCATCAGGTAAACCAGCCAGAAACTTCCCCTTTCGGGAAACGACAGCCAGTGGTACAAAAGCACCAGGGTCACCAGGGTAGTCACCAGGTAAATAACCACATAGGAACTGGCTTTTCCAAGGACCTGTGCAATTGAATCCTTCCATGTTTGAACCTCTTTGGCAACCGGAAGAAATTGACGGCGTTCCTTGTGTTTTCCAAAAAGCAATCCAATCCCTACCAGGAGCGATTGCTGGATGACAATGATCAGGATTCCCGGTACAATAAAAGTACAGTATCCTGATGACGGATTATACAGGTCAAAAAACGTGGCATTCAGGCCTTCATATCGGTTGAGCGCTTGATCCCATGAGCGGCCCTGTGCAAGGAGGGATTTGATTTCCGCCCCTGCATTTAAAGTTGAAGTTGCATAGGTAGAGGCCGTGAACACCTGTTTATAGACGAAGAATTTTCCTGCATCGCAGTATACTGTGACGTCGGCCTGCCTCCTGCCAAGGATTTCCTTTTCGAAGTTCCCGGGTATAAGGATGATCCCGTGTATCTTCCCTTCATAAAACAGTTGTTCGGCTTCAGCTAAATTCTGAGGCTTGAAACTAACCCTGAGCTGTTCGGTTGCATCCAGCATCCTTGTATACTGCCGGCTTAATGAGGTGTGGTCCTGGTCGATGACCGCAACGGGGATATCCCTGATCGTCTGGTTGACATAGCCGATGGAATACAACATGGGGTATAGTATTACAGCTACGATAAAAATCAACACGGTACCTGCGTCCATGAACGATTCACGGATCCCGGTTATAATTATCCCAATGAAATTCGACAGACTGTTATATACAGGATTATTCATGATACCGTCAGATTTTTCCCCAGTATTTCCGGGTTGATACAATATATTTCAGCCTTGGTGTGAACAGGGCGCCGGCAAGGATAAACACAGAGATAAAAAGCATCCGTATCAATGCATTTGCGACAGGTTCCCCCCTTATGGTCTGGCCTGTAAAAAGTTCGAGCCAGTATGAGAACGGGAATATCCGGCTGAAGACCTGGGCGATGGCAGGCATGCCGAATAAAGGGAATGTCAGGCCTGCATAAGTGACCGCCAGCATGGTATATGCACTGGCTATGGACAGGGCAAGCCTCATGTTCTTCATCACCGAAACAAAGAGTATGGCCATGAACTGGTAAGCCAGGATCATCAGCAGCTCAGAACCCATAATCAGTCCCAGGTGCCCGTTAAGGGGAAGTCCCAGGACTTTGAAAAAAAGAATATTCATTGCTATTGCCTGGATGCTGAATACCAGGGTATGGGGAAGCAATTTCCCTGTAACTGCCGGGAAAAGCTTTCCGCCTGAGGCTACCAGCCATTCAGTACCGCTGCCATATTGCAACTCGGAACCCACTGAATAAATGGTTCCGAAAAGAACGAAGACTGTAAGTAAGACCGGCAGGAGCAGAAGTGTAAGATAGTACTCGTAGCTGGTGTAAGGATTGAATAGTAATACCGGTCTTAATCGTACAGCCATTATTTTTGAAACAGCCTGTTTCTCATTGTCCCCATTCATCATCATAACCCTGATCTTTAATCCGGCCGAGAGACTTCCCAGGGATTTCTGGATGCCGCTTTTCAGCAGCCCGCTTTTAATGAGCCAGGCATTGTTGAGATACACTGCAACCGGAGCATTTTGCCCCCGGAGTATGTTTCTTTCAGTATTTTCAGGTATGCAGATTGCTGCGTCGGCCTTTCCTTCAGCCAGGGCCTCTGATGCTTGTAAAAGATCAGTGTAGCTCCTGTCAACCCTGGCAATGGAAGTTGCATCCACCGTCCTGGCGATCTGCCTCGAAAGTGAAGTATGATCCAGGTCAGCGATAGCCACTGGCAAATCCCTAGGGACATTGGCAGAGAAGATCCAAGCGATCATGCCGAATCCGATAACAGGCGCGATCAGCCCTATAAAGAGATACACCTTGTCGGAAAACATTCTTGTCAATTCCCTTCCGGCAACAGCTATAAACCGGTTATTCCGGTTGTTTTTCATCTTGCAGACAGTTTTTTCACATCTTCCCAGTTTACGAGCACGCTCATCCCAGGGCGAAGTCCTTCTACAGCCTGTTCAGGCCTTGCATGGACTTCAAAAGTTTTCATATCGAAATCCCCAGAAGTCTTGGTTGCATTCCATGTTGCATAATTACCCAGAGGGTGTATGTATGTTATCTTCAGGTGGATTTCCTTATCACCGAGTGCCGGCACCCTGGCATTGAACACACTGCCTGTGCGGATTGAAGCCAGGAGGTCTTCGCGCAGGTTGAAGGTAACCCAGCAATCTCTGAGGTTAACGATGGTCACAACGGGGTAACCTGCAGAAACCAGTTCCCCGGATTCGGCAATGATGTCCGACACCTCCCCGTCCATTGGTGACGTAATGCTGGTTTCACTTAGGTAGGACCTGACTTCTTCAAGAGCACCCTCGGCCCTGGAAACCATTGCTTTTGCCGCATCCCGGTCTTCTATCCTGGTACCTTTCTTAGCCTTGTTCCATATCTCCTTTGCTGCGTTTGCAGTTTCCTGGGCGGCTTTCAGCTGCGTTTCAGCCTCATCCTTTTTCTGTGCCGGAACCACACCGTCCTTATACAGGTTATTGATCCTGTCAAAGGTTTTCCGGGCAAGCTCGGAAGCAGCCTGGGCTTTCATATACATATTCCTGGCAGCTTCAATATCTTCAGCCTCAGCACCGGTTATTGCCTTTTCATTTTGTGCCCTGGCCCCGAGCAGTGCTGCATTGGCCTGGTCCATCTTCGCTCCTATCTCAGGGCTTTTCAATGTAAAAAGCAGCTGGCCTTGTTTAACCGCATCTCCTTTGTGAACCGGAAGGCTGTCGAGGCGGCCGACGATCTTTGAAGCTACTTTCACCTGGGTTGCATCGACTTCTCCCTGTACTTCAACAGATCTTGGCCGGTTGATAACAATAACAGACCAGGTAAGCAGTGACAGGAGCACCACGATGCCTGCAATTGCTGATATTATTCCTTTTTTATTCATTACTTTAAAATTTTACAGAGTTTCTTTTGGCATATGACGGAAAATTACCGGCTATGCCTGAATATTCAAGTAATCTTGCAAGAGTGAGATCGTAATTGTACATTGCCTGCAAACGCTCAGTCCTTACCTGGGCAAGGGCCAGCCTGGCGTCGATGACCTGTGTTGAATTGCCAGTCTCCTCAATGAATTCCTTTTCCCTTGACCTCAGGTATTCTTCTGCATACCGGGCAGCTGTTTCAAGTTCGGTAAGCTGCTCCCGGTGCATGTTCAGCTCATTATACAGTTTGTTGATGTTGGTTGAGATATCAGCCTGGGCTTTCATCCCGAATTCCTCAACCTGCTTTGTTTGCATGGAAGCGGCTTTTACTTTCCCTATCCTGCTGACCCCGTCGAAGATGGTCCATTTCAGGCCAATGCCGACTTCCCAGTCGGGGATATAGGTAGAAAGGTCCTTGTTGACGATATCGTAGGTACCCTGCAGGGCGACAGAGGGGTAGAACTCTGATTTCTCGGCCTTGTATTTCTGTTCGGCAAGAAGTTTTTTGGTTTCTATCTGTTTGAGGATGGGATTGGTGGCTTGGGCCAGGTTGCTGAAATAAGTCTGAGGCTCGATGGTATCGAGGTAAAACAAGGCCGACACCGGCTCCACCATGGAACTGTCTTCAAGCACCATGGTACTCATCAGTGCCTGGGTGACAATAGATGTATTACGTATTGCTTTGCTGAGTTCCCTGCCAGCCTGTGCGCTGTAAACCCTTGCCTGGAGAAGGTCGGCATTTGATATTATTCCCTGGTTTTCAAGTTTAACTGCATCTTCAAGATGTTTCTGCAGGCCCATCCTGACTTCCGTCCTGATCTTTACCACTGAAGAAGCCAGGCAAAGGCCGTAATATCTTTCGACCAGTTCGCTCATCAGCTCCCCCTCCTTCTGGCGGAAGACATCATGCACATCTTTTTTCTGGATCTCGGCCGATTTATTGGCGATAAGGATTTTGCCTCCGGTGAAGACCGGCCACTGCAAGGTTGCTGCAACCACGGCAAACTGCTGTTTCTGGATGACCTGGTTCCAATCCTCATTCTGTATCTGGCCGAGGCCTGCATTCAGCTTCTGCCGGATGACCTGGGTTGCCATATCATCTGTAAGCCCGGGGACATCACCGAACTTTCCATAACTCCCCAGGGTTTTATACAATGGCGTGATGGCATCCTTTATGGGGTTGAGGTCAAGTTCGATCGGATCCGACATCATGATGGCGCTGGCGGTCACCCCTATGGTCGGGAAAAACAAACCTTTGGCGGCAAGCCTTTCCTGGTCTTTCTGCTTTTGCAGGTAAGATACCTGTTTCAACACATGGCTGTTCTGGTAAGTGAGATCAAGGGCCTGGTCGAACGTAAGTTTCCTCACAGCCGCGGGCCTTTCGGCCAGCGCTGCATTCCCATACAGGCCAGGAAGGACCATCAAAAACCACAGGAAGTTTAATTTTGTTTTCATGTTCTCTGAGAATTAAATACGGGAGTTATCTTTTAAGCATCCCGTAAAACAATACATCCAGGAGACGGTCAAGAGTCATTTCAAGGTGATTCTCTTCCTTACGGGCAATCACAAGTGGCACCTCCATCCCTTTAAGCGCTGTTACAATGGCAATGGAAGTAAGATATGTATCTTCGAGGTGGAAGGTCCCGCTTGAAACACCTTCATCAAGAATGCTCCTGATGATACCTATTTCTTCTTCGTCGGTTTTCATACGGATGCGGTCCGTAAACTCCCTTTGTGATATAAATTCAGTTCTGAGCACATTAAACAGGTTAACCATCTTACTGAGGCCCTGCATTCTTTCGTTAACGTATGCTTTAAGCTTTTCCTTAGGATTTTCGGCCCTGGTCACCGACTCCACTATCTTTGACCTGAGTTCCAGCAGTTCTTTTTCGACTACTGCCGAGAAGATATCTTCTTTACTGCTGAAGTAATAATAAATTGAGCTTTTCCCCTTCCCCATCCCCTTTGCGATGTCATCCATGGTGGTCTTGTGAAAGCCGTATCTGGAGAATATTTCCTGGGCAACCTTTAAAACGGATTCCCTTATTTCTTCTTTATTTATCATATTATTAGTATTTTAACAATGAAATTCGACCAATAGACTAAAACGGTCCAAAAGTAAAACAATTATTATGCCATTTTACCAAACCAGGAAAATATTTTTAATTTTCCTATTAAAACAAACACTTCGGGGAACTCCGGAACCGGCCCGCAAGCTGGGTTATTGGGATATATTCAGGCTTTTTGGGAAGGAACTGACAAAATGGCTCTCTTTAATTCCAAAAATCCTGTAATTTTGCCAATCAAGTGTTAATTCATTAACAAAAATACTTATCACAAACTATGAAACCAACTCACATTGAGCACATTGGGATAGCTGTAAAAAGCCTGGATGATAGCATCCCTTTTTACGAAAAGCTTCTTGGAACAAAGTGTTATGCCCTTGAAGAGGTGAAAGACCAGAGAGTAAAAACTGCTTTTTTCATGATAGGCCAGACAAAGATCGAATTGCTTGAAAGCACCGATCCTGACAGCCCGATAGGCAGGTTCCTGGAGAAGAAGGGCGAGGGCGTTCATCACCTGGCGTTTGCTGTTGAGAATGCCGATGTTGCATTGAACGAGGCAAGGGAAACCGGGATCGAGCTGATCGACAAACAGGCAAGAAAAGGGGCTGAAGGCCTGAACATAGGGTTCCTTCATCCGAAGTCAACAAAAGGAGTATTAATGGAATTATGCAGTAAATAAAAAAGGAGATATGGAAACACAGAAAGCTATCGACATTCTGAAAATGGCGATCCTGATGGAAAGAAGAGGGTATGCCTTTTACGCCAAAGTTGCTGAAAACAGCAGTGATCCTGATATAAAGCACATTTTTCTCGTCATGGCCGACGAAGAAACGAAGCATGTGAAATTTCTTTCAGAGCAGTTCATGCATTATGAAAAGGAACATAAGTTTGCCCATGTCGACCTCCTGGAGCCGGCTCATGAAGAGTTCTCGACACTCACTTT
>JBAXBP010000012.1:0-37323 GCA_037141915.1 Bacteroidota bacterium | reverse complement strand
AGTTTGAAGGCCGTTACGGCGCTTCCGACATCACTATGGACGGGCATCTGAGCAATGTGGTCAATTATGTGCTTGCCGATAACCAGGTCCTGAAGGGAACCTTTAATTTCAGTTCCGATTATCTTCTGGTGGATGAGTTCAGGACCGTGAACCGTGAACCGGAAACCGTGAACCGTAAACCGGATCACGATTCACGGATCACGGCTCACGAGACCGGAGTGATAATAATACCGCAAAATCTTGAGATCGGGTTGAAAGCCAGCCTTAAGAAAGTATCATTCAGCAAGCTTGAGATGCATGACTTAAATGCAGCTGTTGAGATCAGGCAGGGGATGCTTTTGCTGAAAGGCATGAAGTTTGAGCTGATCGGCTGCAAGGTTGCCATGGACGCAACTTACGGCAGCATCAGCCCTTCAAAGGCTTTCTTCGATTTTCATGTGGTTGCAAATGATTTCGATATAAAGAGGGCGTACAATGAGGTGGAGATGTTCAGGAACCTTTCGACCTCGGCAGGCAAATGCGAGGGGATTGTATCGCTTGAATACACCCTGAAGGGCAAGGTGGATGCAGGTATGAACCCTGTTTATCCTTCGCTGGAAGGAGGAGGTGTGCTCAGCCTTAAAAAGGTCAAAGTCATGGGGCTCAAACTCTTTACCGACATGAGTAAGAACCTTGAAAAAGAAAAGATTAAGAGCCCTGATCTTGCAAAAGTTGACCTGAAGACATCCATCAAAAACAATGTTATCACCCTTGAAAAGACAAAAATGAAAATCTCAGGTTTCCGCCTGAAAATTGGAGGTGAAACGAATTTTAACGGCAGCATCAATCTTAAAGCCCGACTTGGTCTTCCTCCCCTGGGTATCTTCGGGATCAACATGAGGCTTCTAGGGACCATGGATAACCCGAAGTTCAAGTACGGGAAAGGAAGCGGTGACGAGAGTGTTGAAGAAACCGAATACACCGATGAACTCCCAAAAGACCTGCAAGCCAGGATCAGGAATGCCAAAGATGAAGATCTGAAGGACGAGCCTCCCCAGTGATCACCGGGCTTTTAGCACTCCTGTATTACCTTGCCAAATAAAACGGCATCATCACCAGCGGTAACCCGCTGCCGGTTATTGGGCCTTTGAAACTCCAATTACACCGCAGGCTATTCGGGGACCTGCATTCCCTGTGGGCTGGGTTTTCATATCGTCTTCCTTCGCATGCACAATGACAGATCTTCCGAGGATGGAATTCGGGCCTTCGAGGCTCATATGCGCATCCACATACTCAACGTGAGCTTTCCCGTCGGCACCTGCTTCTAAGTTACCCATATCGCCTGTATGACGGCTCATATCCATGGGGGCTCCGTGGGGAGATCCCGAAGGATTGAAATGGCCTCCTGCCGAAGTACCGTCGGGGGAGCTGCAGTCTCCGAATTCATGAATATGGAAACCGTGTTTGCCGGGTGTAAGCCCGCTCAGGTCGGCCACCACTTTCACGCCTTCGGCAACTTTTGTAAAGGTCACTGTTCCGCTCACCGAATTCCCCTGGGTTGCGTAGAGCATACATATCGCTTTCAGGGCCGGGGATCCTGCCGATGCAGGCATATTCATATGCTGATGGTCCTGGGCAAAGGCTGAGCCGAGGCAGGTTATCATCAGCATTGCTATAGCTGTGTTAATTGTTCCTGTTTTCATAATATTGAAATTTAAGCATCAAAGGTACTAAACTAAAGGCGCCCGGGGCTAAATTGCCCCGGGCGCCGTATATAAAGAGTTTATACTGCTTTATTTATAACCTGATTTAGTATACCACCAGCTTGGTCCTGGCTGTACCTGAAGTGCTGTTATATGAAACCAGGTAAATGCCTGCCGGGAGAGCCGAGATGTCAATAGTCGAAAGCTCAGCCGAAATCGCCTTTACATTAACATGCATAGCATTTCCCATCTGGTTATAAATGCCGAACTCCTTGTTCTGACCGGCACTTTTTACTGTTACGCTTCCATGTGCTGGGTTCGGGTAGATCATCAAGGCAGGCTGATCCCCTGTACGGGCAATGCCTACGGCTACATCAACAGTTTTGCAGCTTCCCTGGGATTCGCCGATATTGTAAACGGCAGAGATGCAATAAACATGCTGTCCGCTTGGAACAGCCTGGTCGGTGTATGTCAACCCGACAACCGGGTTAGTGTTGATCTTGGTACCATCCCTGCTGACATTATATCCCTGTAATGTCATCACGTTGGGATCATAGGAAGGTGCTGTCCAGGTAAGGGTCACATCATGATTTGCGGGAGTGGCCTGTACGTTCTGAGGCACAGGAAGCGGTACCTGAAGCAAGCCGATAAACTTGTAGGCTCCGTCTTCAGTAGCGTTGGTATTCTGTGCACCTGCCCATCCGCAGTGATTATTAACCCATCCCATCTGGTAATACATGGCGCCTGTAGTCCCGATAAAATCGGTCCAGTTATGTCCGCCGTCGAAAGAATAAGCGCAACCCAGGTTGGTACTGTAACCTGAACGTACATAAGTGTTTCCCGTTCCCGGAACATAGGCTATATCGCTTGAATAGGGTGATCCTGTATAAGTGACCTGAGTCCAGGTGTTGCCTCCGTCGCTTGATTCGCAAAGCAATCCCTGTCCCGAGCTTTCATCCTGCAGCAATCCGTGGCTGCCGTTGCGGAACACTGGTTTAACGTATGCCGCGTTCATGCCCGGAGCTGAGGCTACAGTCCAGTTAGTACCTTTATCGACCGATCTGTAGACCCTTCCTTTGTTTGTACCGAACCAGATTGTATCATGCACAGCACTATAGTATCCTACAACGCCGAATTCACCGGTTTGCGGGGCAGGATTGCCTGCAGCAGGGATCAAAGTCCAGGTAGTACCTCCGTCGGTAGTGGTATAGATCTCGAATTTATTGCTGATGGGGTCGCCGATGGTAACTCCGTCGGTGGCATTGAAAAAATGCACCACATCGGGGAAAGAGGCGGAGTTGCTGTACGAAGCGGTAGTCTGGCGGGCCCAGGTAGCTCCTCCATCCGAAGTCATATAAATACCCATGGGTTTGTTGCCCGATACCTTGAACATGGCAACATAGGCTTTACTGGAGTCAATGGCATGGATCATGGCCGATGCAAGGCCGGTGGTGTTTGTGATCGTACCGGGAGTCCATTTGTTTCCGCCGTTGACGGTTTTGGCAAAATCGGAACATGCACCTACCATGTTATTCCCGTCGGAAGCAGTTGCCCATACTATGTTGCTGTCTACTGCAGAAATAAAGCTGAGGGCGCGAGAAGGAGTGGGGAACCCGCTTGACTGCGAGATCCACTCGGCAACGTTTACATGTATTTTGTAATATACGGTATCGGTTGCACTGTAAGCATAAGCTTGTACAAGATGCGATCCGAGATCGGCAGCTGAGGTGTTCCATGTGTATGAAATGGAGTCGCCGGCAAAGGAGAATTTCTCAACGCTGTCGATGAAAATCCTCATCAGGGAGGCTGAGCCCCTGATAACTTTGGCTTTTAGTACAACAGGGTAACCCACGCCAACCACGCCTTTGTCGACGGGATGGGTGATCCTTACGATGAGGTTCGGATTGTAAGGCTTGATATGGACTATAACGGTATTGGTGAGGTTGAAGGTATATCCTCCGGGGTTCAGGTTGCCAATGGCATAATAGCCATTTGATGATCCTGACCATCCCCAGTTGAAATGGAATTTGCCGTCGCTCATGCGGTATCCGTCGCAAACCCAGGCATGACCTTCGGTCGTGTTCGACCCGCTGTAATAGATCACATGCGCCTGGTCAAGATCGGTACGCAACAAGGTCTTGAAATCCTCGACATTGGTATAATTGTCCTTGTACTTGATATCGATCTCAGGGTTGTAGTTGAAATAGTCGAGCAAGGCACCGGGTACGTTCTCGCTGAATGCACCGGAACCGCTGGTTCCATAGCTCATATCCACCGAAACACCGGCATGGTACATGATAGTGGCAATGGGTGTATTGGCCCCAGATGCATTGTTAGGCATTCCTGCCCAGTTATAGGTTGTATTGCCAAAATCTGCGGATTGAGTTCCGTAGGTGGGGTCAGTATAGGAATGCTGGCCGACTCCCTGTGGAGGGTAACTGTTATATTTCATGATCTGCGACATGGCAGTTGCAACACAGCCTGTCCATACATGACCACACTGGCCTCCTGAAGCGGCAGGGCAGAGAGCATTGTAATAGCAACCCTGGTCCCAGGTGGTTGTAAGAAGCGGGTTCACATCGTTGTTGGAAACGGGGGCAAGAAGCTGGCCGTTCTGTATGCCGTTCCACTGCTTCAGCGTTTCGGTATTGTCAATATTGTGGCTGATGATATAACTGATCTCCTTGCTGTAGTCATCGAGCCATCCGTTTGTTGATGGATTGTCGATCACTTCGGGGAAGTCACTCTCAAATGAATATCCCAGGATGGGGATACAGGCATCATCGGCAGGTACCAAAACGAAGCCGCCTGATACAAAACGGAAGATATAAATGGAAGGAGCATCTCCCCATGACCTGACGGTCTGTGTCAGGAGCTGAGGATCAGTAACACCCAGAGTGTTATTCATCCTGTAAAAAGTGACTGCAACTTTTGCAGCATCCTGCTGAGGGACATGTTTCGCCCAAACTGCCGGGATAAGGAGAACCAGGCAGATAATCGTAAAGAGTTTTTTCATGTTTGTTTGGATTGGAGGTTACGAAAATACAAAAAAATATCAATCCTCCCTAACAAAGGACCTGAATAACAGGGTGTAAAACCAGATGTTGTATACAAGGAGGTACAGGAACAGGTTTGCCGCCATTACCATGAGGTAACCCCAGCCGTAGATGAATACCAGGCAGAAAATCATCAGGGCCGTGACAGTGTATAAAGAATATATAAAAGATTTTAAACGCAGTCCCCAGGTCTCTTCCGATTCATTCCTGAGTTTCGCACAGGCCAGGAAAAACAGGCCAAGAATAAGGGTGATCCCGCAGATCTCTTCGCTGATATTATTGGTGATTGACCTGAATTCGGAGGTCTGGAGATAGGCAGCATATACAACGAAGACCTTAACCTCGAGGAATTCCGGCTTTATGCCGTAACCGAACCTGATTACCGACATGATGACGCCGGCCACCGTCAGCAGTATACCAAGATACCTGAACCACCGGGGCAATAGGATGTTCGAATTGCTCATAAACAAAACAGGATTGTGCAGAATTTCTTTACAGACGGCTAAAATACCCAAAATCAGCTATATTTCATACATTAGCGTTGCGATAATTATTCTTATGGGTTCAACTCCGAAAATTATTTATTTTCTGAGGGCATTGATCGCCTTGCTGCTTGCAGTGATGATCACTTTCGGAGCCGTCACATATCTCCTGCAGAGTAAATCGAGGAAGAACATAATCGAAGCTGCGCAAATCCTGCATGATAGGGATGAGCCTCTTGAGATCCTGGATCTTTGCATACAGCAGATCTATAAAATCGATAATGATTTCAGGCTTTATACGCTTTCGTTCAGCACCGAAAGCTTCAGCGAATATAAAAAGCAGCTTAAAGTCATGGATTCCCTCACGTCAGCGTTGCAAGCCAGTCTTGTTTCCCGCGCTGAACAAGGGAAATCAGTTTATTCCCTGCAGATGGGAACGAAAGAAAAAGAAACCATGCTTGCAAGTTTCGGACGGCTTCGCCGGATGGCCGATTCCCTGCTGAGCAATGCAACTTCCCTTCAATCGCTGGCTGAAAGCGGAAGCAGGGCTGATCCAGGTGAAATCAGGAAATACGACCCTGACCTTACTACCTTATCGGTCGATACGATCGATCTGAACTCAGAACAGACAAAGAAGAAAAAGGGATTCTTCAGCAAGATCAAGACTTTTTTCAAAGGTGAGAGCCAGACCACGAAAGTCCACAAGCAGATCACGGTTAAAACGGGGGCTCAAACCGGGGCTATCAGGGCTGACCGTCCTATAACCATGGCAGATGTGGGCAAGGAAGTTGCAAGACAGACCAACAAATTTTATGAGGACCAGCTGAAGCAGCAGTACCAGATCAATGAACAGATAAAGGAAAAAGAAAAGGCGCTGATTGAGCTTAACTCAAGCCTGATGAGCAGCATCTCCAGTATTTTCAAGGAATTGAAGCGCGAGAACCTGGTAAGGGAAGAAAAAATACATACCCTGGCGGTAGTTAACATCCTTAAAAACAGCTATGTCATCCAGATGTGTGTACTCGGCAGCCTGGCCCTTGCGGCCCTGCTAACCCTCCTCATCGCCTTGAATATCAGGCAGATTATCAGGTACCAGAAAGGGATCATCGCAGCAAGGAAAAAGGCAGAAGATGAAGCCAGTGAAAAAAGCAAATTCCTGGCTTTCATGAGCCATGAACTCAGAACGCCGCTGACGTCCATCATCGGGTTTGCCGAACAGCTCCGCGAATCTGACCTTAACCCCGAACAGCAGAAATACTTACAGGCTATGATAGGTTCATCGGATATCCTGCTGACCACCGTCAACGATATACTTGACCTGTCAAAACTTGATTCGGGCAAATTCCGCTTCATCAAATCCTCATTCCTTCCTAAGCAGGTTTTCGTGCAGGTGCTGAACAGCCTTAAGCCGTCAGCAGAGAAAAAAGGAATGAAGATCGAACTTATCGATAAGGTTCCTCAGAACATTTGTTTTGTAGGTGATGAGATGCGCCTGAAGCAGGTTCTTATAAACCTTGTGAACAATGCCATAAAATATTCCGACAAAGGGACCGTCACGATAACAATATCTGCCGAAATCTCGAAGGGAAAGAACAAGTTGATTGTTGATGTGGCAGACCAGGGTATAGGGATTGATGAAGACAAACTGAACGAAGTGTTCAGTGAATTCTCACAGGTGCACGAGCAATCATCAAAAAAATGGATCATCGGTACAGGCCTGGGGCTGCCGATCTGCAAAAAAATCGTCGAACAACAAGGGGGCAGGATATCTGTGAAAAGCACAAAAGGCGAAGGCTCGACATTTTCGTTTACCATCCCTTACCAGACCCTTCTTGGCAAAACAGGGGAACCCGAACCCTCAGAGATTGTTTTCGATTTCAGCATTTTCAAGGATAAAAACATCCTGGTGGTTGATGATACGGCGATCAACCTGGTCCTGCTGGAATCTATCTTCAGAAAATGGGGGGTTATTGTTGACAAAGCCGTTAACGGAGCGGAAGCTTTTAAACTGTTCAAAACAAAAGAATACAACCTTGTACTCAGCGACGTTTACATGCCCGAAATGGACGGTATTGAACTTACCCGCCAGATCCGTCATTCTTTTCGCCCGGGAAGCAAGACTGTACCCGTGATCATTCTTTCGGCAAACCTGATACAGGATGAGGTTGAAAAATTCCAGCTGGCAGGCGTCACCGATTACATGATGAAACCCTTTATGGCAACCGACCTGTACAACATTGTAAGCAGGCACCTTAAATAGCCGCTTCAGGGCCTGATCGGTTAAAACAGCTGAATCACCGATTTCATTATTATGTGGAACTGCGATAAAGTATATTTGAATCCCAAATATCGTGTAATCATGAGAATTTTTTATTTATTGACCTGCCTTTCACTATTCCTGGGCTTGCCGGGTGTGCTTGTCTCACAGGAGGTCCTTCAATGGAGGGGAGCCGACCGCAGCGGCATGTATAACGGAACCAATCTTTTAAAAAGCTGGCCCGAAACCGGTCCTGCCCTGCTCTGGGAATTCGATGGTCTCGGAAACGGTTACGGCTCGCCTGTGATCACCGAAAAAAACATTTTTATCAACGGAGAGATTGATACGGTAAATTATCTTTTCGCCCTTGACCTTTCGGGGAAATTTCTCTGGAAAACAAAGATAGGCAAGGAATGGACCCTGAATTACCCCGGGGACCGCTCAACACCTACTATTGTCGGGGACCGAATTTACGTCAGCACTGGCTGGGGCATCGCGGCTTGCATAGATATGCAGACAGGGAAAACAATCTGGTCGGTTGATATGATCAATGACCTTCATGGAAGGATCAACACGTTTGGCCTTGCCGAATCATTGCTCGTTGACGGGGACAAGGTGTTTTGCATGCCGGGCGGGGCCGATACCAATGTTGTTGCCCTGGACCGGTTCAGCGGAAAGATTGTATGGATCAGCAAGGGGCTTGGCCAGATCCCTGCTTATTGTTCCCCATTGCTCGTGAAATTGGCCTCCCGCAATATCATGGTCACTTTTACCAAACATGCGCTGCTGGGGATTGACAGCAGGGACGGATCACTTTTATGGTCCCATAAACAGGATGGAGAAGGGGATGTTCATGTAAACACTCCATTTTATGAAAACGGGTTTCTGTATTATATCACCGGTGACGGCAACGGATCGGTAAAACTGAAACTCAGCGACGACGGCACCGTGATCACCGAGATCTGGAGGAACCAGGCGTGTGACAATACCATGGGTGGTTTCATCAAGCTGAATAATTACATCTATACAGCAAGCTACGGCAACCGCTGCTGGTATTCACAGGATGCAGAATCAGGAAAAATATCCGATTCCCTGAAGTTCGACAAAGGCACAACCAATTATGCCGACGGTATGCTTTATATTTACAATGAGAAAGGGCAGATGGGGCTTGTGAGGCCCGAAGGACCTAAAATGGAACTCATAAGTTCATTCAGGATCACCAGGGGTACAAAAGCGCATTATGCTCACCCTGTCATCAATAAAGGGATACTGTATGTAAGGCACGGAAAATCCCTGCTTGCCTATGATATACTCCATAAAAAATAAACCTGCATAATCACCGAACAATGAAAAAGATATTTGTGTTGGCCGGCTTGCTGTTCATCATGTTATCCGTTGCCATTTTCCAGGAATTAAAAACGGATGACATCTTATTGTATTATTACAAAGCCTCATCGTTTGACAAGCTGCAGAAGATTACTACCATGGTCTCTTCCGGCACCATAGTAAAACAAGACCGCATGCCGATAAAAATCATCAGGATGCGACAGGATAAATTCCTGCAAATCTTTGACGTTGCTGATATTACCTGCTATTCGGGATACGATGGAACAACGGCCTGGATGAGGGTTCCCTACACAGGAAATCCAAAACCCCAGCTTATGCCTGGTGATGCTGCAACGGATATCATGATCAAGGCTGATTTTGACGGCTTGCTGTTTCATTGGAAAGCCAAAGGGGAGCAGCTTGAACTTTCAGGACGGGACACTATCGGGGATAACCTTGCTTACAAGCTCAAACTTACCCGCAAAGATGGCGGAACGGAATATTATTCCATTGCTGTAAAAAGCGGTTTGCTGCTGAAGCGGGAGTATACCCGATTGATCAGGGGCAAGGAAGTAAAAATGGAAGTGTTTTACAGGGATTACAGAGAGGTGGAAGGCATCCCACTGGCCTTCACCATTGAAAGCCAGATGGGAGGCCAGCCAAATAACACCATAGTGTTCGATTCTATTGTCCTGAATGAACAGTTGGAGGCAAAACTTTTTGAAATGCCCTCCAAGTGAAGCCATTATTTCTGAATTTGCATTAAATTTGGCCGCAACAGGATCTTAGCTTCTTCAGCCATATGAGATATTTGTTTCCGGCCTGGTCAATATTTTCAATTCTCATTGTTCTTTTATCCTCTTCTGCTGCTGCGCAGGATGCTGCTCATTATACCTGTTACCGCACTGCCTGTCCCGTGGTCATAGACGGCAAACTTACCGAGCCCGACTGGGCAAAGGCCGGGTGGTCAGGTTCTTTTACAGATATTACTGGAGACCCGCGGCTGAAGCCGGCTCTGAAGACCAGGATCAAACTGCTATGGGATGATCACTACATATACCTGGCAGCTGAAATTTCCGATCCCGATATCTGGGCGAAGGTTCAACAGAAGGATGCTGTTATTTTCCATGACAATGATTTCGAGGTTTTTCTTGATCCCGACGGGAACGCCAGGAATTACTACGAAATCGAGGTCAATGCCCTTGGAACGATATGGGACCTGATGCTAACACTCCCATACACCGAAGGGGGCAAACCTTTGTCGGAATGGGACCTTAAAGGGCTTAAAACAGGCATTCATGTTTCAGGGTCAGTGAATGACCCTTTGGCAAAAGACACTTCCTGGACTGTTGAAATGGCTTTTCCTGTTGATGAGCTCATGCAGGGGAAAAAACCTGAAAACAGGCCAGCCGACGGTGTGCAGTGGAGGGTGAATTTTTCAAGGGTTGAATGGAAAACAGAAGTCAAAGGGTCGGCCTATGTAAAAAAGACTGATGCTGTGACAGGGAAACCATTGCCGGAGGACAACTGGGTATGGTCCCCCATGGGGGAAGTCTCCATGCATATCCCTTCGCGATGGGGCAGGCTGGAATTTTCGGCTGAGAATATTCAGCCTGAACCCCTGAAGTTTAAGAATGATATACAGAAGAAGGGATTCCGGGTATGGATCTGGATGGGCGGTCATCCAGGCTGGAAATTGCGGCAGCGTGACTCTGTGATGTCATGCCTTAAAACGGCAGGCATATACGGCATCCTCACCCAGGCCGATGCACCTGAACTTAATAAGCTTGTCACTATAGCCGGCAGATACGGCATCAAGGTTGAAAAGTGGTTTGTTGCAATGATGAATAATAACATAAACATTCTTAGATACCACCCGGATTGGTTTGTCGTAAGCCGCGAAGGTAAATCTTCCATCAGCGATCCCGCTTATGTTGGTTATTACCGTTTTCTTTGTCCGTCGAATCCTGAAGTCATTCAATACCTTGAAAACAGCCTTGATGAATACCTGGACATACCGGGACTGGAAGGCATCCACCTCGATTACATTCGTTACCCTGATGTGATACTGCCGGAGGCTCTCTGGGGTAAATATGGTATCATACAGGATAAAGAGTACCCTCCATACGATTACTGCTACTGTAAGGCCTGCAGGGATAAATTCAGGGGACTCACAGGTTTGGACCCTTTGGCCATAAGTCATCCTGAGATGCATGAAGACTGGAGGCAATTCAGGTACAAGCAGATTACCAATGTTGTAAGCCGGCTTACTGAATACTGTCATCAAAAGGGAAAAAAGATTTCGGCCGCCGTTTTTCCCGGTCCTTCACTTGCGAAGCAGCTTGTTCGGCAGGAATGGGGGTTGTGGCCTGTTGATGAATTTATGCCCATGCTGTACCAGAATTTCTACTTCGGAAGTCATGACTGGATCAGGTCTGAAACCGATGAAGGTGTTAAAGCCGCAGGCAGCGGCAGATCTTTATTCAGCGGCTTGTACTTACCCTCACTGAACCCTCGTGAAATGGTTACTTCCATCAGTAAAAGCATTGAAGGAGGAGCAGACGGTGTTGCCTTATTTAATTATGAAAGCATGACGCCAGCGCACTGGCAAGCCCTCAGGGCTTGCCTGGGAAGCATCAGGTGATGTCAGTAATATAAATAATATATTTTTTCCTGTTCCTTAAATGTATTATTAATGTAAGGGCAGAATTATTTTCACTGAAAATTCTTTTTTCACTTGACTTTATGGTCAAAATGCAGTATTTTTGGATGGTTCTGTTATTAAAGGTTGTCTCTGAAGCCAGTTATATCTTCTTGAAGAATTGTTCCATATCGGAATGTTATATATTTAACAAGGTATTTATTAATTATTAATAGATCTATCACTAACCAATCAATTTAATCATTAACCAAAATTCAGCTTATGAAACGATTGTTTACGCTTCTATCATTCCTGCTGATACTTGCAGGTTTGAACGGTCCACTGTCAGCTCAGCCCGCCTATTACAATTACAACACCAACGGGTCTAACAATTCTTTCCCATGGGGTATTGCCGCAGGCAAAGAGGTTCAGTTACTTTTCCTTCCGGGAGAATTCAATCAGCCTTCACCGGCTCCAGCAGGAAATATAATAAGTGTGGCATTCAGGGTGGCAGACACTTATCCTATAACTAATGTAACTTACACCAATTTAACGATCGCACTTGGCCAAACTGCTCTTACTGCATTCGCGGCCGGGGCCTATTATTCGGGATCGCTTACAACGGTATATACCAGGGCATCCGTAGTTTTAAACGGTGCGGGAGGCACATGGGTAACCTTAACCCTTGACACGCCTTTCCCTTATGACCCAACACAGAGTTTGGTAATGGACGTTGGACTATGCGCAGGAACGGGTGCCACTGGATTCCCTTCATGTTTCACTACAGTAACCGACGTGAGGAGAAACTGGTCGGTGGGAGGATGTCCTTTTGCGTACTCAAGCCAGAATAATGTTATATACCATTGGGGATTGAATATACAGACCAGCGGCCCTCCTATTGTGACTACAACTGCAGCAGGAAATGTAACCAGCACAACGGCCGTGCTTAACGGTACCGTCAATCCCAATGGCGCATCAACTGCGGTAACTTTTAAATACGGTCTGACTGCTGCCTATGGTTCAACCATCGCAGGTACGCCGAGCCCCCTTACCGGTAATTCAGTCAACCCGGTATCTGCGAGCGTGACCGGTCTTTTGCCCGGGAATACCTATCATTATTGTGCCAGTGGTACCAACTCAAACGGAACCACCAACGGGAATGACATGACTTTTACCACGGCTCCAATCCTGCCAGTGGTAACCACCGTTGCAGCTAATCCTGTTTTCGGTTCCATGGCAACTATTAATGGCAGCATTAATGCGGGAGGGGCTGTTACGACCGCCTCATTCGAATACGGAACGACAATTGCCTATGGCCAGACTGCTGCCGGGGTTCCGGCATCGATCCCGGGGAACACAACGACCTCCTTCAACGCTAACCTTACAGGCTTAAGTCTGAGCACTCTGTATCATTTCCGTGCAAAAGGGGTTAACAGTGTGGGAACTGTTTACGGAGCCGACATGACCTTCACCACTCTCAACTGCAACTCTCCTGGTAACCCGGGTGTTATCAACGGTGCAGCCAATGGCTGTGCAAACAGCGTTGGTAATGTATATTCCGTTGCACCCATAACGAATGCCACAGGGTACGCATGGACTGTACCTCCGGGCGCCGTGATCACTAACGGGCCTAACACCAATACGATTACCGTGACTTTTGGAAGCGCATCGGGGAACGTTACCGTGACCGGAACAAGCGGGGCATGCGGGAGCGGGCCTACTTCCACACTTGCCGTGACTGTAAATCCTGTACCCGTACCTACCATCACAGGGCAATCGAACCTGTGTGTTAATACAGGGTATTTTGATTATTATACACAGGCAGGTCAGACCAATTACACCTGGGTCATTTCTTCCGGCGGAACCATTGCATATGGTGCAGGTACATACCATGTAACAGTTACATGGACCGGCTCAGGGGCTCAAACCATCAGTGTCAATTATTCAACCGGCGCAGGATGTGCAGCTGCAAATCCCACAGTGCTCAACGTGACGGTTAATCCGGTCCCGGCAGCACCCGGTAATATCACAGGACCAGGTTCAGTTTGTGCCGGTGCAACAGGAATATCTTATTCCGTTGGTACCGTAGCTTACGCCACCTCCTATGTATGGACTCTCCCGACCGGGGCAACAATTGCTTCAGGTGCAGGGACGAATTCAATTACGGTTAATTTCGGATCTGCTGTTTCAGGGAATATCCTTGTTGCCGCGAATAATGTTTGCGGTAACGGGCCTAATTCTCCTTCATTCCCCGTCACAGTGAACCTGGTGCCAGGTACAGCAGGTGCTATTACCGGCCAGGCTGCAGTGTGCCAGGGTGACAACTCCAGTTATTATATCACAGCAGTTCCGACAGCCACAGGCTATACATGGTCATTGCCCCCGGGAGCTACCATCACTTCAGGAGATAATACTACCTTCATAGAGGTTAATTTCGGTGCTACTGCTTCCTCGGGAAATATCAGTGTAGTGCCCACTAATGCATGCGGCAACGGTACAGCTTCACCGAATTTTGCAGTGACAGTTGCTGTAACGCCTCCTGCTCCGGTGATAACCTTAACAGGAAGTGTACTCTCAAGTAACGCTTCCGCCGGCAACCAGTGGTATAAGAACCTTACCCTGATTCCTGGTGCAACCAGTCAATCGATTACACCCACAGAATATGGTCTTTATTCTGATAAGGTGACCCTGAGCAGTTGCTCCTCCGATATGTCAAATATTATCTACTATTTCCCAACAGGTATAGGGGAAAATAACACCTCAGGTTTAATAGTATATCCGAACCCGTCCAATGGCGTATTTACTGTTGAAATACCCACAACGATAACCGGTAACTATGACATCCGCGTGTTTGACGCTCTTGGTTTAAAAACCATGGAGCTGAAAAACCTTAATGGTATTCTTCCGAAAACAATCGATTTGCGTCCCGTCGCAGAAGGCGTTTATCTGATTGAACTTCAGAACAGTTCGACTCACCTGGTAAAACGGATAGTGGTCAACTAAATAGTTTCACAAGTAATCAGGCCTGGCTTCAGTGCCCTGGCAAAAGGGTGGTTCTTTTATGGAACCACCCTTTTTTTACAAATTTTTCTTGACAAGAGGGTGAAAAAATATTATTTTTGGCGCCTCCGGTCATAGACCAGCGCCTCAACTGCACCTGCTAAAAAAAACTTCCTTGTTTGTCCTTGGAGGATTCTATGGCATTAATTAAAGTTTTTCTAACCAATCGGCTATTAATTAAATCAAGCGCTATGGAAACAAATGTTACAAAATTCCTTGCCGTAAGATGGCAGGTCATTATCTTCTTCCTTTTCATTGCATCATTCGCTGCGGGGCAAAATGTACCGGAGTTGATGTATTATAAATTTGATGTTGCAGGCGATCAAACAAACTATGCAAGTTCTCCGGTGGGTACCAACCCTGCACTACTGGTCGGGCTGACAACGGGAAGTACTGGTGAATTCGGCACCGCCCTTATAGGGAATGGAGGTGTGTCCACAACCAACAACTTAAATACCGGCTGGGCCACAAATTTACCCAACACTGGATGGACTATATCTTTCTGGCTCAATAATTTTCCGGCAACATCTGCCACCACCTATTATTACTTTGGAGATGTTAATGCCACATCTTTCAGGTGTTTTACCGGAGGAGTTGCCGGCAATGGTAATCTTCTGGTCAGGGGAGGCGGATTAACCGATACTCCTATTAACGGAATTCCGGCTACTCCAACAGTTATTCACATTGTATATACCGGGTCGGCACTGATGATATATATTAACGGAGTTTACAACAGTCAGGTTGCCCAGCCATCGGTAACCATTTCCGGTGCAGGTCCTTTTAATGTCGGAGGTTACAACGGCAGCAACAGTTTCAGTGCCGGAACACTTATGGATGAATGGCGTTTGTACAACCGTGCATTATCTGCTGCTGAAATCACTGCGACATGGAACCAGCCACTACCACTGGGAGGTCCGCCGATCTGCGTTACCCAGGCTGCAACCGGAGTAACAACCACTTTAGCCACCTTGAACGGAACGGTGAATGCAAACGGGTATTCAACCACTACCTCGTTTAAATGGGGATTGACAGCTGCTTATGGGAATATTGCAGCAGGGGCACCCTTAACTATTACCGGCAATACCGCAATCTCAATAACTGCAAACCTTTCCGGGCTTCTTCCGGGAAATACATATCATTTTTGTGTTTGCGGAGTCAATTCAGCCGGGAACAACTGCGGGAATGACATGACATTTACAACGCCTCCGGTACTTCCAGTTGTGACGACCGTTGCAGCATCTCCGGTATTCGGGTCCACCGCCACAATGAACGGCACTGTTAATGCAGGAGGAGCCTCAACGGCAGTGACATTTGAATATGGCCCGACTATAGCATACGGATCAACCGTTACCGGGGTTCCTGCTACCGTGACTGGGAATACAACAACCCCTGTCAATGCCGTCGCAACAGGTTTAAGCACAAACACCCTTTATCATTTCCGTGCCAAGGGTGTTAACAGTGTGGGGACCGTTAACGGAGCCGACATGACCTTTACCACCCTTAACTGTAACTCGCCAGGCAATCCGGGTGCAATAACAGGACCCGCAAATGTCTGCTGCGGGAGTAATGGGATCGTATATTCGGTTGCAGCCATAACCTATGCCACGGGGTACATTTGGACCCTCCCCACCGGGTGTTCCATCACTTCCGGAAACAACACCAATGTCATTACTGTGAATTTTGGATGCACTTCCGGAAATGTCACTGTTACCGGCAGCAATTCAACCTGCGGGAACGGGCCGACATCAACCCTGGCAGTAGCCGTAGGTCAGGTGCCTGTGCCTACGATCACCGGACAGTCGACCCTCTGCGTGAATTCAGGCTATTTTGATTACTATACCCAGGCAGGGCAGTCGAATTATACCTGGACTATTTCTTCAGGCGGAACGATTTCCTCAGGCGCCGGAACAAACCATATTATTGTGACGTGGAATACAGCCGGAGCCCAGACCCTGAGTGTCAATTATACCAATTCCTCGGGCTGTTCTGCAGCAAATCCTACTGTTCTCCAGGTGACTGTCAACCCTGTACCGAATGCAGCAGGCACAATTTCAGGAACTTCTTCAGTATGTGCCGGTGCATCAGGAGTTGCTTATTCAACAGGTGCGGTCACCAATGCCACTTCATATGTATGGACACTGCCTGCCGGTGCAAGCATTGCCTCGGGTGCAGGGACCAACTCCATCACTGTCAACTTCTCACCGACTGCTGTCTCAGGTAATATTCTCGTTGCCGGGAATAATGCCTGCGGGAACGGAACCAATTCTCCTGCATTCCCGGTTACTGTAAGCCAGGGACCAGGAGCTGCAGGTGCGATCACCGGCCAGGCTACTGTTTGCCAGGGCGATAACGCCAGTTACTATATTGCAGCTGTTCCCAATGCCACAGGTTATACCTGGTCTGTCCCGGCTGGAGCCACCATCATTTCGGGAGACAACACCATCTTTATTGAGGTTGCCTTCGGCAGTTCGGCTTCTTCAGGAAATGTCAGTGTCGTCCCGGATAATGCCTGCGGCAGCGGATCAGCTTCACCCAATTTCGCTGTAACCGTTAATACAACACCACCGGTTCCGGTGATCACCCAGAGCGGAAGTGTTCTCTCAAGCAATGCTGCGACAGGCAACCAGTGGTACAGGAACCTTATTTTAATCCCGGGTGCAACATATCAGCACATCACACCCACTGAATACGGGGTCTATACCGATAATGTGACACTGAACGGCTGTGCATCGGGTATGTCCAACTCGATCTATTATATGCCGACAGGTGTAGGAGAAAACAAAGCAACAGGGTTGACAGTATATCCTAATCCCAGTGATGGTCAGTTTACCGTTGAAATACCATCAACCATCACCGGCAATTATGATATCCTTGTCTTTAATTCGATAGGATTAAAAACCATGGAACTCAAGAACCTGAGCGGGGCGCTTCCCAAAACTTTAGACCTCAGGCCGGTAAAACCGGGTGTATACCTGGTTGAACTGCAAAGCAGCTCAACCCACCTGGTTACAAGGATAGTAATAAATTAAGCAGTTTCATAAGCGCTGTACTCAGGTTGACAGGCCTGGGTTTAAGGGGTGGTCATAGACAATGACCACCCCTTTTTTTACCTGGATTGACAGTGACCCCGAAAGGATTCGAACCTTCAACCAACAGAACCGGAATCTGCCATTCTATCCAATTGAACTACGGGGCCGGTACTGCTGCAAAGATAGGAAAAATCGTAAATCGCGACCTGGTTAAGATCCTGCGCTTCTTTTGCTGTTTGGGCAAACAGGAATAAAGGAATGAGCAGCGCAATAATTCCCGCGAAAATCTTTTTCGTGCTTTACAACATTTATTTTGCTGATTCTCAAAGATATAAAAAACAAAGGTATATGTCAAGGGAATACTGATTTTTTCTTTCAGGGCATAATAATCCTCCTTTTTTGTTATTTTTGGATTCGCAGCCAATCTTTTAACAGCTGCTCCTAGATCAGAAAACCATTAAACTCAATTATATGTCAGAAAAGATTTTTGATAAAGTAAAACCAGGTGTGGCCACGGGCGATGCCGTAAAAGAAATTTTCCGTATTGCAAAAGCCAACAGTTTTGCCATTCCGGCGGTAAACGTGGTAGGATCAGATTCGGTTAACGCTGTGCTTGAAGCAGCAAAGACTGTGAACTCACCAGTGATCATCCAGTTTTCAAACGGGGGTGGAATCTTTTTTGCAGGTAAAGCCCTGAAGAACGAACATGAGGCTGTTGCAATCCGCGGATCCATCTCCGGGGCTCAGCATATTCATACCGTTGCCGACATGTATGGCATTCCTGTGATCATCCATACCGACCATGCAGCAAAGAAGCTGCTGCCGTGGATAGACGGCCTTCTGGATGCCGGTGAAAAATATTTCACGCTGCATGGCAAACCCCTGTTCAGCTCACACATGCTTGACCTCTCGGAAGAGCCTTTGCATGAGAATATTGAAATCAGCAAACGTTATCTTGAAAGAATGAGCAAAATGGGGATGACCCTTGAGATCGAACTCGGGGTGACCGGAGGGGAAGAAGACGGGGTTGACAATACAAGTATTGACAGTTCGAGGCTTTACACCCAGCCCGAGCATGTGGCATATGCCTATGAGCAGCTTAAGAGCGTCTCCGACAATTTTACCATTGCAGCATCCTTCGGGAATGTTCACGGGGTTTATAAACCGGGTAATGTTAAACTTGAACCGATTATTCTTCACAATTCCCAGAAATACATCCAGGAAAAGTTCAATACAGGCCCTAACCCTGTGAATTTTGTTTTTCATGGCGGATCAGGTTCCGAACCCGAGAAAATCGCAGAAGCCATTTCCTATGGCGTCGTAAAGATGAATATTGACACCGACACCCAATGGGCTTTCTGGGAAGGTGTGCTTAAGTTCTACAAAAAGAACGAAGGTTATTTGCAGGGGCAGATCGGAAATCCGGAAGGCGAGGACAAGCCAAACAAGAAATTCTACGATCCCAGGGTATGGCTTCGCAGTGCACAAACTTCAATGGTTGAAAGGCTGAAAGTCGCGTTCAAGGATCTGAACTGTATTGACAGATGCTGATATCAGGTAGCGAGGTAGTGTGGTAGCGAGGTAGCGAAAATATCGCTATTTCGCTATTTCGCTATTTCGCCATTTCGCTATTTCGCGATTTTTTAAAATCCCAGGCCGGTATAAACATCCTTTGAATGGACACTCAGCACCGGTATGGGTGATTGGTTTACGATCTGCTGTGCATAAGGCCCCAGCCATAATGTTGATGCCGAAGATTCCTGTTCTGTCATGATCGATAGCAGGTTTGCATCAATTTTTTTGCCGTAATTGATAATGGTCTCCGGTACATTTTCCGTTTCTTCAGCTACCGTATTGAATCTGACCCCTTCCTTGAGGAAGAACCTTTCTACCTGTGAGGCAAAAAGGTCGACATTCTGCCTGATGGCTTTTGCCTTGGTGGAATAAAGCTTGAGTATAAAAACTTCAGCATCATGCGGCTTGGCCATCATGGCGGTAAAGGAACATTTCTGGCGTGTTTCCTGGGTGCTGTCGATAGACAGGACTATTTTCTTAAGTGGTCGTTTAATGTTTATTCCTCCCCTGATGGTGATTACCGGGCAGGCAGAGGCGGAGACAATGCGGTTGGCATTGCTCCCTATCCAGAATTTTTCAAAGCCTGAGGCGCCATGGGTTCCGCAAACCACCATATAAGCTTTACTTTCTTTTGCTTCTGCAGGGATCTCATGATAGACTTTACCAGTCCTGATTTTACATGTGATCGTATTCGAAGGCAATTCAGGCTGATATTTATCAATCAATTCCTGGAATGCCTTTTTTACATCCTTGGTCGGGTCCTTACCAATATCATTGAATTTATCGGCATGAGCAGCCTCTTTCTGCACCCAGACCAGAATAAGATCACTTTTAACTGTTTGGGCAATGGATAAGGAATGTAAAAATGCATTGATTGAACAATCCGAAAAATCAATTGCAACGACAATCTTACTCATAAGCTCAGGGTTTAGGGTTCAACTTGAGGTAAATTAATCAGGTCTGATATGATAAAAGCATTGGGAAATTCTGAAGAGATCTGGTTAAGGCACCTGATAGCATCGAGCTTGCTCCTGAAATCACCTGCCTTGACTTTGTAATTAGGGGATTTGAATACAAGATAGGCTTTCATTTCAGGATGTTTTGACAGAAAATCGGCCATAGTTGCCTGGGCTTTGGTTTTGGAATTATTCCCGGAGTCGGAGAAGATCTGTATCCTGTAGCCATCCTGGCTATCACCCGATTCGTTCAGTATGACCTGTTTCTGAACGAGTTCATCGACCAGTTTATCCTGATAAATGGTCACCGTTCCGCTGTCTTTCCTGACCTCCTGTGCAAAGCCGCTCCGCAATCCGGCAATAAGAACAAGTATTAATATTATAACGCTTTGTTTGAACATATTATTTCAGACCAAAGTGTTCCTGCGGATGAATACTTAAGATCGGGATAGCCGACTGGTTGATCATTTGCTGTGCCTGGGCCCCCAACAGGATATTTACAGGGGTTTCCTGTTCAGTCATAATAGCGATAAGGTCGGCTTTGACATTCACTGCATATTGCAGCAGGGCTTTCGTGACATCGTTCGACACCATGCTGTCTTGAACACAGGTGATCTCCTGGGCCTGAAAGTAGCTGACCGACATCTGCAGGTACTTTTCAGCTATTCTCTGGATTGAGCTCAGGTGGCTTGAATGCGTGGCAACAATATGTACTTCCGATTTAAACAGGTGGGCAAGACGTGCGACGAAAGGAAGTTTCTGAATTGTTTCGGATGACCCGTCGATAGGTACAACAATGCGGTCTATGCTTTTTTTAATGACGAAATCATGCCTGACGGTGATGACCGGTGATGAAGCATAGGTGACGATACGGAAGGCGTTGCTGCCGATCCAGAATTCCTCAAACCCGCTCACACCGTGAGTTCCCGTGAGAACAAGCATGGCGCCGAGAGATTTCGCCAGGGTGTCTACCTCATGGAACACTTTGCCTTTTCTTAGCTTGTATTCCATTTTCAGACCCTTACTCATTTTCTTACCGAATTGAAGGATGATCTCTTCAAAGCGTTTCTTGGCTTCGTTCCTGTTCTGGGAGGAAGTATCAGGATAAAGGGATTCATTGGAGCTGATCTTATCGACCCATATCAGGATAATGTCACACTTGAGTTTATTGGCAAGCGGGATTGCGTACTCAATAGCATGAACAGACGTGGTAGAGAAGTCAACCGCTACAACAATTGGTTGCATGGCAGAAGAATTAGGGATTAATTAGGTAAAAGTAATAAAAATATTCCTGAATTCAGAGTACTGTTTTTTTTACTTTTGTGTGGATGAACGATAATCTTGATGCCAGCGGACAAAGTCTCAGCCCGATAGAGAAGGAAATAGAATCGGTATTGCGCCCTTCGGGCTTTTTCGAATTTGCGGGGCAGGACGCTATTGTAGAGAACCTGAAAGTATTTGTTAAAGCGGCAAAACAAAGGAACGAGGCCCTTGACCATGTTTTACTTCACGGCCCTCCCGGCCTTGGGAAGACCACGCTTGCATATATCATTGCCAACGAACTGGGCGTCAACATAAAAGTAACTTCAGGACCTGTCATTGACAAACCCGGGGACCTTGCCGGGCTTCTTACGAACCTGGAGACGCACGACGTACTTTTCATTGATGAGATCCACCGGCTTTCGCATCTGGTGGAAGAATACCTGTATTCGGCTATGGAGGATTTTAAGATTGACATTCTGATCGAAACAGGTCCCAACGCACGTTCGGTACAGATCAACCTGAACCCGTTCACGCTGATAGGCGCCACAACACGCTCGGGCTTGCTTTCTGCACCAATGCGTTCAAGGTTCGGCATTCATTCAAGACTTTCCTACTACCATTCCGACACCCTGGATCATATTGTAAAACGTTCGGCCGAGATACTCAAAGTTCCCATTGACGATGCGGCCTCGGTTGAAATTGCGCGCCGCAGCAGGGGGACGCCCAGAATTGCCAACCTCCTTCTTCGCCGGGTCCGGGATTTTGCGCAGATCAAAGGCGACGGCAAGATAGATCTCGCGATCAGCCAGTATGCATTAAAGGCATTGAACGTTGACAAGCACGGGCTTGACGAGATGGACAACAAGATACTCTCGACAATTATTGACAAGTTCAGGGGAGGCCCTGTAGGACTTACCACCATCGCAACGGCGGTTTCTGAAGATTCAGGGACCATTGAAGAAGTTTATGAGCCATTCCTGATCCAGGAAGGGTATATCATGAGGACACCCCGGGGGCGGGAAGCGACGGAGCTGGCATATAAACACCTGGGGAAACTTAAGTCAGGGGGGCAGGACAGGCTTTTCTGAAAAATGAATAATTGAATAACGAATAACGAATTTTGAATTTTGAAGGAGGAGGTTCGCAGCAGGGCGCTGGAGCTGGGGTTTTCGGCTTGCGGGTTTGCAGCAGCCGGGCCGCTTGACAGCTTGCGCGATTTTTACCAGCATTTCCTGGAAGAAGAGAGGCAGGCCACCATGGCGTATCTTCAGCGTTATGCCCCCGAGAGGCTAAATCCTGAATTGCTGTTAACCGGCGTGAAAACAGTCATCGCCGTCCTTGTGAATTATTATCCCCCGGTTTTGCTGCAAGAAGAAGATAATTTCATTCTTTCAAAATATGCCCCGGGGAAACGCTATCCGCCGTATATAAAAAGAAAAATGGAACCCCTTCTCGAAATGATAACAGGCCTCGGAGAGAATATACATTCGAAGAGCTATGTCGATTCGGGGCCGGTTCTGGAGAAAGCCTGGGCCCAGAGATGCGGTATAGGATGGCAGGGCAAACATACCATCATCATCAATCGCTCAGGAGGCTCCTACTTTTATATCGGGATCATTCTTACCACCCTGGAACTGGAGCCCGACCCTAGTGAAACCGATCATTGCAGATCCTGTTCAAAATGCATGGAGGCATGCCCTACGGGGGCTATCGACCGGCCTTACCAGCTCGACATCCGCAGGTGTATAACCTATTGCACCAATGTAAAAAACGCCCCAATGCCCGAAGATGTAAGGAAAAACCTTAAAAAAAGGATCTACGGATGTGATATCTGCCAGGATGCCTGTCCGTACAACCGTTTTGCAAAACCAACACCTGATACCCATTTTCACGCCCATCCCGGGCTGGCAAACATGCGAAAAAAAGACTGGATCAATCTCAGCAGGGAGAGGTTCGATGAGCTGTTTGCCGGGACATCCGTTGAGGAAAGCGGGTATGAGAGGCTGATGAGGAATATTGGTTTTGCCGTGGAGGGGGAAGGGGGGTAGTTGAATAATCGAATAATCGAATACTCGAATTCTGAATTCAGAATTTAATTCAAAATTCGTTATTCGTTATTCTATTATTCGATTATTCATTACGCTTTCGCCCCCCAGTGAAATCCTTCCACTTTGAGTCCTGCAAGCGCAAGAGCCCGGTCAACAACCGTCATCACTACTTCATTGATAGTGGAGGGTTTGGAATAAAAGGAAGGTGAAGCCGGACAGATCACCGCACCTGCTTCGGCAAGCAGTTTCATATTGTTCAGATGGATGAGGTTGTAGGGAGCCTCACGGGGAACGAGGACAAGCCTTCGTTTTTCCTTAAGGATTACATCAGCCGCACGCGATATCAGGTCGTCGGAAATGCCTGAGGCAATACGGCCGAGGGTTCCCATGGAGCAGGGACAGATGATCATGGCGGTGTAACCGGCGGAACCCGAGGCCATGGGTGCAAAAAAATCATCAGGTTTATAGATCGTAAAGGGGATGGATGCCACATCAATGGAGCCGAGTTCATATTCCCATACCGCCCTTGCATTATTTGAAAAAACCACCGAAACATCTTTCAGCTGCCCACTCAGGCCAACCAGCTTTTCGAGCAGCAGCTTGCCGTAAATCGAGCCGGAGGCCCCTGTAATCCCTATGATGATTTTAGTATTCAAATTTCCTGAAGTCCCATGAGAGGGTCAAAGATAAGACATTATTGTATTGCCCCTTCTCAAAGAGTATGTACCTGTATGAGGATGGCGGGGTGTCGGTTGGCTGTCGTATGGATAACAGGGAATAATTGAAACGGAAACCGGCTTTCAGGTGAGGAGTAATATAACAGGCTATTCCCAGTATCCCCGTCAAAGTTACCGGCCGGAACGGGACAGTGCTTGAAGAGACCTGTCCATTGCTTTCTTCCAGTGAACCCAGGTACACATCGACTGCGGGGCC
This sequence comes from Bacteroidota bacterium, assembly GCA_037141915.1. Taxonomy (GTDB): domain Bacteria; phylum Bacteroidota; class Bacteroidia; order Bacteroidales; family FEN-979; genus CAIRDP01. The sequence continues at coordinate 13,015 of JBAXBP010000012.1, read as the reverse complement.
AATTTCAGCCTGTACTCGTTTTGCAAAAGTATACTGGTATAATACAGGTATCTCAAGGTAATGGTACCTAAACAGATAGGAAGGGTCTCCCGAACCGCTGTCGGGATTCGAGGCCTTGCGGCTGCCTTTCTGGAAATATTCCATCTCCATCTGGAAGGAAGAGTGCTTTGATACCCTGAGATTTACAAATGCTCCCGCCTGGAAACCAACTTTATGGTATCCTTCCAGGTCATCACCGTCGACCTGGCTTACATTCCCTCCTGCCAAAATACCGCCATTGAATCTCTGGGAAAAACCCATCAGCGGTAAAAAAAACAACAAACAAACTGTAATTATGCGCATGATGCTATTGTTTAACCCTGATGTAACGCGAATTTTCTAAATTTGTTGGATCAAGGAAATTCCTTTATGGAAAATAAAGATACGATAATTTTACTGGTCGATGACGAAGCCGATATTCTTGAATTTCTCGGTTATAACCTTGCCAGGGAGGGATTTCAGATCCTGAAAGCCAGGAACGGGCAGAAGGCAATTGACCTTGCCGCAATTCACAAACCCCACCTGGTGATCCTCGATATCATGATGCCCGGACTTGACGGGATAGAAACCTGCAACCAGCTCCGTTTGATGCCTGGGATGCAGAATGCCCTGATCATATTCCTTACGGCCAGGGGTGAAGATTATTCACAGATCGCTGGTTTTGAAGCAGGGGCCGACGATTATATCACAAAACCCATTAAACCCAAAGTCCTGGTGAGCCGGATCCAGGCCCTGCTGAGAAGGTTCAGGTCAATTCCGGAGTTATCGGGAAAGATCGTAACCAGCGAATTCCTGGTCGACCAGGACCGTTACCTGGTGGTCAAGGACGGGAGGGAGATCATCCTGGCCCGTAAAGAGTTTGAGATTCTGCAGTTGCTGGTTTCAAGGCCGAATAAGGTCTTTACACGGGAGGAGATTTTTACCAGGATCTGGGGTGAGGATGTCATTGTAGGCGACCGCACTATCGATGTGCATATACGGCGGATCAGGGAGAAAGTCGGGACTGACCGCATCAGGACCATCAAAGGAGTCGGTTACAAATATGAAGAAGAATGAAATTTCATGATCCCCGTGTAATTGCTATCATGAATGCTTCGGCAGTAACTGCCGCGTATATTATTTTGAACCTTTTCTCATCCTCCATCCTGCATCCTGCATCGTTTTCCGGGTTTGCATTTTACGGAATGCTTTTAGCGACCAGCGTACTGCTGTTTGCCCTGACCTTTTTTTTCTTCAGGTATACGGTTGATAAGTTTATCTATTCAAGGATTCGTTTGATCTACAAAGTGATCTACAGTGTCAAAACCCGGAAGATGGAGAGGCAGAAATTCAATACAGGCAAAATATCCCTTGATAATGTTGAGAAAGAGGTTGCTGACTGGGGGGCTGAAAAGCAAAAGGAGATAGAAAGGCTCAAACAGCTGGAAGAATACCGTAAAGATTTTATAGGCAATATTTCGCATGAGCTGAAAACCCCTCTCTTCAATGTACAGGGCTATGTTTCCACTCTTATTGAAGGCGGACTGGATGATCCCAGTATTAATAAGGAATACCTCAGGCGAACGGAAGTCAGCGTGGAAAGGCTTATTAAAATAGTTGAAGACCTCGGTGAAATTGCGCAACTTGAATCAGGGCATCTCACCCTGAATAAAGTGAGGTTTGACATCATGGCTTTGACACGTGAAGTGGTTGAAATGCTTGAGATGAAAGCCCATGACAAGGAAGTACAGGTAACAATCAACCAGCCTGTTAAACCTTTCCTGGTGCATGCCGACAGGGAGAAGATCAGGCAGGTACTCACCAATATTATTGACAATTCCCTGCGTTACAGCCTTGAGAGCGGAGGCCGTACCAAGATCAGTTTCTTCGATATGGACGAGAACATCCTGGTTGAAGTGACCGATAACGGAATCGGCATTGACCAGGATGACCTTCCCAGGGTGTTCGAGAGGTTTTACAGGACCCCCAGGGGCCGCGAAACCTCAAACAAAGGAAAAGGACTGGGCCTGGCTATTGTCAAACATATCATAGAAGCCCACCGGCAAACTATCAACGTACGCAGCACCGTCGGGGTTGGAACCACCTTCGGGTTTACCTTGCGTAAAGCCTGACAACGCTCGCATTTAACAATACTTACTTCTCCCGCTCTGTTGTATAAATCACCAGGTCGTGCATGGCACGGCGGTAATCGTTTTCGGGGAAACCACTCAATATTTCCAGTGCTTTGGAGCGGTATTCAAGCATTTTTTCGTGGGCATATTTCAGTCCGCCGGCCACCTCCACCCTGCTTATCAGTTCAGCAACACGTTTCAGGTCGTTATGGTGGTTTTTTACCGTACTGATGATGTGGCGTTTTTCGGCCCGGCTGCTCTGGTTCAGCAGGTGGATTAAAGGCAGTGTCATTTTTTGCTCCCTTATGTCGGCCGCGCCCGGTTTTCCCGTATCATTATGCTGTTCATAATCAAACAGGTCGTCCTTGATCTGGAAAGCAATGCCTGCCACCTCCCCGAATTGCCACATCCTGTCCTGGATCCCGGTGTCATCTGTCGCACTCGCAGCGCCGGTAGCACAGCAGGAAGCGATAAGCGATGCAGTCTTCTTACGTATTATCTCAAAATAAACATCTTCTTCAATATCCAGTTTGCGGGCCTTTTCGATCTGCAGCAGTTCGCCTTCGCTCATTTCCCGAACGGCATTCGAAACTATTTTCAGGAGGCGGAATTCATCTTTCTCAAGGGAGACAAGCAGTCCCTTCGAAAGCAGGTAATCCCCTACCAGCACTGCAATCTTGTTTTTCCAGAGCGCATTGATCGAAAAGAAGCCCCTGCGCAGGTTTGAATCATCCACTACGTCATCGTGCACCAGGGTTGCTGTATGCAGCAATTCTATCATGGAAGCCGCGGTATACGTGCTTTCATTGATACTTCCGTTGAGGCCGGCCGAAAGAAATACGAACATCGGCCTCATCTGTTTGCCTTTCCGTTTGAGGATGTACCGGGTAACCACGTCGAGCAAGGCAACCTGGCTTTTCATAGATGCCATGAAGCTCTTCTCAAAGCTTTCAAGCTCCTCCTTTATCGGTTTCTTTATTTCGCTTAATCCGCTCAAATTATTTTTTTTTCATCCTGCATCCCGCATCTTGCATCCGGCGCGAAGCGCCACATCCCGCATCGGCGCGAAGCGCCCATAAAAGTAATCATTTTCTGTATTGCGTGTAATGTCAGCAGAAAATACGAATTTTGCAATTCCTAACCACTTTCTATGCCGTTCCTGTTCCATGATGTAATTTTCGGTCCTGTACGCAGCCGCCGCCTTGGACTCTCACTGGGGATCAACCTGCTGCCCCTTCACAGCAAATACTGTTCCTTTAATTGTATTTATTGTGAATGCGGATGGACACCTCCCCAGGCCCGGGAAAGCCTTGAGATGCCCTCACGTGAGGAAGTGGCCTCATTTTTGGAACAAAAACTCAATGAACTGGCTGTGGACGACTATCTTCCCGATGCCATCACCTATGCCGGGAACGGGGAACCCACGCTTCATCCCGAATTCGGCGGAATTGTTGACGACACCATCCGCCTGAGGGACATGTTTTCCGCAGATGCCAAAGTAACGGTTCTGAGCAACGGAAGCCGTATACAGGACCCCTCGGTGTTCAATGCCCTGTTAAAACTCGATAATAACATCCTGAAGCTGGATGCAGGAACCGATGAGACATTCCATATCCTGAATAACCCGGTTGAACCTTTTGACCTGGCCGGGTATGTCGAAGGTCTTATGAGGTTCAATGGTAACCTCATCATACAAACGATGTTCCTTAAGGGCAGTTTCAATGGCAGGGTTATCGATAATACCACCTATGGTGAAGTCACTGAATGGATAGCTCACCTGAAAAAAATCAGGCCCAAATCGGTCATGTTGTATTCCATTGCCAGGGCAACCCCGGCACACGAACTCGAGCAGATCAGTCGTGGCACACTGGAAGAAATTGCATTGAGAGCCGGGAAAGAGGGGCTTGAGGTGAAAGTTTATGACTGAAAATGTATAATGTACCATGTACAAATGACAAATCAAATAATAAATAGTACTTATATTCGTACATTGTACATGGTACATCGTACATGATAATTTATCCTCCGAAAATATGGCTTGCATTCGGTGAAACGATCAAGGGGAACAAAGAGATCCTTGACTGGCTACTGAAGAACGGTTACCGGGAACTTGCTGTTTTATCAAGTGCCGTCAGGGGAAGCGAGGAAGCAACGGAATGGCTGATAAAAAACGGGTTCCCTCATCTTGCAGCCCTGGATGCTGCCATTGATGAAGACTCAAAAGCATATGAATGGCTTCACAAAAATAAGTATGACTTCTTTATAGTATTTGCCGATGCCTGCCACGGCGCCCCTGCCGCCATCCAGTGGTTCCGGCAGAACAAGCTTGAATACATCCTCGTTATCGCATTAAAGATCAGGGAAATCAGGGACAATACGACCTACGATTATCACAAGATGCACTTTTAATGTGCATTCACGAAGCATTTTACATGAACCGTATATTTTGAGTGAGCATTTTGCATAAGCGGCATCAGTTGCGAGGAGCCTGGAAAATGCCAGAGGAGCCTATCATCATATCGCTTCGCTTCACCGTAGCTGCGATGCAAAGATGCGAGCAATAGCGGCTCATGCGATATGCTTCGCTAATAAGTGATTCCGGTAATCTTAAATTCCGTGCGCCGGTTAGACTGGTGTTCGGCTTCGGTGCATGAGACATTCGCTTCACAGTTACATCTGTTGATCAATTGGGACTTGCCGTAACCGCGGGCTTTGAGCCTTGAAGGATCAATGCCCTGTTTAATCAAATAGTTCACTACCGATTCGGCTCTTTTTTGTGATAGGGTCTCGTTGTAGGGGGCAGAACCGCGGCAGTCGGTATGCGATCCTATCTCGACGCATACAGGATATTCCTTCAGAATGATGATGAGGCTGTCGAGGGAATGTTCCGCATCTTTCCGGATATTCCATTTATCGAAATCGTAATAAATATTTTCGATACGATAGGTTTTTCCAACAGCCAGGGCGGGCGGGATAGGTTTCGGCAGTTCGGCAGCGACGGGAGGAGGCGGAGCGATTTCTTTAACCTGAGGAATACTGATGAAACAGTAGATATCGTCGTTGCCGGCTCCACCCGGCCGGTTGGAACTGAAGGTACCTTTCAATCCTCCAGGCAAATATGCAAAAGCAAAGTCATCAGAGGGGGAATTTACAGGCTGGCCCAGGTTGACCGGGGCCTCCCATCCGCTGCCTGATTTTTTTGCTACAAAAATATCCAGTCCGCCGAAACCGGGATGGCCGTCGCTGGCAAAGTACAGATCGCCATTCTTGTCGACAAAAGGAAACATTTCATTGCCCGGGGTATTTATAGTTTTTCCCAGGTTGACAGGCTCACTCCATCTGTTGGCATTGCGGGTGCACGACCAGATATCGGTGCCACCACATCCGCCTTCATTATCCGAAACAAAATACAGGGTATTACCATCGGGAGAGAGGGCAGGATGGCCAACCGAGTAATTCTCATTATTCAGGAAGAATGGTTCGGGTTTGCTCCATTTCCCTTCATTTTTTACCGCATGGTATATCTTCAGAAGGTGGGTACGCACAAGCCCTGTATCATGCCGTCCCTTGTCGTTAAGCTCGAGGGTCCTGTTAATGAACACCTCGTCCATGGACCTGTTAAAGCAAACCGGCCCGTCGTGGTATGACTGGTTGAACACCGCAGGACCTTCGGCAGGCTTGCCAAACCTGGTAAACGAACTGTCGTCTTTTAAAAGATCCGCTGTATAGATCCTCAGGTAAGCATTGCCGGTCCATCCATAAACCTGCTCTCCATTTGAAGAGGTTCTGTCGCTTGCAAAACTGATGGTCGGGCCGGCGAAAACGGCTGCAAAATCAGACTGGGGGGTATTAAGTTCTTCTGCGTTCCTGATGGCAAAACCGGATTTTCGTTTTTGCCAGGCCAGGGCTGAATCACAAAATGCCGCATTGATCTTTCCTTTGCCGCCAAAGTGGGCCAGGGAATCATACTTCAGGAAAGCAATTTTAGCACTGACGTAAGCCCCGCAGGATCTCTGGCAGCAGGCCAGGTAAAACCAGTTCATGGGGTCTGTGCTGCCTTTGTCGATTGCTTCCTCGTACCAGTCCCTGGCTTTTGCCATGTTATTCTGCCTCCGGTAACATTCGGCTACAAGCTGTGCAGCCTCAAGGCGGGTGGCAGGATCTCCTTTACTGAATGCTTTTTCAAGCAGGACTATTGCATGCGAGTAATTATAGAGCAGCATCTCCTGCCTGGCCGTTCTGATCTGGCCCAGGATCTGCGGGATGATCAGAAGTGATAATATAGCAAGCAGGGCGGTTTTTCTCATCATTTAAAAATATCTCGGGCTCAGCATGCGGGTCTTGAACAGGTCAATATCATAACCTATCCTGATCTCATGAGAGCCCTGGCTATTTCCTTTCAGTGCATTGAACCAGATGTCGTAGCTGTAACCCAGCGAAAGGCCTTTGTAAACCATCAGTTCCATCATCAGGCACATCGCATCATTGGTCCTGTAAGAAGCCCCGAGGGTGATAATGTCGAGAAACCTGATGCGTGCGCTGAAATCGGCCTGCACAGGTGCATTCCGGACATACTTGACCAGCACCGAAGGCATGATCTGCACATTGCCGGAAAGAGGGATAATACCTCCGCCGATGAAATAATAAGTCCTCATCAGCCGTGTATAGTTGTCCTGCCCGTCAGGTGCAGCGCTGCTCACCACCATCTGGTTCTGGAAAAGATGTTTTACCGATGCCCCGGCATAATAATTCCTGGCATAATAATAGATCCCGAAATCGGCATCGGGCACCACCCTGTTCTTTACCTGGTTTGAAAGTGCAGGGTCCCCGGCATCCTTGGGATTCAGTGCCGACCAGTCAATGTCGTAATACTTGATCCCGGCCGAGATCCCGAATGAAAGTTTTGACTTGGCAAAAAGTATGCGGTAGGCGAAGGTCCCCATCACATTGTAATCTACGGTAGGCCCCAGCTGGTCCATATACACATACATTCCCAGGCCCAGGTGCTGGTTTGGAAGGGGTGTATGGGCAGTAAGGCATAGTGTTTTAGGGGCGCCCTGAATACCTACCCATTGAAACCTGCCAAGCAGGTCCATTGAAAGGCCTTCATGGCTGCCTGCATAGGCCGGGTTGAATTCCAGCTTGGTGTACATGTACTGCGTGAAAAGCGCATCCTGCTGGGCAGAGAGTATGGCCGGGCCCAGCATAATAACAAACAGGAATATCTTTTTCACGGTATTCATTTTGAACTGTCTCTGACGAACACCCAGCCTGTATGGCTGGCCTGGTTTTTAATATTCAGAATGTAATAGTAAGTACCATCGGGCATCGGCTCGCCCTTGCCGTTCGTGCCGTCCCAAACCTCGGACTTGTTATCGTAACGTTCAAATTTCCTGATCACATCCCCCCAACGGGTGAAGATCTGAACCGAATTGTCAGGAAAATTTTCAATGCATTCTATTATGAATTTGTCGTTAAGCCCGTCTCCATTAGGCGTAATTACATTATGTACAATGATGCAATCTTCGGTGGGCGGCGGAGGTGGCGGAGGTGGTGACTTTTTCACCCTGACCCGCACCCTGTCGGTACCGCTGCATATTGTTTTGTTGTCGCTTATCCTCAGTACAAAAACAGTATCAGTGGTAAGGATCTTCGTTTCAGGATTGATTACAGAGGGGTTGATAAGTAGTGAGGATGGTTCCCAGCTAAAGGAAAAATCTCCTGAACCACCCTGGACTGAACCTGCCAGTGTTGTCGATGTATTGTCGGGGATCAGCTGCTCAGGGCCGGCATCCGCCGTGACCCCTGTGTAAACGGTAATGCTCACCCTGCTTTGTACAACAGAATCATTGCAGGGGATAACGCCATTTACATTCATGGTCAGGACCACTGTCCCACTTTCATCATCAGCAGGTGTATACGTTGGGATAATGCTTGTATCCCCTGTAAGGACTCCCCTGCCGTTGCTGGTCCACTGAATATGTGAATAATTTGATGCTGTTGCGTTATTTACGGTAAACGGGCTTCCTCCGCAAACCACCCCTCCTTTACCTGCCCAGGCCGAAGGCCCTTTGGCCATGGTCAGCAGCATTGAATCCTGCGAAGCTTCACAGGGAGCAAGCGGTGATGCACCCAGGACCAGCGCGACCTGCCCGTTCAGGATGTCATCCGCCGAAGGCGAATATACAGGATGCAATACATGGCTGTCGCTGAAGGTCCCGTTCCCGCTGCTGGTCCATACTAATTCTTTAAAATTGACTGCGGACGAGGTGCTGAGCAAATATGAGGCGCCCCCGCAGACAAGCCCGTTATTCCCTGCATCGACACTGGGTTTTACATTATAAACCAGGGTCAGCTCAGAGCTGTCGTCATGACAGGGAGAAATACCATGTGCCAACAGGATTAAACGAACCAGGCCTGTATCGCCTGCAGCTGGATAGTATACCGGGTCGAGAACTCCCGCATCGGAGAAAGTCCCCTGCCCGCTTGCTGACCAATGCAGGCTGCTGTAATTCACTGCCGAGGCTCCTTTGACAGTGAATGGAGATCCTTCGCAAAGTGTATCTCCCTGGCCGGCATTTACTGTTACGGGCTGGTTCACTGTGAGAAGGAAAGGTGGTGAAGGTGAGCCGGGACCGCATCCGTTTTCGGTGTAAACGCTGAATGTTCCTGAGGATGTACCTGGGGGGATGTCAACAATAATTGCATTGGATCCAAGACCTGTTTCAACAAGTACTCCCGGCGGTATGCTCCAGATATAATTTTCGGCACCGGGTACCGGGGCAATGCTGTACCGGACCCCATAGATACCTGTGCATAAAGGCGAAGGCCCTGTAATCGGCCCGGCAGGACCTGGAATTCCGGTAGCATTGACATCCATAGTACCGGGAAGCCCCGGTACGCAACCGTTCTGGTTTGTGAATGTAACACTGACTGTATTATTGCCCAGGGCAATCCAGTTTATAAAAACCGAGCTGGTACCCTGTCCTGAGATGATAAGGCCCCCGGGGCTCACAACCCAATGGTAATTGAGCATTCCCGATTGAGTAATATAATTATGCAAACCTGAATTCTCACATACGTAGGCAGGACCGCTCACTTGCGGGAATACGACAGGCTTGATCGTAGCGACTACCGGCGTGCGCGACGGGCTGTAGCAGACACCCGAAGTATCCCTGGCCTCTGCATAATAGGTCTTTGTTGCGTAAAGGTAAGGAGTAAGAAAACTTGTGTTGCCGCTAAGCAAAAGAGTGCCCCCATTAATGCTGTCGTACCAGTCGGCAGTACCGCCCGGCTGGACTATTGCACGCAACAATACCTCACCCGGGCCGCAACGGCTTGAGTCAATCCCAACAGCATTCGGGATTCCCGTATGAAATACTGCGGTGAACAGGGCTGAACTGGTGCTGCTGTACCACCAGGTGTTGATCATTTTATCGTGGCAGTCGGCCTGGTTATATCCCCATGGATGGCAGCCCGGGTAGCCGGGCATTGATCCGGGGGTGCAGCCGCTGAGGTTCACCGACTGGGGGGCAACCGGACAAAGCCCCGAGATTACAAGTTGTGAATCATCCCAGTAGGTATCAGGAACCATGGTGGAGCTGCCGGCCGGCCTGATAAGAGAAATAACGTAACCGTCGGGGTTCCTTTCCTGGTCCCAGATAGGCAGGTTGGTAAGCCCGTTCACGTAATTGAGGGTAACGGTGACCATGGTAAGATCAGGTACCTGGTTTCCCTGTCCGTCGAGTCCGTTCCAGGGTATAGTATTGGTTCCTGCCGTAACCGGCACATAGAAATCAACCGTGGTTGCCGGCGCCCCGTATGGCAGGGAGATGGTTACTTCAAGGGTTCCTGACTTGTTAACGTTTACCACGATCTGTTTCTGAGGACTGCATGGAGGAAACGCAGGATCTTCTATCATATAAGGTGAACCCGTTATCTGCCCGTAGGCTCCGTTGGGATAGACGGTGATGTCGGGGTCATTAAGAAAGACCTTGTACCTGGCAATGGCCGGAAAGGTAGTATAGGTATTCAGGTTGACAGACCTTCGGTCGTTGATAAAATTCCCTGTATTGAAGCATCCCCAGGGGTTGCAAAAAATCGTAACAGCTCCCACATGCGCATTGCTGAAAGCCAGTTTGGTAACTATCCCGTCATCGGAATACACAAAAAACTTTCCGTTGAATGGCTGAAAAACAACATTGCCAAGGTCGGCATAGAGCTGCCATGACGAGGACCAGACCCTTCCGTTAAGAGTATCGGCAGGCAGGGCCGGGATATGCGACCCGGTAACCACCTGGAAATCCCAGAGATTTATCGTCATATCTGAATAGGGAAACGAAAACTCAAAATAATAATCCCCGGTATCGGCCGCATTGATTATCCTGTACGAAAGAGGCGAATACCCGCTTGCCAGGGGGAAAGGGCCCTGGACCGCCTGTTTGTAATATCTTATATAACCTGTTTGACCCACGGCATAGGGGCATGTTCCTGTCATCACTATTGTGCCGTCGGGTTTCCTGAGGTTATAGGTAACCCCGGAATACGGCGACTCCAGCCCGAAAAGAATGGTCTCGCCGGCATTCTGGACATGAATATTCAGCCTGTAATTCGGGGCACAGTTGACCTTCGCGAAGTTGGTATAAGCTGTCCCGGAGTTGTAAATGTATAATCCTGCAGCTGACACATTGGAGTCGGGCATTAATTGCCTGATCCCCTCAGAGAAGCCTGAATAAGATAAAAACAGGCAGGAAGAAAGCAGAAGAAAATGGATTCGCCCGGGCATAAAAAATTTAACGTGTACATGTTGCACGCTAAACAAAGATAAGGAATTCCTGGTAAATCGTGAACCGTGAACCGTGAACCGGGAATCGGATCACGGATCACCAGTCACGAATCACGATTTTTTACCCGCACTTCGAATACCCGCAACTTTTGCACACCAGGCAGCCTTCCTGGTAAACGAGGCCGTCGGTATCACTGCACTTGGGACAGGCTCCGGCAACGGCATGGGTGCCGTCGGGGATGAACTTCTTAAGGGCTCTTTCGACCCCGTTCTTCCAGGTGTTGATTGAATCGACCTCGAAATGGAGTTTTGAGATGATGTTGACCACAAAAGGCAGTGGCATCCCGTGACGCAAAATACCGGAGATGAGCTTGGCATAGTTCCAGTATTCCTTGTTGAATGAACGGGAAAGCGCTTCAATGGTGATCTTGTAACCCTGGCGGTCTTCGAACTGGAAGTCGTACCTTGATGTCATGCCGTCGGGACGGGTCTTGACGATCCAGCCTTTCTGCACCCATTGCGGGATCCAGAAGTCTTCGGCGTGACCGGTAAACACTTCGTATGGGCGGCCGTTGTATAAACCGACTACGGCAATCCATTTTTCATATTCGTTCTGGAAACGTATGATATCAGCTTCAAGCCGTTCGGGACGGTGAGGAGCCTTGGTTTCCTGGAATTCGGTGATCTCTTCCTTCTTTTCTTTTGTGTCGTTATTAACCAGAACTCCCGAACGGGATCCGTCGCGGTACACAGTCATGCCTTTGCAACCTGCTTTCCATGCATTTTCATAAATGCTGCCTATCATTTCCTCTTTGGCGTCGGCAGGAACATTTACTGTAACACTGATGGAATGGTCGACCCATTTCTGAACGGCTCCCTGCATCTTGACTTTGGCTACCCAGTCAACATCGTTGGCGGTGGCGCGGAAGAAAGGAGATTTTTTGATCATCTCTCTCAGGTCCTTCTCGTCCATGCGTGAGACCTCATCAACGTTGTAACCTTTTACCTCAAGCCAGTTTACGAATTTATGATGGAACACGTTGAACTCTTCCCAGGTATCCCCTACTTCGTCCTTGAAGGTGATTTTTACATTCTTGTCGTTGGGGTTCACCTTGCGGCGGCGTTTGTATGAAACGGCAAACACAGGCTCCAGGCCCGAAGTGGTCTGGGTAAGAATGCTCACCGAACCGGGAGGGGCAATGGTAAGGATGGCAACATTACGTCTTCCGTACTCGGCCATGTCGTCGTAAACATCGGGAGCCGATTCTTTAAGCCTGAGAATAAATGGATTGTTCTTTTCCCTGTCGGTATCGTAGATAGGGAAAGGTCCGCGCTCTTTGGCCATCGTCACCGATGAGCGGTATGCTTCAATCGCAAGGAGTTTATGAACCTCCACTGAGAAATCTGTCGCTTCGTCTGACCCGTAGCGGGTTCCAAGGGCTGCAAGCATATCACCTTCGGCGGTGATGCCAAAACCGGTTCTGCGGCCCTGTATGGCTTTCTTTTTAATGTTCAGCCACATTGCACGCTCCCTCGATTTGAGCTCTTCCGGCTCCGGATCTGCCTCTATCTTGTCAAGGATCTTGTCGACCTTTTCAAGTTCAAGGTCGATGATGTCGTCCATGATCCTCTGTGCTTTGTGAACATGATCGATGAAGAGTTCCGAATTAAAGCTGGCATCGGTGGTAAAAGGCTTATCCACATAATTATATAAATTGATGGCCAGCAAACGGCAGCTGTCGTAGGTGCAAAGGGGTATCTCTCCGCAGGGATTGGTGCTCACGGTTTTAAAACCGAGATCTGCATAACAATCGGGTATTGATTCGCGGATAATGGTATCCCAGAAAAGGATCCCCGGCTCTGCGGATTTCCACGCGTTGTGTACTATCTTTGACCAGAGGTCCATAGCCTGTATTTTGCGAACCACCTTGGGGTGCTTCGAATCGACAGGGAACTGCTGGGTAAATTCACCGTTTTCAATCACGGCCTGCATGAAATCATCGGTGATCTTGACCGAGATGTTGGCGCCGGTAACTTTTCCTGCCTCAAGCTTTGCATCGATGAAATGCTCGGCATCGGG
>JBAXBP010000011.1:0-38960 GCA_037141915.1 Bacteroidota bacterium | reverse complement strand
GGGTTGGTCATAACCGGCCAACCCTACTTTAAAGTTTTACCGGACAACAGTGATTTATTTAAGGTGATGGACAGGATTCCAATGGTAATATTGAAGCCGGGCAAGGAAGCAGCGGTTCTCAGGAGGCATCCCTGGATTTTTTCAGGGGCGATTGACAGGAAGGTCGGAGAGGTCAAAGAAGGCACGGTGGTGGAAGTGTTTTCTTCGGAGAGACAGTTTCTGGGAACAGGTCATTTTATGACAGGATCCATCGCAGTTAAGATTTTTTCTTTTCTGCGGACGACTACCGGGGCGGAATTCTGGCTTGGACGTTTAAAGCAAGCCTTCGAACTGCGAATGAAGGCCGGCCTTACATCAGGACCTTTAACCAACGCCTATCGCCTCGTTTACAGTGAAGGTGATGAACTGCCTGGTTTGATCATCGACTGGTATAACGGGGTCGCCGTTATCCAGACACACTCCCTGGGGATGCATCTTTTAAAACCCTTACTGGTTGACGCTTTGCAGGAGCTTTACGGCGAAAAGTTACTGGCTGTGTACGATAAGAGTGCGGAGACCATGGCCCGGGCTTTGGAAAGTCGTAAGGAAAAACGTGACGAACTTCATCACGACCTTCATCACAACCAATTCCTCTACGGCAATTCCCCCGCCGTCGAGATTGCCGAAACCGGTCACAGGTTCAATGTCGATTTTATACATGGTCAGAAGACGGGATTCTTCCTGGACCAAAGAAGTAACCGCATGTTTGCCCGGTTATACGGGAAAAACCGTAAAGTCCTGAATGCCTTCTGCTATTCAGGGGCTTTCTCGGTGTATTGCCTGAAGGGTGGCGCACAACATGTACATTCGGTCGACAGTTCAAAGCAGGCCCTGGGGTGGACCGTCGAAAACCTTGCACTGAACGGGCTTGACGAAACCCGGCATTCTTCGGAAGTCGCCGATGTCAAAGTCCTCCTTAAAAACACTTCCGAAAAATATTCCATGATCATACTCGATCCTCCTGCTTTTGCCAAGAGCCACCAGGTATCGAACAATGCACTTCATGCTTATATCCAGCTGAATGCTTCGGCCATCCGCCACCTTGAGCCGGGCGGGCTTCTGTTCACCTTCTCCTGCTCCCAGGCCATCAGCCGCGAGATGTTTCGTTCGGCACTTCAGTCAGCAGCCATTGAAACAGGAAGGAACCTGAAAATCCTTCACCACCTCTCCCAGGGCCCGGACCATCCCGTAAGCATCTACCATCCCGAGGGGGAGTACCTGAAGGGGATGATTTTGGAGGTGGAATAAAATCGTGATCCGTGACTCGTGATCCGTGAATGTAAATTAAATCATAAATACCTTATGTCTTCCCGTTTTTTCTCCGAATTCTCGCATCTCTGGGCGCTTGATCCACACGCGATCTATCTGAACCACGGGTCTTTCGGGGCATGCACCAAATATATCCTCGAAAGGCAGAACGAGTACCGCCTGATGCTCGAAGGCCAGCCCATGAGCTTCCTGGTGAGGCAACTTGAGGGGATGATGGGTTTGGCAAAGGAAAAGATCTCTGCCTTTGTTCATGCCGATCCCTCCGACCTGGTCTTTGTACAGAATGCAACGGCAGGGGTCAATACGGTATTCAGGTCACTGCATTTCGAACCGGGCGATGAGATACTCATCAGCAACCATACGTATTATGCCTGCCGCAAGCTGCTTGAGTACATTGCTGAGTCTGCCGGGGCAGTGATCGTGGAGGCAAGCTATGATTTACCCATAGCCTCACCCGGCCAGATCACCGACGCTCTGCTATCAGCAGTCACAAAAAAAACAAAGATATGCCTCATCGATCATATCACCTCGGCAACTGCATTGGTTCAGCCGGTCGGTGAGATTGTGAGGGAACTCGATAAGCTGGGAATTGATACCATGGTCGACGGCGCACATGCCCCGGGAAGCATTCATCTGGATATTAATGAAATAGGAGCCGCTTATTATACAGGAAATTGCCATAAATGGCTTTGTTCGCCAAAAAGCGCTGCCATTTTGCATGTGCGTAACGACAGGCAGAAACCCATTCTGCCGCTGATCATCAGTCATGCGGGGCATAAAGCAGAACCCTTTGCCGGGAGGTTTTTCTGGCAGGGCACGCTGGACCCTTCGCCTGTGCTTTGTGCGGCCGATTCAATTGACTATATGGCTTCGCTGATGCCCGGGGGCTGGGATGCGGTCATGAAACACAACCATGACCTTTGTGTGGAGGCCCGCGATATTTTTTGTGCTGAACTCGGATTGAGCCCGTCATGTCCCGCGGAGATGAATGCGGGTATGACAACGATAGAACTTCCGCCTTTTGGAGATATGGTTCCTCCCGATTATAAGAATGTCGATGCCTTGCAGGACAGGCTTTTCAAAGAGCATGACCTCGAATTGCCTTTATGGTACTGGTCGCAGCCCCCACGGCGAACGACCCGGCTTTCGGCTGAGTTGTACAATTCGCCTGGGCAATTCAGGTATGCTGCCGGAATGCTTAAACAATATTATTCAGAGGGTATTTGAACAACCTCAACAGTCACTTAATTAAGAAGGTATGCCAGCGGAACAGGAAGACTACATCAAAAGGCAAATTGACCAGATGGGGCAGGTACTTGGAAAAATACTTGCTGGTTTGGCGGGGTTTAAAGCCCGCGGGCAGGTGAATCAGGGAATTGAAGCAGCCGGCCGGGCGTTGACAGCGGAATTGGGTTTGAATTTTGATGACCTGGCTTTAATACCAGCAGAATCGTTTCTTACAACACTGCTGGACACCAAAAAATTCAGCGATAACAATTTTGAGAAGCTTGCCGAATTAATGTTTCTTGTTGCAGAAGAACTCAAGTCAGGGAATACAGGGGGCGTGCAAATGAAAAACTTGTACAGCAGGGCATTAATCATTTTTGAGATTCTTGATCAGACCAGTTCAACCTACTCATATGACAGGCACAGCAAGATTGAGAAAATAAAGAAAGTGCTGTAATTGAAGAAGGCGTACATTTGCTTGTTTTTGCCTCAAGAGGGAAGCGGCATATTTTTTCTCAGGTTAACAAAAGGTTACAATGACTCAAAACGATACCAACCCTGACTCCCAATACCTTCGCCAGCAAGCTGAAGAACGACTTAAAGAGAAATCATCAAATGCGATTGCACGGTTTTCGGAAGTTGAAACGCAGAAGCTCATTGCGGAACTTGAGGTGCGCCAGATAGAACTTGAATTACAGAAAGTTGAGCTTCGTCATGCCTGGGCAATGGCTGAAGTCGCTTCTGACAAGTTTACCAAATTATATAATTTTTCGCCAACCGGGTATTTCTCGCTCTCAAAAGAAGGCAGTATCACCGAGTTAAACCACAGTGCAGCCCAATTGCTGGGGACAGAGCGGTTTCATCTGAAAGGCGCTCAGTTTAGCTTTTTTGTTTCCGATGATACCAGACCGGTCTTCATTCATTTTCTTGATGCAGTGTGTAAGTCCAGGGCCAAAGAAACCTGCGAGCTCACCCTTCTGACACAAGCGAATCCGGCCGTTTTTGTTCAATTAACCGGCATCGCTGTCACTAGTGGCGAAGATTGTCTTGTGAGTTTGATTGATATCACTGAACGAAAACGTTTGGAAAGCGCACTGAGAGATAGCGAAGAGAAATATTCCAAAGCGTTTCAGACATCTTTTTATGCAATCGCCATTAGCAGCCTGGAAGATGGCACATACTTTGATGTTAACGATGCATTTTCAACATACACAGGATTTTCCCGCGCCGAGGTAATCAACAATTCATCTTCTGAACTGAACCTATGGGTGGATGCGGAAGACCGAAAGCGGTTATTATCGGCTTTGCAGGAAGGCAAAGAAGTGAAAGGGAAAGAAGTGAAGATCAGAAGAAAAAATGGCGAAGTAATTACAACCTTGTTCTCCGCCGAGATCATTAGCCTCAATAATGTACCTTTTCTTCTGTCCAGCATTTTTGATATTAGTGACCGCAAACGTGCTGAATAATCTTACTATTTCACCTTGTTGACTGTTATGATGATCCATTGGTCAACGAAAGCCGGGTGTTAAGCTTTTCAAAATCTTCCTGCATTGAGGCAAGTTCAAGAATCTCGGTGCTCATTCATGGCGCAAAATACCGAATGGTGAGTATCTTATTTAGAAGATTCTGCTCCCTATTTTGAATAAATTTGTGTGATTTGAGGTATGACCCCTTCTTTTTAGTTAAATCTATGAAACAAATAATGAAAAAGAAATTCGTTTTGGCATTGTTCGTATTGTCGGCCTTTGCAGGTCAACTTGCAGCACAGGACCGGACTGTCCTGCCAATCAAAGAACCAAGCCCGGCTACCTATAAAGAGCTGGATGTAAGAAATGCGACTCCGCCAAAGCGGTTTGAAGTCAGGGCTCCACAAGGGGCGCCCAATGTCGTGATCGTTCTGATCGATGATATGGGTTTCGGTGTTTGTGATGCATTTGGCGGGCCTGTTTCCATGCCAACACTTGATAAATTGTCGGAGACAGGGCTTAAATACAACCACTTTCATACCACTGCCTTATGTGCTCCCACCAGGATGGCGCTGCTCACAGGGTACAACCACCACTCTGCCAATATGGGGGCGATTACCGAAATGGCGACAAGCTTTCCAGGCAATACCGCTATCAGACCCCAGGCTATCACCCCGATGGCTGAAGTGCTTCGTCAAAACGGCTACAATACCGCGCAGTTCGGGAAATGCCATGAAGTCCCGCCATGGGAGCTTTCGGCTTCAGGTCCCCAGGACAGGTGGCCTACCCGCTCGGGTTTTGAAAAATTCTATGGTTTCCTGGGTGGTGAGACTAACCAATGGGCACCACTGGTATACGACGGCATAACCCAGGTTGAAGTCCCCAAAGATTCAAATTATCATTTTACAACCGACATGACCAACCAGGCCATTGCCTGGGTTCGGTTCCAGCAGGCTATTACACCCGGCAAACCGTTTTTCATCTATTATGCACCCGGAGCTACCCATGCCCCCCACCATGTCCCTAAAGTATGGGCCGATAAATACAAAGGTAAATTTGATGAAGGTTGGGACAAGATTCGTGAAGAGACTTTTGCCCGACAAAAAAAACTGGGTATCATTCCTCAGAACACAAAGCTTGCACCCAAGCCTTCTGATATTAAAAACTGGGAATCCCTAACACCCGATGAAAAGAAACTCTATGCCCGGCAGATGGAGGTATATGCCGGATTTGCTGAACATACCGATCATGAAATAGGCAGGCTGATCTCCGCGCTAGAAGAATTAGGCATCATGGAAAATACCATGATCATTTTCATCGCGGGCGACAATGGAGCCAGCGCCGAAGGACAGATGAGCGGGATGTTCAACGAGTTGACGTATTTCAACCAGGTTCAAGAAACGGTTCCCGACATGCTGAAACATTATGATGAATGGGGCTCTCCAAGCACCTATCCTCATTTCGCAGCAGGCTGGGCAGTGGCGATGGATGCCCCCTTTACCTGGACCAAACAGGTTGCTTCGGATTTTGGTGGCGTCCGCAACGGTATGGTGATCTGCTGGCCAAAAAGAATCAAGGCAAAAGGAGAAGTCCGTACTCAATTTGGTCATGTAATAGACGTTGCACCAACGGTTTACGAGGCTGCCGGTATCCCGGCCCCAAAAGTCGTTAACGGGATCACCCAGGCTCCCATCGAAGGAACAAGCCTTGTTTACACATTCAATGACGCCGCTGCAAAGGAAAAACATACTGTTCAGTACTTCGAAATGATGGGTAACCGGGGGTTGTACCAGGATGGCTGGCTTGCCCGGACTATACACAAGGCCCCATGGAACCCGAAACCATATGCTGTATTGCAGGAAGATAAATGGGAGCTATACAATACCATGGTGGATTTCAGCCTTTCGAATGACCTTGCGGCGAAAGATCCCGGGAAACTGAAAAATATGCAGGAAATGTTTATGAAAGAAGCGGAAAAATATCATGTACTGCCGATCGATGACAGGGGGTTTGAAAGATTCAATGCCGCTGCGGTTGGCAGACCAACCATGATGCAGGGTAAAACAACCATGACCCTGGGTGAGGGCATGAAAGGCATGGGATCCGATATTTTTATCAGTCTTTTTAATACTTCTTATACGATTACTGCAGATGTTGAGGTCTCCGCCAATGCAAATGGAGTGATAGTGTGCCAGGGGGGGCGGTTTGGAGGATTTTCTTTCTATCTCAGGGAAGGTAAGCCTGTCTTCACCTATAACTACCTCGGCCTGGAACAATTCCAGGCAATATCTTCACAACCTCTGAAACCCGGCAAATACACCATTGCTTATGATTTTAAATATGACGGTGGAGGAGCAGGTAAAGGCGGAACGGGTACTGTTTCGGTAAATGGAGTTAAAGTTGCCGAGACAAGGATTGCTAAAACCGAACCCAGCATTTTCTCAGGAGATGACATGGCTGATGTGGGCGTGGATGAAGGAACCCCGGTGGCCGATTACGGACCATCGTCAAAATTCAATGGCAACATTCATAAAGTGACGATTAATGTCAGGAGGTAATTTCTATGGAGGGTCTGTTTGATTCAAATACGACATAAATGAACTTTATTCGGATTGGCGAAACAATTTAGAATCATGAAAGCTCAAAAGTATTTGTTTTTTCTCCTGATCCCGGTGATTTTCATCGCCTCATGTAAAAGTGTGGGGCCTGGAACTTTGAACAGGGACCGCACTGAGTACCTCAATGCGTATTCTGATTCATGGAAAAAACAGCTTTTACAGAATATTGTCAGAATCAGGTATGCTGATGCTCCTGTGATGATGGATATATCGTCCATTATAAGCCAGTACGAAATTTCGGGCCAGTTCACTGCAGGCGCTTCATATGAGCCAACTGGAATTGGATGGAACCCTTCGGTTGGTGCACAGGGTACCATGACCGACCGTCCTACGATTTCCTATGAACCTGTTTCGGGCGAAAAATTTGCGCTTAGCCTAATGCAGCCTATCCCGACAACCGTTATAATGAGCCTTGTTTATGCAGGCTATCCTATTGACCAGGTTTTTAAGTTAACGGTTAACTCTATCAATGGCATTAAAAACAATTTTGGCGGAAGTGCACGCCGCCACGAAGCTTCTCCTGAGTTTTTCCCTCTCCTTGATTGTTTTAAAAAACTCCAGGGAAAGGATTTTATCGACATCACTTCGACAAGGATCTCTGAAACTAAGGAGGAATTATTCATAGAGATAGGCCAACAGCAAGATACTGCAGTTTCAGAAACTATAAAAAAAATGAACCAGATCCTCGGCATCCCTGACTCTCTCAGGAAATACCGGGTAGGGATCGGGATTAGGAAAAATGATAGTTTACAGTTCGCAATAATGACCAGGTCAATCCTTGAAATTCTTGCCGATATCGGAGCATATATCCATGTGCCGGAGGCGCATATACTTGCGAAAGAAGTCTATCCCGAACCTGATTTTAAAATGCCTGACGGAACCCCTGTTCAACCGTTCATCAATATTTACAGCAGCAAACAGGAACCTGTAAATGCATTTGTTTCAGTCTATTATAACGGATACTGGTTCTATATCGACAAGGCAGAGTACAGATCAAAAGGGATATTCAGTTTTCTCCTTTTGATCAGTTCACTGGTGCAATCGGATGAAAAAGCAACGCCAATGATTACAATTCCAACGCGATAACCAGGATTATGAAAAAAAATAAACAGGACCCGGCTGATATGGATTATGAGGCAGATCCTGGTAAAATCAAATTGAGCATCCATCATGCTCCCCGCAATGAGCGTTACGAAATGGGCAGGCAGTTGAGAAAAACCTGTCCGCGCTCATCCCATGCAAGCTGGCAGGCTCCTGCCAAACGCCAGGATCCAATTGAACTCCTGCTTGCCAGTGAAAAGGGGCGTATGCCGGATTTATTGCCGCTTCGTCACGGGCGCATGTCAAGATCTCCTTTTACCTTTTACCGCGGGTCAGCTTTCAATATGGCTTCAGACCTGGCAGGCACACCTGTTTCAGGATTGATCGTACAGGCTTGCGGCGACGCACATTTGTGCAACTTTGGCGGGTTTGCGACACCGGAAAGAAATATCATCTTCTCAATCAATGACCTGGACGAGACTCTGCCGGCACCCTGGGAGTGGGATGTCAAAAGACTGGCAGCCAGTTTTGTGATTGCATGCCGGAACAACAATCTTGGGGAGTTGGTTGAAAAAGAGGCCGCCCTCGAATGTGTCCGCTCTTATCGAACGAATATGGCCGCTTACAGCGAAATGAAAATCCTGGAACTGTGGCATATTTCACTCACCGCCGATAAGATGATATCTAAGTTAAAGGATCCTAAAATGATTACCCGTGGTAATAAACGGCTGGAAAAGGAGCGTGGACGAAGCATAGCAGAAGATATATTCCCCCAGCTTGTGAAAGGAACAGACTCAGTTACATTCATTAAGGACAATCTGCCCACAATTTTTCATGTGAAGGGACATACCCCGGGAGAGATCACCGATGTGGTGAGAGAAGCATTTGAACTTTACCGGCGAACCCTCCCCCCGGTTTATAGTTTTCTGCTTGACCGTTATGAGCTCAGAGATGCCGCAATCAAAGTAGTAGGCGTAGGAAGCGTAGGTACAGTTTGTTTTGTCTTACTGTTTATGACTGCTGATGGCGACGCCCTTTTCCTGCAGGTAAAAGAAGCACGTCCATCAGTGCTTGAACCTTATGCCGGGAAAAGCATATACCCAAACCATGGCCAGCGGGTTGTAAATGGCTACCGTCTTATTCAGCCGTTCAGCGATCCTTTCCTGGGCTGGACCAAAGGGAAACTGGGTCGGCACTTTTTCTTCCGTCAATTAAGGGATGTCAAGATTTCCCTGAAAGTTGAAACATTCGGAAAAGCTGAAATGATCTCCTATGCAGACTGGTGCGGGCAGGCGATGGCCCTGTCTCATTCACGTTCAGGGGATGCTGCGATGCTAAGCGGTTACATGGGAACAAGTGACACATTCGATAGAGCGATTGCAAGTTTCTCCCTTGCCTATGCTGACCAGAATGAAAAAGACTATGCTGCCCTCAAACGCGCAATAAAGGAAGGCAAACTGGAAGCTCAATATGAAGAATAAATAAGGTAAGAGAACAATGGCACGAAGTGATTCGGGATTTCAGGTAAAGGAAGTTTTAAGATCAATGTCCTCTTGGGTATTGTCTTTGCTATTGTCATATTTTTAATCTCTCCCGGTGAATTCCCCGCCCATCATTGAGTAGTGTGCTCCTCTTTGCCACTCGCATGATTTGAATTTAATATAGTGAGATGGAGGGTCTCATCTCAATTTGTCGAAAATAATTTGGATTAATCGTCTTTCAGTTGTATCTTTATTTACAGAAAATGAATACAATATGAACGATCGAACCAAAACCAAGGTAGATCTTGCAAAGGAACTTCAGGAAGTACGAAAAGAGCTTGATTCATTAAAAGCTTCAAGGGAAAAAAGTAGCACAGGGGGCAATCCTGAAAAAGAACCTTTAACGGTAAGCGAGATGGACTTTCGTTCCATATTTGAAAATAATTCAGCGGCAATGGCTCTTATTGAACCCGATACAACCATTGCAATGGTCAATGAGGAATATTGTAATCTAAGCGGTTACACTAAAGAGGAAGTCACCGGGATAAGCTGGACTCAGCAAATTCCGCCTGATGACCTTGAGCGGTTAAAAGAATATAACCGCCGAAGAATGATAAACCCAAAGGACGCCCCTGATAAATACGAGTTTACTTTCTATCGAAAAAATGGCGAAATAAGGAATGCACTCATGTCTGTCGCTATTGTAAGCAATCAAAAAATAGTAGCGTCATTTGTTGATATTACCGAGCGCAAACAAAGCGAAATGGCACTGATTGAAAGCGAATCCAGTTTAAACGCCATTTTCAATGCAGCAGATGAATCAATCTACCTGCTTACGGCTGATACAACTTGCATTGCACTGAACGAAATTGGGGCAAAACGCCTTGGACGTTCGTGTGAGGAAACGATCGGTTGTAAGTTGGCTGATCTGCTTCCGTCGGAAATCGCAGAGCGTCGCCTTCCCTTCTTCAATCGCGCACTTTTAGATGGAGAGAAAGTAACTTTTGAAGATTATCGCGATGGTCGGTGGATGGTGAACAACCTGTATCCTATCCGTAATAACGTTGGAATGGTTACGCGGTTAGCATTATTCAGCCGCGACATCACCGAAAGGAAGATCGCGGAACAAGCCTTAATGGAATCGGAAGAAAAGCATCGTGTACTGTTGAAAGGAAGTCCATATGGGATATTAGCCACCGATGTCGAAACCCATCAGTTTTTATTTTCCAATCAAGCCATCTGCAATCTGTTCGGTTATTCACATGATGAGTTCCAACATTTAAGCATAGAAGACCTGCACCCAAAAAATTCCTTTGATTTGGTGATGTCGGAGTTTGCCTCCCAGATGCGGGGGGAGAAACCCGTATCTTACAATCTGGCCTGCATAAGGAAAGGCGGAACGGTTTTCTATGCTGACATATCCGGGGCTCCTATGATCCTCAGCGGAAGAAAATGCAGCGTGGGCTTCTTTATGGATGTTACTGATCGAAAGGAATCGTTGGAATTACTGCAAAAAAGCGAAGAGAAGTTCCGTAGTATCACCGAGCAGTTGAAGGATGTTGTGTTTATAACTGATAATAAGGGACTAGTTACTTACATCTCTTCCTCTGCACAGTTAATTTTCGGCTATTCACCACAAGAAATGACAGGTGAACCGTTTATGCGTTTTCTCGATGAAAGCGATTTGGCAGATGCCATAATGCAGTTCCGCACCTCAATAGAATCAGGTTCTACCCGTGATCTGCGAACTTTCCTAATGAAGCATAAGGATGGCTCGACCTTCTACGGCGAACTCTCATCCAGCGTGTATTATCAAGGTGATCAACCCATCGGAACCATGGGGCTGATCCGAGATATCACTGCCAAGAAACATGCAGAGCAGGAATTAATACAAGCCAAAGAACTCGCCGAACAAAGCGACCGCCTTAAATCGACATTCCTTGCCAATATGAGTCACGAAATCCGTACACCGATGAACGGCATACTGGGGTTTGCTCAATTGTTAAAAGAACAACATTTAACAGGTGATGAGCAGAAGCAATATCTCAGCGTCATTGAGAAAAGCGGTAACAGGATGCTCAACATCATTAACGATATTGTAAGCATTTCGAAAATTGAATCGGGGCAGATGGATGTTTCGATAAATGAAACCAATATTAATGAGCAAATCGACTTTGTTTTTAACTTCTTCAGACCTGAAGTTGAGAAAAAAGGATTGCGGCTTCTGGTTAACCTCCATCTGCCGTCAAAGGAATGCATTATTAAAACAGACCGGGAAAAAATCTATGCAATCCTGACCAATCTCGTTGGTAATGCTCATAAATTTACCAGCGCGGGCTCCATCGAATTCGGTGTTAAGAAAAAAGGTGGCTACCTTGAATTTTTCGTGAAAGATACAGGCAGTGGGATAGCTGATAATCAGAGGGAGCTCATTTTTGAACGATTCAGGCAGGGTAATGATTTGATTTCCAGGCCATACGAAGGAACGGGATTGGGTTTATCCATTTCAAAAGCCTTCGTGGAATTGCTTGGCGGAAAAATCTGGGTAGAAAGCGTGCTTGGAAAAGGATCAACCTTTTATTTTACAATTCCCAATAATGCTAGTGTGGAAACGGACCCCTCGATTCAAAGCGGTTCTGTGAACATAGAATCGGATTATAATGTTAAAGACCTTATAGCTTTAATCGTCGAGGACGACGAATCGTCGTTATCCTTCCTTTCCGCAGTAATCATGACGTATTGCAGTAAAATTTTAACTGCAAGATCGGGAGTTGAAGCAGTTGAAGTCTGCCGCAGCAATACTGATATTGATCTTGTGTTGATGGATGTCAGGATGCCCGATTTGGATGGATATTCTGCCACCCGCCAAATCAGGCAGTTTAACAAAAACGTGGTCATTATTGCACAAACAGCCTATGGGCTTGCAGGGGACAGGGAAAAGGCAATCAATGCAGGATGCAATGTTTATATCTCAAAGCCTATTGTAATTGAAGAACTCAAGGGGTTAATACAAAAGCATTTTCCCATTTAATCTCTTCAGCCGCCACTTATTCCATTTGATATCAATTGTCGAAAATATCAGAGACCAGGTAATGATGAATCTCACGACAAGCCCGCCTCGCAACCGCTAATTCATTCATTCAGATAGGGTTTCATAGGTAGATTACCTGGCGGTGATCCGTTGGGGGGCTTAACTACGAAACCCCTGCTTGCTTCGCTCGCCCGGTCTTTTTCTTTTTCCACTAAGCCCTCAAGCAAGCTTGGGGCTTAGTGTCAAAAGAAAAACCCCGACACTTTCGTGCCAGGGTTTCGTGGTTGCGGGGATAGGATTCGAACCTATGACCTTTGGGTTATGAGCCCAACGAGCTACCTCTGCTCCACCCCGCGATATATTTTTACTACCTTTGTCAGTTATATCGCGATGAAATGTGATTCGCGGTGCAAAGATAGACTTAGTTTGCCGCATCTCCAAATTATTAAAACATTTTATGGCCCATAACGCCGGATATATAACAATACTTGGTTATCCCAACGCGGGAAAATCTACCCTGATGAATGCTCTTATCGGTGAAAAACTTTCGGGCATCACACCTAAAGCCCAGACTACCCGGCACCGTATCCTGGGGATTCTGAATGCTGAAGATTACCAGATGGTTTTTTCAGATACCCCTGGTATCCTTACACCGAAATACAAGCTGCACCAGGCCATGGTTTCGGCCATAAGCGCTTCAATTTCAGATGCTGACATTATTCTGCTTGTGACCGAACCCGGCCAGAAATTCACCCACGAGGATATCCTCCGTAAAATAACCGCAGCAAAGATCCCGGTTATAGTCCTGGTAAATAAAATAGATACGATAGACCAGGTAAAGCTTGAAAGGGAAGTGGAGCAATGGGCCAAACTTTTGCCGGAAGCTGAGATATTGCCTGTTTCGGCACTACATAAATTCAACCTTGAACTGCTTTTGAACCGTCTCATCAAACTTCTGCCCCAGCATCCTCCCTTTTATGAAAAAGATGAGCTGACCGACAGGAATGAAAGGTTTTTCGTGTCGGAGATGATACGTGAAAAAATCCTTATCAACTATTCCCAGGAGGTTCCTTATTCGGTCGAAGTTGCCATAGATTCATTCAAAGTTGAAGATTCCCTTCTCCGTATCAGGGCAGTGATTTATGTTTCAAGGGAATCGCAGAAAGGAATAATTCTTGGGCACCAGGGCAAAGCGATAAAAAAACTGGGGACTGAAGCGCGTAAAGCGATTGAGGAGTTCCTCGGCCGCCATATATTCCTTGAACTGCATGTTAAAGTCTCCAAAGATTGGCGTGAAGACGAACTTCAGTTGAAAAGATTCGGATATTCTTTAGGAGATGACCATGAATTGTCGTAAATTGAAATAATTAAGAGAAGCAAATTGCATAAGCCTCATCAGTTGCAAGGAGCGGCTCACATCACACAAGCTGCATCAGGTGTAAGGAGCTTGGGGTTAGTCAGAATAGCATATCATCATATCGCTCCGACACACCTTAGCATCGGTGATATGTGAGAGCGGGATCATCGGTGTGATGTGAGAGCGGGATCAGTGGTGTGATTTGAGAGCGAAACGCAGCTTTTGTAATGAACGAGCGCAAATAAGTAATTAAATTTAAACGAAAATTATGTCAAAAATAGTCGCCATCGTTGGCCGCCCGAATGTAGGCAAAAGCACTCTCTTCAACCGCCTCGTGGGACAACGCGAAGCAATTGTTGACCCCACCAGCGGCGTCACCCGCGACAGGCATTACGGCCTCAGCGACTGGAACGGCCACCAGTTCTCGGTTATAGATACCGGCGGCTACGTAGACGATTCCGACGATATCTATGAATCGGAGATCAAAAAACAGGTAAACCTTGCCATCGACGAGGCTGACGTCATTATTTTCATGGTGGATGTCCGTGAAGGGCTTACGCCTATGGATCAGGACGTAGCTACCATGCTGCGCTGTTCGGGCAAGAAAGTGCTGCTGGCCACCAACAAGGTTGACAGCATCAAACAGATCGACCTGGTGAATGAGTTCTATGCACTTGGATTTGATGAGATATTCGGCATAGCCGCGGTAAGTGGCAGCGGCACCGGTGAATTGCTGGATGCGGTCACGGCGCTTTTCCCGCCTCTTGATGAGTCATCCACAGAGAATAATGAAGAACTTCCCGACCTGCCTAAAATATCCATAGTGGGCCGCCCGAATGCAGGGAAGTCTTCACTTGTAAATTTCCTGCTTGGGCGCGACCGTACCATAGTCACACCGATCGCAGGAACTACGCGCGACTCCATCCATTCCGAATACAGTTCGTTCGGACTGAATTTTTTGCTTGTTGATACCGCAGGGATCAGGAAAAAAGGCAAAGTCAAGGAAGATATCGAGTTTTACTCTGTCATGCGCGCAATCCGTTCAATTGAACATAGTGATGTATGCATCCTGATGGTCGATGCTGAAAGAGGATTCGAAGCACAGGACCAGAACATTTTCCACATTATCGACAGGAACCATAAGGGTGTTGTCATACTTGTCAATAAATGGGACCTGATTGAAAAACAGACCAATACGCATAAGCAGTTCGAGGAGATGATCCGTGAACAGCTTTCGCCTTTCAAAGATGTTCCTATTGTTTTTACCTCGGTCACCGAGAAGCAAAGGATATTGAAAGCCATGGAGACTGCGGTTATGGTGTTTAAAAACAGGAGCCGGCAGATCCCTACGAGGGAGCTTAACGATTTTATCCTCCCCGTCATCGAACAAACTCCTCCTCCCGCGGTTAAAGGGAAATATGTAAGGATCAAATTTGCCACCCAGCTTCCGACAGCCTTCCCATCGTTCGTGTTTTTCTGCAACCATCCTCAATACTTGAGAGACCCATATCGTCGTTTTATTGAGAACAAAATGAGGGAGCACTTTGAGTTTACCGGTGCCCCTATGGAGATATTTTTCCGGCAGAAATGACAGAAGGAGTCAGGATAGATAAATGGTTATGGGCTGTTCGCCTTTTCAAAACTCGGAACCAGGCGTCTGAAGCCTGTAAATCGGGTAAAGTAAGGCTGAACGGGAATATCGTCAAACCTTCACATGAAATAAAACCCGGAAATGAGATTACTCTGTCTCAACCGCCCCTGACCAGGCAATTCAAAGTTCTTCAGCTGCTTGAAAACAGGGTGGGTGCCCCTCTGGTATCCTTGTACCTGCAGGACCTCACTCCCGGAAGCGAATACGAAAGGGTTAAAAAGATGAGGGAACTGAGCTTCGAATACCGTGATCCGGGTGCCGGCCGTCCGACTAAACGCCAGAGAAGGGAAATAGAAGGGCTAAAGAAATACCTGGGCGAATGAAAGTAAACCACGGGGCAGATCTTTTCGAAATTGTTTTCTCGGGCCGTAACCAGGCTTACGGGGGATATGTCCTTCGTAAAAAATACAACAAGTACGTTCTTATCTCCACCATCCTTGCAGTATTGCTCTTTACAGGACTTACCGTGGGCCCTGTGCTCTATTATTATTTCGAGCCTATCCCGCTGATCGACAACGACATGATCACCGATGTCCAGTATTACAGCGTGCTCCCTCCTCCCAGCGAGGACCCGGACAGGCTGGCGGGTTCTGTTCCCAAGCCTCCCCCTGATGAACAGGCTCCTGTTGTGGTTGATTCGGTGACCGTAGAAAAGCTCAAACCTGTTGAAGACAAACCTCCCCTTGAAGAAGAAACAGTTCCTGCAGATACTACTGCGGGTAAAGGACAGGGTAATGCATTAAACGGCCATGGCGAAGGGGATGCCACAGGTATTGTGACTGTAATCGATGTGTACCCCAGGTATCCCGGGGGTGATGATGCAAGGTTATGGTTTCTGAGAAAAAATGTTCGTTATCCCGAAACTGCCCTGAAGGCCGGGGTGCAGGGTGTAGTGGTGGTGGTTTTTATCATCGAGATCGACGGCTACCTGTCCAATATCGAAGTGACAAAAGGAATAGGAGGGGGCTGCGATGACGAAGCTATCAGGGTGGTGAAACTCATGCCCAGATGGGAACCGGCCAGGAGAAACGGCAGGTCTGTCAGGGTGGTGGTAAGGATGCCAATTGTTTTCAGATTGCCCGGAAAATAAGAAAGGCCGTCCAACCGGACAGCCTTTTCTTGTACAATTAAAAAGTTCAGATTACTTCTTTGCAGGTTCTGCAGGTTTTTCAGCAGGCTTTGCAGCGGGCTTTGCAGCAGGCTTTGTAGCTTCTTTCTTTTCAGCTGGTTTAGCATCCTTTTTCTCAGTGGTTTTAGGAGCTTCTTTCTTTTCAGCAGGTTTCTGATCTTTGGTCTGGGTGGTCTGTGCAAAAGTTAAACCGGCAAACAGCATGATAGCTGATACTAAGACAACAACTTTTTTCATGATGATCTAATTTTTATTTGTTAGAGACTAAGTTTTTGATGGTGCAAAGGTATTTATATGTTAAGGACACAATCCAGGGGATGACATAAAGATTATATAAAGATTTCGAGCCTGCGATTGTAGTGAAAAATTACTTTTTGACAGATAAAACATCCATCATCACCTCCAGTATACTCGCCTGGTCAAAGGGTTTTGCCAGGTAATGAGTACATCCCTGGGCAATTAACATGTCCTTGTCGCCGCTCATGGTATATCCTGTTACAGCAATGATAGGAATATCATTGTATCCCGGCACCTTTTTGATCTCTTTTGTTGCCTCGATTCCATTTATTCCATAACCGAGGTTAATATCCATAAGTATGGCCTCGTATTTTTTTGCCCTGACCTTTTCAATGGCAGTGTTTCCATCGGCAGCATAATCAACTTTGCATACTTTCCTCAGGAAAAATTCTGTAAGTTCTTTATTTACAAGGTTATCCTCAACGAGAAGCACAGATGGAAGATCGGATGTCGTAACTGGTTTCGGCCCCGGAGCCGGGGTGGTAATCTGTACATCCGGTTTATTTGCGGTAACTTCCTTTTTATTTGGAAGCCAGATGTGAAATGCCGATCCCTTGCCTGACGAACTGTCGATGGTGATCTTTCCCTCGAGAAGGTCAATACTTTTCTTGCAAATGGTGAGACCTATGCCAGAACCCTGGTATTTTCTTCCGAAACCCTCACTTACCTGCCTGAATTCCTGGAAGATAAGATCGTGATAATCTTTTTCGATTCCTATCCCGCTATCGATGATTGAAACTATGACATAACCTTCATAGCCGGCTTTTTCGGTTGATACTTCAACGGTGATCCCACCGTGTTCTGTGAATTTAATGGCATTGTCGAGGATCTGCCGGCAGAGTTGTTTAAATAACTGTTCATCGGTATTGACCGATACCGACGGATCTGCATTTAACGTGATAGCCAGGTTTTTTTCCTTTGCAAGTGGCTCAAGGGAACGGATCACAGCGCTGATACTTTCCTTCAGGAAGACAGGCCTGATCACCAGGGAGACTTTCCCGGCTACAAGCTGCGACAAAGTGATCAGTGAATTAAGAGTTCCCATCAGCCTCCTCCCGGAAGAATGGATATTATCGGCCATCAGTTCCTGCTCGGTTTCCTTAAGCTCGTTCTTTAGGATCTCGGCAAATCCAAGTATCCCGTTCAGGGGTGTTCTCAGTTCATGACTTACATTGGCCAGGATAGAGGATTTAAGTCTGTCGGATTCCTCAGCTTTTTCCTTGGAAATGATCAGCTGGTTCTCGAATGACTTCCTGAGTGTGACATCACGGTCAGCGCCGCGGTAGCCCACATATTTACCGTTGGCATCGAACAAGGGGATCCCAGAAGATTCAAGGTAGATCACATGGCCGTCATGGTGCATGGCACGGTTGGTGATAAGGTTAAGGGCTTTGAATTCATGGACCATTTTCCTGATCTCCGTCTTAGCCCGTTCGGCATCTTCGGGCAGCATGAAAGCAAAAGGCGATTTGCCGAGCACGTCTTCGGGACGGTATCCAAGGATGTCAAACACCTTGGAACTGACATAGGTGTATCTCCATTCAGGGTCTATCTCCCAGATATAATCGTTGGTAAGGTCAACAATAGCGCTCAGCCTTTCCTCGCTTTCCCTGATACGGGCTTCGGCCAGCTTGTTCTTTGTAATATCGCGGAATATCCCGAAAGTACCATAAAATGCACCTTTGGAATCATACTGGGGGGTGGCGGTAACGATGATCCACCGCCTTTCTCCGTCGAGCCTGAGGACTTCCACCTCATAAATGCTTTTCTGACCGAGGATGCGGTTATGGGTCTGCCTCAGGATCTCATTATGTGATGAAGGGTGAATAAAAGTCAGAAGTTTCTGCCCGACCAGCTTTGATGCGGAAAGTCCGAAGATCTCCGAAGCAGCAGGATTCACATAGGTAAAGCGTTCGTTCAGATCGACCACCCCTATGCCCTCGCCTATGTTTTCGACGAGCTCCTTATGCCTCTCTTCACTGTCCTTCAGGGCTTTTTCCTTAAAACGGATATCCGACATGTCACGGGCTGTCAGTAAAAAATATTGTAAGCCCTGGACTTCTATTGCCTGTCCGGTGATCTGTACTGGAAATTCAACTGAATCCTTGCGCTTCCATGTCGATTCCTGGAAGGGAAGCCTCCGGTTCATTACGCTCCCCGAAAGGAATTTGATCACATTTTCCCAGGTGGATGTATGCAGGATGTCATTTGCTTTTAACCGGGAGATCTCAACCTTTGAATAACCGAGCATGTCGAGCGTGGCATGGTTTGCATCTATGATCTCCGCAGTATCGGGTTTGATCATCAGGATGGCTTCTGAAGCCAGTTCAAACAGTGCATGATATCGTAATTCCTTATGCTTCAGTAGCCTGTCAAACTTTTCAAGCCTCGTTTCAACTGTTTTCAGCAGTTCGTCGGGATGCAGGGGCTTGGTGATGTAATCATCGGCCCCCATCGCCATCCCTGCACGGATATCGCGGATGTCGGAAAGGGAAGAAAGAAAGATAAAAGGAATATCGGCCGTGGTCATATCATCGTGAAGTATCCTGTATACCTCGTGCCCGTTGGTGCCTGGCATCAGGATATCGCAAATGATAAGATCGGGTGATTTGATCTTTGCAATGGAAATGCCTTCGTCGCCTCCGCTTGCCTGCAGTATCTCAAAACCCGCTCCTTCAAGGAAACTGGAAGTTGTTTCGAGGATCAGACGGTCGTCTTCTATGAGTAAAATCTTCTTCAAGGTACAAATATAAAGAGACCATGGTACATAACCAAACTTTTCCTTAACTTTAACATTACCTATTCCTTGTTTTTAGAATCCATGATGATGGTTACAGGCCCGCTGTTGACCAATGCCACATCCATCATGGCTCCGAAAACGCCGGTTTTTACCTCCGACCCCGTTTCCCCCGAAAGGCGGGAGATAAACGCTTCATAAAGCGGTTTTGATTTTTCAGGTTTTGCCGAACGCAGGTATGAAGGCCTGTTGCCTTTTTTTGTTGATGCATGAAGGGTGAACTGGCTCACCAGCAGGATCTCACCTTTGACATCAGTAACAGAAAGGTTCGTTACATCTTCCCTGTCCTGGAAAATCCTGAGTTTTGAGATCTTCAGGCACAGCCATTCAACATCTTCCATGCCGTCCTCCTCCTCGATGCCGAGAAGTACCACAAGGCCGTTCCCGGTTTCAGCGGTGAGCCTGCCGCTGATAGTTACTGAAGCTGATGATACTCTTTGGACCACTACTCTCATAACAAAAACATTTCACCGTAATACTGCAGGGATTTAAGGTTAACAAAGTTACAGGCTTTTTATATCAATTCACAGTGAAGTATTAGCTTTGCAGAAATTCCCGCGATGACCAAGTTAAGCGTTAATATAAATAAAATAGCCACTCTCAGGAATGCCAGGGGAGGCAACCTGCCGAACCTGCTTGCCGTAGCCCTGGATTGTGAACGTTTCGGGGCTGAAGGCATAACTGTGCATCCCCGGCCCGACGAAAGGCATGTACGTTACAGCGACGTGACGGACCTGAAGCCTTTGTTGAAAACCGAGTTCAATATCGAAGGTTATCCTAACGAAAAATTCATTGCGCTTGTAATGGAAACCAGGCCTGCCCAGGTTACCCTGGTCCCTGATCCTCCCGGGGCGCTTACTTCCAACGCCGGCTGGGATACCATTCTGCATGAAAGCTTCCTCAAAGAGGTCATAGCTGGATTTAAGGCAATGGGGATAAGGACATCCGTATTCATTGAAACAGATGAAAAGATGATACGGAATGCAGCAAAAACCGGTGCCGACAGGGTAGAGCTTTATACCGAGGCCTATGCCAGGGATTATACCTCTAACCCTGAACTTGCCGTGAAGCCTTTTCGCGAAGCGGCACTGACAGCACATGAGTGCGGGCTGGGGCTGAACGCAGGGCACGACCTGAACCTGGTAAACCTGAAGTTCTTCCAACAGAATGTACCATACCTCCTCGAGGTTTCGATAGGGCACGCCCTTATCTGCGACGCCCTTTATTACGGCATTGAAAATACCATACAGATGTACCTCAGGCAACTGAATAATCCCTTTAAACAATGAAAATTCAATTCATCACCGCCTTTTACCTCTTACTTTCAGTTACTTGCATAGCAGGACTGACCCCCGACGAAAAACTTAAGAAAAAAGCTGAAAAGATTCACCGTTCGGTGTTCACTGTCGATTCTCATACCGACACCCCGATGAGGCTGGTAAGCGGGGATTTCGACCTGAACATAAAGCATGAGACCGGGTCTTCGAAGGTTGATTTTCCCCGGATGAGAGAAGGCGGGCTCGACGGAATTTTCTTCGCGGTATTTGTCTCACAGGGCAAACGCGATGAGCAGTCAAATTTAAAAGTTAAAAACGAGGCATTCGAAATACTCGACACCATAGACGCGGTTCTGAAAAGGAA
Source organism: Bacteroidota bacterium (assembly GCA_037141915.1). Lineage (GTDB taxonomy): Bacteria > Bacteroidota > Bacteroidia > Bacteroidales > FEN-979 > CAIRDP01. Next base: position 17,916 of record JBAXBP010000011.1, on the reverse strand, counting down.
CCAGGCGGTTGCCGGCCTGGCGCTTAACCCCCGGGATGCATACCATTTGAAAAAAGCCGGGAAGATCGCAGTGTTTATAGGGATGGAGAACGGCTACCCAATCGGCAATGATATTACCCTGGTCGGGAGGTTTTTCAAACACGGTGTGCGTTACATTACGTTATGCCATACCCGTAATAACGATATTTGCGATTCTTCAACCGACACCCTGGCTTACGGCGGCCTCAGCAATTTCGGGCAAGAGGTGGTGCAGGAGATGAACCGCCTTGGTGTAATGATCGATGTATCCCATATCTCCGACAAATCCTTTTACGACGTGCTTCATCTTTCGAAAACCCCTGTCATTGCTTCGCATTCCTGTTCACGTGCCCTTTGCGACAATCCCAGGAACCTCACCGATGAGATGCTGAAGGCGCTTTCGGCCAACGGGGGTGTCGTTCAGATGTGCATACTCAGCGCTTATGTGAAGTCAGACCCTAATCCTGCAAGGGATTCGGCCCGGGCTGCCCTGGGCAGGAAATACCATAATTTCGAGAACCTCTCGAAGGATGAGAAGAAAGCTGCGCACAATGACTGGAATTCACTCGATGAGCATTATCCCCCTCATCTTGCCACGGTAAGCGATGTGGTTGACCATATAGATCATATGGTGAAGATTGCAGGGATAGACCATGTGGGGATTGGAACCGATTTTGACGGGGGCGGAGGGGTGAAAGGCTGCAATAATGTGAGTGAGATGGGGAATATCACCCTTGAACTGGTTAAAAGGGGGTACTCTGAGTCACAGATAAAAAAGATCTGGGGAGGTAACCTGATGAGAGTCATGAACCAAAACCTTGAACATGCCGGCAAATAAAATTTCTTTTAAGACTGCCCTGGAGGACGGCAACCTGAAAGCCATACGCAGTATAGCGAAATCCGATCTTCACAACCACGCCATGCTTGGAGGCAAAGCCTCGGTGATTCAGAAATTTTACGGGCAGAAGCTTCAGCCTTTCCGTGCCGGCCATATGGGGATAGAACCCCTGAACCGATGGATTGGCGAGGTGTATGCACCTTTCCTGAGAACAGAGGGAGCTTTTGAAAAAGCCATCGAAGCCGCGTTCGTGCAAGCGAAACACGACGGGGTGAAGGTTCTCGAAATGAGCATGGACGGGTTCTTTGGAAGCCTGTTCAATATTTCACCCGAAAGGGTCGTTCAATCGCTCAAATACTACCATGACCTGATCGCGCCTGAGATTGATTTCAGGCCCGAACTCGGGTTTCCAAAGACCCTGTCGTTGCGCACCATGCTAAGGCACCTGGAACCTTTTCTTGCATTTGATTATTTTAAAAGCCTTGACCTGTATGATGACGAGAAAGCCCAGCCGCTTGAGAATTTCCGTGAACTCTTCCTGTTTGCCCGTAAGGCCGGCCTTAAGCTTAAAGCCCATGCAGGGGAGTTTGGAGATGCCGAATCGGTTAGAAAGGCGGTGGAAGTCCTTATGCTGGATGAGGTTCAGCATGGCATAGGCGCGGCCGATTCGCCTGAGGTCATGCGCTGGCTTGCCTCGAATTCAATACGGCTCAACGTTTGTCCCGAAAGCAATATCAAACTGAAAAGGGTAAAGTCGTATAAGACGCATCCCATCAGGATCCTTTTCGACCACGGGGTTAAAGTGACTGTTAATTCCGATGATGCCTTGCTGTTCAGGGCGGGGGTTTCGCAGCAGTTCCTAAGGTTGTATAAAAGCGCTCTCTTCAGCGCCAACGAGCTTGAAACGATCAGGCTTAACGGGATGTCTTAGCTTTCTTCAGCGTCCCGAAATACTCTATGATCTTTCTCAATGTGTTATGTTGCAGCGTCAGGTATAGTATCAACGACATCAGCCATAAGGCGGCGGCGTTGAACCAGAAAGTGCCAATTTCAAACGAACCAATATACTTCACAGGGGTATAAAAATGCCCTCTTCCCGTTCTTGACACGGGATCCATGAAAACAGGGTCTTTTTTCCTTATCAGCTTATCCCTGCCTTTCATGATCTTGTCGGTGGAAGCGTTATTAAGCACAAGGTCCGAGAGATTCTCATTATAATAATCCTGTTTCAGCGTATACACTGCATCCTGGCCTTTCAGGCTGACGAGTTTCTGGTATATGGCATCATGCCTGTTGTTGGCTGCATTCAGGCGTGCCGAGAAAATCACGCTTAAAGAATCGAGATAAGACCTGAGCATCATGCTGTACTGGTCGGTGAGGAGAGCCGGGGTAAGCGGGCTTTTCAAAATACTCCTTTTGAACCCTGCCTCTTTTTCAAGGCTGCCTGTCTCATAGCTGATGATCGCAAGGTTTTGTTCTGTTTTTTTTGTGTCAAGCCGTTTAATGATGTTCATCCTCGACTCGTTCAGTATTTCCTGGAGGGCAGGGATGCGAAGAGCCGTTATATAACTGTACTGAGAGATCTCCTTGTCGGCTTTGTAAAATTGTTTTTCGTAACGGTTGTCGGTGAACTGTTCTACGGCCATGGCCTCGAAACTCCAGCGGGAGGCCATCATGTCACCGACGAAAGGCACATCCACACGCGAACTTATAGAAGGGTTAAGGTTGTCGAAAGGCACAATGGTCCCGCTCAGAAGCAGCTGAGGGACAATAATAAAAGGTATGATGATGTAAATGGCCACGATGGAATCAAGTCCCGACGAGATGTTCAGCCCGGCCATATTGGCGAAACATGATGCGCTGAAAAGTATAAGCCAGTAAGCCATGGTCATGCCCCTGATGTCGAGTATCCAGTTGCCTATCAATACATATAATAAGGTCTGTATTGCCGAGAGCACAAAGAGGAGAATGATCTTTGAATTGAGATAGCTGCTGCGGCTCAGGTGAAGGAAGGCTTCGCGTTTCAGTATCCGCCTGTCCCTGAAGATCTCTTCGGCGCTCACCATCATCCCCAGGAAAAGTGCAACCACCACGCTCATGAAAAGGTAGGCCACAAGGTTTTTGTTACCTCCGAAAGAATAGGAGTCGCCGCTGTAATATCTTGTGAGATAAGCGAGCAGGGCTGCAAGGAACGGGGCTTCGAAGAGGTTGATGATGAGGTACTGGCGGTTTGTGATCTTTGTAAACAGGTTACGCAGTGAGAAGATCCTGAATTGTTTCCATCGCCCCGGCACCTTGAAAAAATTCAATGGGAGCTCCCTTTTACTGTCTGAAAGCTTCAGCTCAGGCTGTATGTTTTTACCGAAATGATCGTACCATTCTTTGGGGCTGACTTTGCGGTTCACCGTAAGCTTGCCGTATTCATTGATGGTTTTGGCCTCGCTGATCTGCAGAATCAGCTCGGGGTTCACGTAACCGCAGTTCTGGCATTCGCTCTCGGCCGGGTTTACGTGGTTGCTGAGCGTTTTAAAGTAGGTGAGGGCATCGATGGGGTTTCCGTAATAAATGGGGTAACCGCCTTTATCCATGACCAGCAGCACGTCGAAAAGCTTGTATATGTCGGATGAAGGCTGATGGATATTCACCACTACCAGCCTGCCTTTCAGTGTCTGTTCCTTTAACAGAAGCATCACCAGCTCAGAATCCATTGACGAAAGTCCTGAAGTGGGTTCGTCAACGAATAGCACCGATGGCTCCCTGATCAGCTCGAGGGCGATATTCAACCTTTTACGCTGTCCTCCGCTGATAAACTTGTTCAAAGGGTCGCCAACCCTGAGGTCCTTGATCCCTATCAGGCCTATATCCCTCAATACTTTAAGCACCGCTTTGATCAGCTGCTTGCGGCTGAAATCCCTGAAACAGAGCCTTGCATTGAAATACAGGTTCTCGAAAACGGTAAGCTCTTCTACCAGCAGGTCGTCCTGGGGTACAAAACCAATAACCCCCCTTAGTTTTTCATTCTCACTTCCAAGTTTGTACCCGTTGATAAGGATTTCACCCTTATTAAGTTCCAGGCTCCCGTTCAAGACGTTCAGCAAGGTGGATTTACCGACCCCGCTTCCGCCCATGATGCCTATCAGTTCTCCCGAGCGGGCAGTGAAACTGAAGGGATGTATGCCGTTGGTGGAGTTCTTGAAACGGTATTCCACCTCCTTTGCTGTAAATTCTATCTGTATGGTCTCATCCCCGTGAAGGAACTTCGATGCGATGTCGGTATAGTATACCGGCAGTATCTTCAGGCTGTTCAGAATAGAGCCGTTGCTCAGGAAAAATGAACGGTTGGGCTGTATGTTGTGGCCGTTCAGGTACAGAGTGTCTTTACCCAGGTACCTTGCGAAGAACTTCCTGATGCTCGGGAAGTACAGCACGAGTATGCACCCATCGAGCAGCTCTCTGGAAATATGCCTGGGACCTTTACCCCCGGTTTGAGCGTCGATGGTGAGCAGGTCATGGGGCAGGATCTTGCCTCCGAAAGGATCCAGTACAAAGTTCAGGGCATTTTCATATTCATTTTGCGGGATGCTGAATGAGGATGAGAGAATGGCGGTGTACCCCAGCATTTCCCCGCTTTCGCTAAGGCTCCTGCCTGTTTCGTTCCTTGAAATTTCCTCTGCGAATTCTGTGAATTTGATAAAAACGATCAGCCTGTCGAGATAGGTAAGGTCTTTTGATATTTTTTTGCAGATCGCGGTGATCTTGGGTGAAATATCAGCAGGGACTGCGTTTGCCGACTCATCGAAAGGAAGATGAAAGGAAAGTAATTCGTCAAAGAGTTTCAGGTACTCGTCGAGTTCCTGATTGCTTAGCTGTTCGCGAAGATATGACTCCAGTATAAGCCTGGAATTCTCAGAAGCTTGTTTCCTCGCTGTTGCCGCAACCAGGGCAAACAGCTGGACCAAAGCCATGAGGATAGGTTCGGTCATTTGATAAAGGAGTCTCTGACACTCTGGGTCAGATCACCGATCTCGGCAGCTTTCTGCTGAGGCAGCTTTTTATCTGCTTCCAGCCCGTAATTGGTATAAATAGCTTTAAGCTTTGTTACTTCGACACCAACAGGATTGATCTCCGAATCCATATTATAAGCGGTGAGAAGAGTGACCAGTTTGTCGAGGTTGTCTTTCTGCTTGAAGATAACGGTTGAGATCGATTTGTTGTCGGCGGCAACCTGGTTCAGTGAAGCTGTAAGGTAAAGGGCTTCAACAAAAGCACCGGCGGCAACAAGAACAGCTACCTGGTTACGGTTGTTCTTGCTCAGGAAATCATTAGTCTGGTTAAAGATCCTTGTGACCAGGCCCACCAGGGAATCTTTATTGTTGTTGAATTTTTTCACTTTTTCAACCAGGTTTGGGTCATAAATGCCGGCAATCCCAAGATCGTTGGCGAGTTTGCTGGTGCATGACATGAATTTATTCGTCTCGTCAATATAATTGTAGGTTGCTGCATAAGCCAGGTCGGCGCTGTAAACGCCAAGGTTCAGGGCTTTTGCTTTCCCGGTGGAATACTTGGTTACATTGGTTGGAGGGTTGGTGATATTGAAAATGAACCCTGCCTTTGCCCTCTGCAGCATCATCGTTACCTCGAACGGGGTCGGGAACTGGTAAAGGAGGTTTTTACTTTCGGGCGAAAGTGTCACCTCTTTTTTTACAGTATCGGCAGTTGCCTGGTTGGCCTGTTGATCCTTGTTGGACGTGTTGTTGCAGGAAGTAATGAATAAAGTTGCAATGAGTGTCAGGAAAATGCTGCTGAAAATTGTTCTGATTGCTTTCATGTCTTTAATGTTTCTGAATGGATAAGCGAATTTACACGATTTTTTTTAATTCAAAGTCATGAGAGAAAAAAACATTCAGGCCCCATGCACTATTATGATCTTATGGCTTGAAGGTTTTTTTGCTGATTCAAATGCACTGATGATGTCGGTGAAAGCGAACCTTCCTGATATTATTGGTGTGGGATCTACCAGATTCCTTTCGAGCAGGTTCAGTGCAGGTTGGAATACACCGCAGCGGGATCCCTGTATGGTAAACTCATTGATAACGATGCTGTTAAGGTTGGGTTTCGAAGTCTCTGCAACCGTAGTTTTCAAGACCAGGGTCCCCCGGGGCCAGAGATGTGAGAGGGCAAGGTTGATGCCTTCGGAACTCCCGGTGCAATCAATGCAGACCTCGGCTTTTTCTTCGGCTTTCAGCTCACTCACCAGCCTCGAATTAATTCCGAGCGAGGCAGCAAATCCGGTTTTTTCAGCGGCCACATCAAAGGTGGTATATTCAAACCCCTGGAGCCTGGCTACCATTGAAACCAGCAGTCCAAGTTTGCCGGCTCCGAAAATGAAGACTGGTTTTGATGGTTTCAGATGTATCTGCTCAAAGATCTCTAACGCCGCAGCAAGAGGTTCGGAGAACACGGCTTTTTCGCCGGTAACTGATCCGGGAACCATATACAGGTTCCTGGCCGGGAGGGAGATGTAATCTGCAAAGACCCCCTGGTGGCCGGCAATACCGAGGACTGTCCTGTTGCTGCAATGCGTGGGCCTTCCGCTGATGCAGAGATAGCAATGCCCGCATGAACAATTGATTTCACCCACCACGGTCTTTCCGCTCAGGGCATGGCCCGCGCTCACAACCTCACCTGCGAATTCATGCCCGAGCACCCCCCTGAATCCCATATAACCTTTAATGATCTCGAGGTCGGTATTGCATATTGCCGAATATTTTACTTTCACCAGCAACTCTCCCTCTCCGGGTTCCGGAACAGGGATGTCCTTAATAACCAGTTCATTCTCGAAAAACAATGCCTGCATACGGTATAATTGATTTGGATAACGAAAATAATTTAATTTTACATTTAATTAAAGGAAATTTCCAAAGCCCTATGCATTACCTGTCCCGCATGCGCAGTAAAAGGCTGTTAACCATGCTGATTATCGTATTGCTGCTTGCTGCTGCCTGCCGGCATGATGGAATAAAAGAAAACGCCCTGTCGTCGGGAACAACTGAAGCAAGAGCCCCTGAAGGTGCCCTTAAAAAAGTCAGGTTATATCCTTACTGGGTCACCACCTGCCAGTTTGCAGGCTATTTTGTGGGGAAAGAAAAGGGAATTTTCAAAAAGCACGGTATCGATCTTGAGATCATGGAGTACAAACCCTTTGTGACCACCAACGATATCATTAAACAAAAACAGGCCGATTTTGCGATCCTCTGGCTTGTAAACGCCATACAGCTGAGGAGCAGCGGGATCAACATCGTCAACATCGCCCAGTTTTCAACACGTTCATCGCTGATGCTGCTGGCAAAGAAATCCAGCGGGATTAAAAAAATACAGGACCTGAACGGAAAACGCGCAGGTATCTGGGATGGCTATGACCTTCAGCCCAGGGCATTGTTTGCAAGATATAACCTTGACGTAAACATCATCCCCATCGGAAGCACGAATAACCTCTTTCTCCAGGGAGGAGTGGATGTTACCAATGCAAACTGGTTTGATGAATACCATGCCATAATAAACAGCGGTTACAATGAAAACGAACTGGTGAAATTCTTTTTTGCCGATTACGGTCTGAACCTGCTGGAAGACGGACTTTACTGCCTTGAAGACAAACTGAAAGAAGATCCCGTGACCTGTGTCGAGTTTGTAGAGGCAAGTATGGAATCCTGGGCGTATGCGCTGAACAACCCTGATACCAGCGTGGCGGTTGTCATTCGAACGTTAAGGAACATGCATAAAGCGGCCAACCGTTCACAACAGGAATGGATGATAGAGCGCTACAAGGACCTGTACCTGCCCAAAGGTAAAACAACTCTTAATACGGTACTTTCACAAGCCGACTACCTTTCTAATGCAAGGATACTTCTGCAAAGCAAACAGATCAGCGCCATCCCCCCGTTCTCTGAATTTTACATGCCTTATACCGGTTTACTTCACAAATCCTCTCAAAAATAAGGGATCATGGCAATAAACAACCGTAAAACCTTCTGGCGCAGCCTGGCCTTCAAAATGATCCTGCTCATATTCCTGGCCATAGCAGCTATCCTGGTCCTGATCCTAACCTACAATTATAAAATCACAAAAAACATTGTGGTTACCAATCTGAAGACTGAGGCAAACAAGATCACCGAAAATACCGTCCTTAAGATTGACAAGGTACTTTCGAACATACAGTCCATCCCGATGAATTACTCACCTCTTATCCTGTCGGAACTGGGGAATGAAGAAAAGATGAAATACCTGCTCCGGCAGATGGTTGAGAATAACAAGGACATTTTCGGTGCCGCCCTGGCGTTTGAACCCTATTACAAATCGCCCCGCGACAAATACTATTCATTTTATTATTGCAAGGAACATGAAAAGCTGAAATTCGTATACCTCGGCAATGATAATTATAATTATTTCACGATGGACTGGTACCAGATCCCCAGGGAGCTCGGGAGGTCGCAGTGGTGTGAACCCTATTTTGATGAAGGAGGCGGTAACGCCCTGATGTCGACTTATTCCATCCCTCTTTATGTGAATAAGGATGGCAGGAAAACGTTTATAGGCATCCTTACGGTGGATGTCTCCCTCACCTATCTTCAGCAGATAGTCAATGCCATCAAGGTTTACCAGACAGGTTACGGGTATATGATCTCAAGGATAGGCACCATTGTGACGCATAAACGGAAATCGGAGATCATGAATGAATCGATATTCTCCATTGCCGATAATAAAAACCTGCCGCAGCTGAGGGATATCGGGCGTAAGATGATAGCGGGGAAAACAGGGTTTGAGGAGATTCCATATATGAACCTGCTTACCGGTAAGCTGAGCTGGATGGCATATGCCCCGGTACCTGCCAACGGCTGGTCGGTAGCTGTGATTTTTCCTGTGGATGAATTCATGGCCGATGAAAATAAACTTTACCGCAGCCTGGTAGAACTTGCAGTTGTCGGCCTGGCCCTTATCTTTCTCGTCATTTTCTTAATCTCCCGTTCAATCACCGGCTCGCTCAGGCGTTTGACGGAGGCTGCGGAGAAATTTGCCGAAGGTGATTTCAATGTGACCCTTCCGCCCATCAGGTCAAAGGATGAGATAGGCAGGCTGAACAATTCCTTTATTTATATGCAGGAGACCCTGGCAAAGACCATCCATGACCTTAAAAAAACTTCCGAAGAACTCAGGATCTCCCATGAGCAGCTTGAGGAGTACAACAAGACACTCGAACAGAAGGTGGATGAGAGGACAGCTCAATTAAGGTCCAAAAATGATGAACTCGATGCTGCATTCAACCGTTTGAAGGCCGCCCAGGCCCAGCTGGTGCAGTCGGAAAAGATGGCGTCGCTTGGCGCTCTTACTGCCGGCATCGCCCATGAGATTAAGAACCCACTTAATTTCATCAATAATTTCTCAGAGCTTTCGGTGGAGCTTGTCCAGGAGATCCTGGCCGAATCAGATAAACTGACTTCAGCCCTTGGCGAAAAAGAAGCAGATTATATCAAAGGCATTTTGCAGGATATTGAAGGCAACGTTCAGAAGATCCATGATCATGGCAAGAGGGCCGACAGCATCATCCGCGGGATGCTGCTGCATTCACGCGGCAAGTCGGGCGAACGCCAGCCAACCGACGTCAATGCTCTCCTGGCCGAGTATGTCAACCTGGGCTACCATGGAATGAGGGCCACCGACTCATCTTTCAACATTAAAATTGAAAGTGATTATGACAAGAACATGCCCCAGCTTAATGTCATCCCCCAGGATCTCAGCAGGGTGTTCCTGAACATGATCAACAATGCATGTTATTCGACCAACCAGAAAAAGCAGGAGTTCAAAGATGCTTACTTCCCTGTCCTGAAAATCTCTACAAAAGACCTTGGCGACAAGGCTGAGTTCAGGATATGGGATAATGGCAAGGGAATACCTAAAGCAGTCATCGAGAAGGTGTTCAATCCCTTCTATACTACGAAACCTGCCGGCAAGGGTACAGGGCTAGGCCTGTCGATAAGCTTCGACATTATTGTCCAGGAGCACCAGGGAAAAATTGAAGTTGATTCAAAAGAAGGAGAATATGCCGAATTCGTGATCACCATTCCGAAGACGGTATTATAAATGTATAAAACAGAAACTGAAAGTTTATGGGAGAAGATGCAGTAACGAAAGTAAAAATCATGGTTGTTGATGATGAAGTTGATCTCGAACCGCTTGTCAAACAGAAATTCAGAAGGCAGATCAGGGACGGTGTATACGATTTTGTTTTTGCCCACAATGGGCTGGAGGCTCTTGCCAAACTGATCGAATATCCCGAAATTGGGATTATCCTGTCGGATATCAATATGCCCGAAATGGACGGGCTTACCCTGCTAATGAAGCTGAAGGAGCTGAAGAACCCCGGGCTGAAAACAGTGGTGGTTTCAGCTTACGGCGATATGGACAACATTAGAACGGCCATGAACCGCGGCGCTTTCGACTTCCTTACAAAACCAATCAACTTTGATGATCTCGAGATCACCATCAACAAAACCCTTGACGAGATCATTCAGATCAGGCGGGGGTTGGAGGAGCATGACCAGCTGATCTCGATACAGCAGGACCTTCAGACTGCCCGTGAGATACAGCAGGCCATACTTCCCAAATTTTTTCCGCCTTTTCCCGACCGAAAGGATTTTGATATTTTTGCTGCAATGAATGCCGCAAAGGAAGTCGGAGGTGATTTCTACGATTTCTTCATGATCGATAACGACAGGATAGGATTCGTGATCGGTGATGTTTCCGGCAAGGGAGTGCCTGCAGCCATATTTATGGCTGTAAGCCGCACCATCATCCGCGCTACAGGCCTCAAGGGCATGCCTACCGAAGAATGTATGAATTACGTGAACAACCTGCTTTGCAGTGAAAGCGTTTCATCTATGTTCGTCACCGTGTTCTATGGTATCCTGAATACCGCCACCGGTGAGCTGGATTATGTGAATGCAGGGCATAATCCTCCATATGTCCTGAATTCCTCGGGGTTTAAAATCGTTGAGCTTACCCGGGGGACTGTACTGGGAGGGATAGAACATTTCAATTACAAATCTCTGAAACTGCAGATGGCCCCGGGCGACATACTCTATCTTTATACCGACGGGGTGACCGAAGCTTTCAACCGCCTGGGTGAATTATTCGGTGACGAAAGGCTTGAAGCCCTTTTCTCAGCCAACCTTGAGGCAGATCACAAACAGCTTATAAAGACCATTTTATCTTCAGTTGCCGAACATGCTTCAGGCATACCTCCAAGTGATGATATTACCATGATGGCCATCAGGTACCAGGGAAGATGATCAATACCAGGGTGCGGGCATACGGAGCTTACCTGATCATTGAGGCAGAAGGCAGGATTGACGGGCTCACCTCATCCACAGTCAATAAATTATTTGAACAGGCAGCCGAAGACGGGAATCACAATATCGTTGTTGATTTTTCGGCGGTGTCGTATATCAGCAGTGCCGGGCTCAGGGTTTTCCTGCAGGCCCAGAAGAAACTGAAACCGGTTGGTGGCGAGGTGATCCTGCTGTCGATGCAGGAAACTGCCGTAGATGTTTTCAGGATAAGCGGCATGCATAACCTTTTCAGGATGATTTCGTCACTTGACGAACTCGGAGAGGTGTCGGTGCCGGAGGCTGCAGGCAGGGCAGAAGAACATTTTGTATCTGGCGACGGTATCTATGAATGGGAGTTCAGGGATGTGCCCGACGGGAAATATTCAGGCATTGGCAATGCGGGAAAATTGAATTCTTCGGGTTTCAGCAGGCAGGATATTGTTACGATCTCCCAGTCGGAACTGCAGTTTGCAGCAGGCCTTGGGTCTGTTGGCGAGACTGTGCAGGATTATTGCGACCTCTTCGGCGAATCATTGGTTGCTGCACATAATTTTTTCGGGTACCCTGCCGCTGAACAGCCTGCAGTGGATTATGCATGGTATTCCAAGACATATCCCGGGGCCGTGCATTTTCTTCACGGGTTCAGGTTCTCGGGTGAGTTCGGGGCTCTTATACGGTTTGATTCAGCGGATCCCCTGGAACTACTGGCAATTGCCCGGAAATCGGCTGAGATCTCGGGAAAGGATTTTTTCGGCCTGGTGCTTATTGCCAAGAGCGCAGGCATCTACGGCCTCAACCTGAAAAAGACACCCTGGCAGGAGAAAATGCCAAATCCTCCCGACATCATGCATGAATCGAATTTCTCCGACTGGTTTGATTTCCCTGTCGAGGACACCGATCTGCATAATACGGTTCTGGCGGCCGGTATATACTCAAAGAGCGGGGATGAAGAGGAGCTGCATATGCATGGGGTGATTTTTGCAAAAGGACTTACCGGGAGGTCGGGCATGGACCTTAATGCTGAACTGCAAAGGCTGATACATGCTTCGGAACCCCTGAGGGTGGTTCACCTTCTCGAAGAAAGCAGGTTCCACTACGGGCTTGCGGGAATTATAACATTTTAGTATGGATCTCTGGATAGGCGCGGTAAATCTTGGTTTCCTCTATGCCTTAATGGCACTGGGCACTTTTATTACCTACCGGTATTTCAATATTGCCGATATCACCATCGACGGCAGTTTTACCCTTGGTGCCGCTACCGGGGCTATCCTGATCGTCGACGGCTGGAACCCTTTCCTGGTCCTCCCGGTTTCTTTCCTTGCGGGGGCCTGCGCAGGGTTTATAACGGGCTTTATCCACACCAGGTTTAAGATTGACGGGCTGCTTGCTGGTATCCTGGTTATGACGGGCCTGTACTCGGTGAACCTGCACGTGATGGGCAAATCGAATATCCCTCTCATGAACCACCGGACTTTCGAAACGGTTGCGGCGGGGATGAATCCGGGGCTTCACCAGGAGCTCTGGACCTGCATTCTCCTGTTTGCCGTGATGGCTGCAGTGTGGCTGCTGCTTTCGGCCTTTCTTAAATCGGACCTGGGGCTGACCATGCTCGCTACAGGGAATAACCCTACGATGATCTCGGCACAGGGTGTAAGTACCAACAGGATGAAAATGCTTGGTATCACCCTGGCGAACGGTATGGTGGGCCTGTCGGGTATCCTCATCGCACAGTACCAGGGCTTCGCCGATATAGGCATGGGCATGGGCTCCATTATATACAGTCTTGCAGCGGTTATCATCGGGCAGGCGCTTTTCAGAACGCGGAAGGTCTGGCTTGCCGTTCTCGGCGTGATCCTCGGGGCTGTGCTCTTTCGCCTGGCTGTCGCCCTGGCTTTGAAGTCGGGGTTTGATCCGAACGATCTTAAGATACTGACGGCACTGTTCGTGTTGCTTACCCTGGTGATTTCAAAGTCGGTGAAATCCGGTACTGGCAAGGAAAGAAAACTGAGGGCCTGGGTCAGGAAATACAGGAAGCTGATCATTTCAGTCCTTATCCTTACGATCTCAGGATGGATGATTTTCCTGATTGCCGGTTCGGGAAGGCCTGCCGTAGTTAAAGAGAAAAAGGTCAGGATCGGCATCGTTTTGGCCAACCACAGCAGCGTTCTCACCAAAACCCGCGATGGGTTTGTGAATGAGATGAAAAAGCTGGGGTATGTCAACGGAAGGAACTGTCTTATCTCCGAGCTGAATGCCGAAGGAGATATCCCTGCCAACAAAGCTATGGTTGACAAGCTTATTAGCGACAAGACCGATCTTTTTCTTGCGTTTTCTTCGGCATCGACCCAGGCAGTGGTCAATAAAGTGAAGGATAAACCCGTGGTATTTGCCACGGTTGCCAGCCCTTTTATACTGGGTGCGGGAAAAACGCCCATTGATCACCCAGCCAACGTTACCGGGGTGTACGGGCAGGCTCCTGTGGCCAAACTCCTGGGGATGCTATTGAAATTTTACCCCGGACCGGTCAGGATTGGTACAATTTATAACCCGGGCTTCCCGAATACCCGCGTAAATCTGGGAGACCTCAGGAAAGCCGTAAAGGATTTTCCTCAGATAACGCTTGAGGAGATGAGTGTGAGCGGAACTGCCGAAGTGCAGCAGGCCGCGCAGTCCCTTGCTTCGAAAGGGATACGGGCCTTTTACCTGATCACCGACCTGACAGTATTCGATGCGTTTGAGTCGGTACTGAAAGTCTCCAGGGCCAACAGGATTCCCATTTTCGCAAATGATGCCGACTGCCTGGAAAGAGGGGCTTTCCTGGTGTACGGCTACGAATTTTATACCAGCGGGGTGCAGGCTGCAAGGCTTGCCGACCGTATCATCCGCGGGGAATCACCCGCAGGGATCCCTTATGAACACTATGCCCGTTGCCTCCTCGGTATTAACCGCGACCAGGCAGTGCAGTTCGGGATGACCATCCCCGATACCCTGGTTAAAGCGGCTGAAGCCGTGATGCATAATGACAAGTATTCAAAGAAAACATTCAGCCTGCCGTTCAGGAGGAACCCCGACAGGGTTGCCAAGATTGCCGTGTTCCAGTATGCCAACAGCGTCCTGCTTAACCGCACGGTTCAGGGGTTGCGCGACATCCTTATCCGGGAAAAATATGCAAGGGGCCGTAAGCTGGATATTACATTCTACGATGCCCATGGTGATTACGGGACCGCCCAGTCCATTGCGAAAGATATCATTTCAAAGGATTTCGATTATATAGCAACCGCTTCGACCCTGGCACTGCAGACCCTGGCTGCACATAACAAGACGGTGCCCCAGGTGTTTGCTGCTGTTACAGACCCTGTAAAAGCAGGGGTTGCCAGGACAATGGTCGATCACCAGGCCAATCTTACAGGCCTTGCAACACCCCAGCCCGTTGCAGCTACCATACACCTTATGAGGACGCTGCTGCCAAAAGCCAGGAAAGTCGGGATGATCTGGACCTGCTCGGAAATCAATTCTGAAATTTGTACAAAGTGGGCGAGGGAGGCCTGTGCAAAGGAAGGTTTTATTCTCACCGAAAAAACAGTCACCAGCGTAGGTGAGGTTGATGAAGCTGTAAAATCACTCATAGCTTCGGGCATCGATATTTTTTTCGTCTCGGGCGATGTAACGGTATCCCAGGCGCTGCCTGTGCTTGGCCGCATCATGCAGGATGCAAGGATACCTTTCTTCAGTAATTCCTCCGATGATATTTATGCAGGCACCTTGATCAGCGTCGGGGCCAGTTATTATGATGTGGGCAAGAGAGCTGCGGGAATACTTTTAGGCGTCATGGATGGCGCAAGCCCGGGGGATATCCCTATAGAAGTTTATGTACCGAAAACACTTGCCATTAATCTTGCCTTGGCCAGGATGCTTGGAGTCTCAATCCCTGATTCAGTAGTTCAGAAGGCAGTAATTAAACTTGAAAAATATTGATCGAGCTAAAAAACATAACGGTCCGTTTCAACCGTGGTTCAGTTGACGAAGTGCTGGCGCTTAATGATCTCAACCTGACAATTGGCGAAAGCGAATTCGTGACGGTGATCGGGACCAACGGCTCGGGCAAATCGACCCTTCTGAACCTCATCGCCGGGGATATCATGCCTGATGAAGGCAGGGTGATACTTGATGGGAAAGATGTGACACGCTGGCCGGCATATCGCCGTGCAGCAATCCTTTCGAGGGTGTTCCAGAACCCTTACCTCAGCACAACTCCTGATATGACTATTGCCGAAAACCTGCTGATGGCATGGTTCCGCGGGAAAAACCGCTACCCGAAGTTCAGCCTCAATAAGGCTCTGCTAAAAGAATTCAGGCACAAACTGGCCGGTCTTGAGATGAACCTTGAAGACAGGATAACCAATACGGCCGGGACCTTGTCGGGCGGGCAAAGGCAGGCAGTGACACTTCTCATGGCTGTCATTGTAAAGCCCAGGATACTTTTACTTGATGAACATACTGCAGCTCTTGACCCCAAGTCGGCGGCACAGGTCATCAAACTCACCGAAAAATTCGTGTCTTCTTACGGGCTCACCTCTCTCATGGTCACCCACTCAATGAAACAGGCGCTTGAGATCGGCTCCCGAATCATCATGATGCACAGGGGGCGCATCATTTCTGATATTCCTGCCAGGGAAAAGGAATTGCTCACGGTCGATGACCTTCTCGGTAAATTCGACAACATCCGCAAGAAAGAAAAACTGACAGGGGAAATGCTGGAAAATTTCAGGAGACAGTACGTCTGAAAAATGTACCATGTACCATGTACAAATAATTTCGCTTTTCGCTATTTATTAGCGTATAATATTTCTACCTTAAAACCTGTAGATGTAAACCATTTTGGCATCATTGTCCTTGTAGTAGTCAGGGATTTCGGCTTCGAGTTTATACCCGAAGTTCAGGTAAAAATTACGGGTGGGAGCGTATTTTTCAAGGCCTGATGTTTCGGCTATCACATATTTGCCTCCAAGTCCCCTGATGATCTCGTGGGTTTTTTCCAGGATTACCTTGCCAATGCCTTTGCCTCTGAAATCGTTATGGGTGATGATCCAGAAAAGGTCGTAGCCTGCTTCGGTGCCCATGATATGTCCGTAACATGTATATGAAACGGGTTTGCCATCTACTTCGGCAAACAGGAATTTATACTCACTGTGTTCCTGGTCCATCAGGCCCTCTTCAACCAGTTCCACTGCAACCGGGATTTCAAAATCATAGAAAAAGCCTGTAGATTCAGCCATTTCTTTAACGGCCGACACGTCGCCGGGTAGAACTTTGGAGCGGTAATTGATGTTTAGGGAATTCATAAGAAAAAGAATTTTGATGTACCATGTGTCATGTACAATGTACCATGTACCATGTACAAATGAAAATTATTATTTACGATGTGAAATTAACAAGAATCCGGAACTTGCAGAAAAAGAATTAACCGATAAATCCAAAATAAATGCGCTATTTGTACATGGTACATGGTACATTGTACATTAGTTGAGTGCGTCCTCAATGATCCGCTCCACGACCTGAGGGAAGGTCAGCCCGGCCTGCTTTGTTGCAGCCACATAACCGCTTTCGGGTGCAATGCAGGGATTGCCGTTGACCTCAAGGATATACGGCTTGAGGTTTTTGTCAACCCTGAAATCAACTCTTACGTAACCCTTGAGCCCAAAGGCATTCCAACAATTTATTGCGATGACTTTAAGTTCTTCCACCAGGGCAAGGTCCTCTTTCTTATACCTGAAGGTGCGGGGGGTGTGGTTGTATTCAAATGAATCTTCAGTCCATTTTGCTTTATAGCCCACTATCCTGTGCTTGCCTTCGGGGTAATCCTTGAACAGTATCTCTGCAGGAGGCATGACTTCCGGACCTTTTTTTCCACCGAGCACCGAGAGGTTGAACTCCCTTCCGTCGATATACTGTTCGATAAAGAATTTTTTAGGGTTCAGCTTTTTCAGTTTCCGGATGTACTCTTTGTTATTTCCCTGAAAGATGTTTTCTTCATCCAGTCCGAGCGAGCCGTCTTCCCAGATAGGTTTGACGATATACATCTCGTCTTTTTTCAGTTTACCTATCTGGTCAAGGGTGTACCAGTCGGAGGTTGGCAGCCCGAGGAGCCTCATCTGCTGCTTGCATAGAACCTTGCTGGTTGTAATGAACATAGCCTCCAGCTGGACTCCTGTGTAAGGTATATCGAGTACATTCAGAATTGAAGGGCTGATATGCAAAAGAGCGCCTGTGCCTTCCATCATTTCAACAAGATTGAACACCACCAGGGGTTTGATGTTCTTAAGTTCTGCGATCACTTCCTGAAGGTGGATATCAAACGGGACTTCGAACGATTCATAGCCCAAAACATTCAATGATTTCTTAATGAACTTCATCTGACGTACAACATCCAGTTCATCCTCTTTCGGGTTCTCACTCATCCTGTTGTAGAGGAAGACTACGCGCTTGTTTTTCATAGGTAAACGATTATCTTTTTTCAGTTAAAAAGCGAAAAGCGAAAAGTGAAAAGCGAAATAAAAAAAATCACATCCCTCATTTCGCATTTCGCCTTTCGCCTTTCGCTTTTCTTTCAATAGCTGAATCCATAATGAGCGTGTGGCTTCCAGCGTGGCAGCAGCCATCATGGCGGCTGATCGCGGC
>JBAXBP010000010.1:0-41248 GCA_037141915.1 Bacteroidota bacterium | reverse complement strand
CCACCCTGCTGTCGCTGCTGATGATATTGCTGACCCTGGTTTTCCTCGATCTGCTTTTTAATGTCGGCCAAAACCGCAAGATAGTTGTCAAATTTCTGATCTTCACGAAGTATCTTCTTCACTTTGTCATCCCTTGATTTGGAAAGCAGATCGATGAGTTTCTCATTGCCCTGAGCATTGTACTTCTGAATATCATCTATGAACTGCAGAAAAGCCATGGAAACCGAATCCTTCTGCTCCTTTGTCATCGAAATTTTTTTTCCAATGCGATCGACGATGTCTTTGACCCTTTCCTCCGGCGGCACTTCCTTTTTACTGCTTTGCTGGGCATTCACCGACATACAAAGCGTGATCATCAGAAGAAACAAACTGAACATTTTTTTCATTTGCCTGGTATTTAATTTTTTCCTTTGTACATGGTACATGGTACATTGTACATATTAAAAGACTTCCTGAGTCTGAACGTATAAACCTTTCGACATATTGCCGATACCGAAGTCAATGGCTATGTTGGTTCGGTCATGTTTCCCTACCATGATCCTCAGTCCGACCCCCGCAGCAGGCTGGAAATAGCCGAAAAGGGGCACTCCCATATCGCGGTTTGAGGCGGTAGTTACATTTGTAAAGATCACTCCCCCCAGGATATGGGTATGGGGGGAAATAGGAAAACGGTATTCCATCTCACCGTAAACAAAATCCTCGCCCCTGTACCTCCCCTGGGCATATCCTCTTCCCGACGAATTCATCTGGTCATAACTAATGCTCATAAGGTCAAGATAAGGCAGTTCACCGCTCACAAGAAATGAACCGTAATACCAGAAAGCCAGGAGATGCCTCGGGCAGCGGCGCGAAAGAGGGATGAAGGCCCTGAATTCAGTCCATAAATTTGAACTGTTTTTACTGCTTCCCAGCCAGGTCGGGTTGTAACGGTAGTTCACGTTTACAAAAATACCACTATAGGCATTAACCTGGTCGTCCCTGGTATCGTATACAAAATTGGCACTTACCCCTGATGTGATATACCCGCCGGGATTGAACCCATGCAGTGTGCTGTATGCAAAATGCGGCGTATTGTACAAGGTGTCGTTCTGGATCACCAGGTTGTCGTCGGAAATATTATAATGTATGTCGATATGATATCCCACCCCTACATGTATAGATTCAGTCAACCGCCTTGACAGCACGTTGTAGAACCTTATCCAGTTATAATCCATAGGATAGATCCCGTTCAGCGAAGGGTCGATAAGTACCGCTTTATAACCGGGGACCATGGGAATGGCAACCTGGTTATTTGTACCCAGGGTGTAGGTCGGGAGATTGAATAAATAAAACCTCCAGTCGCTTTGAAGTAGCCATTTATTGTTCGGGAAATAGATGTTTCCCTTGTACTGTATGAAAAACTGCTGGTTGAGGGTATAGAGCACTGATGCCACTCCCGCCGAAAGCTTGGTGTTTTCGGCGCTCCCCAGCTGAAGCGAGAAAGAGCCCCCGGCTCCTAACTGAACGCTGGTTGCCGGATCGTAAGCTATAAGCGGTATTGCAAAAAAACGGAAACGTTTTTCATGCTTGTTGTAGAATGGATTATTCCCTTTGAAAAAGAAATCAATAAGGTCTTTCTGTGGACAACATGTATCGCATTTCTGTGATTTGTTCCTTTGAAGCGAAACAGCTTTCGACAGAGTATCTCCCGGGCTGTTTCCCATTCCCGCAGCCGGCAGGACAAGAGCAAGAGTTAACATTGCTGAAAACAGCAGGAATCTGAGGGTCATGGAACAAGGGAAGATATCGGGAACGGCAGCTGGCATTCAAGGAAATAAATGTTTTTATCATCGATCTGCCGGAATTCCCGGTATAGGCCGTCAGGTGTGGTAATATTCGGGACCGGGCTGAACCCGTTCATCATGCCGGCACGCTGCAGGAAAGTCATTTTATCACTCTCCTCGGTAAAACTGATCCTGGCAAAATATACATCTCTTTCGAAAGGAAGGATGACCACAAACATGGTATTTCTCACCATGGTGAAAAGGTCCTGCCAGGGAACCGGTGTATGCTTGACACCCAGTACCCCTTTTGTGCAATAAGGATCACGGCCGAAACGCCGGACCAGGTCCTGGACAAAAACCGACGGTAAAGAAAACATAGTGTCGTGATTATTGCTCATGAATTTCCTTGCAACAACCGGGAAGAATTCCTTATCGCCAGATGAGGGGGCGTCGGTTGTGATCTTCAGGTAAAACCTCCCGAATGCTGCCTGGTAACAACCCCTTGTGAAACAGTCGAACCCGGTGAGGCTGTCTTTCGTCAGGCAGCCGTTTATTGAAACTGAATAGATCCCGTAGGCTGAGGTTGGGTCAATCATTTCATAGGCTTCAAGGATCACATGCTCCGTATTCCATCTCAGGTCCTGCACGAGAAGGTTCCTGAACCCGTACTCAAGGAAAATTTCCCCGCTGCCTTTCAGGTAATCCCTGAAATCCTGGCCTGCGAGGACTGAAGTCTGGGAGATCAGCGCCTGGGGCACATCATAGTCATGCAGGGGATTGACCTGCGAAAACAACTGCAGCGGGATGGACAGGATTATCCAAAGTATACGTTTCATAATATTTAAATTAAAACGGATTATGGAATCACCCTGTAAAGGTAACTGCTTCCGGCATATTTTCGCCTCCCCTTTCCAATTTGTCTTTAAGACTCCTGCGGTAAACCAGGTGAATAATAAGAGGGAAAACGATCAGTGTAAGCGCGGTGGCACTGATAAGCCCGCCGATCACGACTATTGCGAGCGGCTTCTGGGTTTCCGAACCAATCCCGGTTGAAACGGCGGCAGGCAGCAATCCGAACATGGCCATCAATGCTGTCATGACAATAGGCCTGATCCTTGATTCCACACCACTCTTGATGGCTGTTTCATATGGCATCCTGGCCCTCAGGTTCTTCTTGATGACCATGGTGAGCAACACCCCGTTCTGTATACAGATCCCGAAAAGGGCTATAAAGCCAATACCTGCTGAAATGCTGAAATTCACTCCTGTGACCTGCAAAGCAGCAATTCCACCGATAATTGCAAACGGCACATTGGTCAGGACAAGCCCTGCATCTATCACATTGCCGAAAAGCATGAAAAGCACAAGGAAGATCAGAAGCAGGCTTATGGGTACCACCTGCGCCAGTCTTGCCTGGGCCCTTTGCTGGTTCTCGAAATCACCCGCCCATTTGATATCACTTCCCTTCGGGAGTTTTAAAACCAAATCCACTTTGTCCCTTGCTTCTTTAACCGTACTGCCCATATCCCTTCCCCTAACAGAGAATTTGATGGCGATGAATCTTTGGTTCTCCTCCCTGAAGATCAGGAGAGGGCCTGTAACATAGCGTATGCTGCCAAGTTCTTTCAGGGCGATCAGCTTGCCGTTCATGGCCGGAACCTTTAGGTTCCCGATCTGCTGGTCGTTCTGCCTGAATCTATCCTTGTAGCGTATCCTGATGTCGAAGCGGCGGTCGCCCTCATAGAACTGGGTAGCGGCTTTACCCCCGATAGCCATCTCGATCACTGCCTGGCAGTCGGCAGTGGCAGCCCCGTACTGGGCCATTTTACGGTCATCCAGTTCTATCCTGAGTTCCGGCTGGCCAATGTTCCTTATAACCCCCAGGTCTTCTATCCCATTAATTTTGCTAAGTACCTTGTAAACGGTATCGGCATTGTCTTCAAGCACGTTCAGGTCATTCCCGAAGATCTTTACGGCAATGGAGCCCTTAACCCCCGAAACAGCTTCTTCCACATTATCCATAATAGGCTGAGAGAAATTAAAGTTGATCCCGGGAAACACCGATAATTTCTGCTGCATCCCGCTAATCAGTTCCTCCTTTGAAATATTCCTCTTCCACTGGCTTTTTGGGTAGAGGTCAACATGAAATTCGGCATTATAAAAACCTGTTGGATCTGTGCCGTCATTCGGGCGCCCTGTCTGGGAAAGCACCTGCTTCACTTCGGGAAAACTCCTGAACACCGCCCGCATCTCCCCGCTCAGTTTCACAGCTGCCTCGAGTGAAATACTCAGGGGAAGGTTTGCCCTCACGTAGATCGATCCTTCGTTTAGCTGGGGAAGGAACTCGGTTCCGAGGAATTTAAATGATGCAAAGCCAGTGATGACCAGGAAAAGCGCGATGCCGAGACTTATCCTTTTGTAGCGGTATGAAAGATTAAATACAGCCATCACCGTTTTTTCAATAAAGACCACAACCGGGTTATGCTTTTCCTTTACATTCTTATTCAGCATCAGCCTGATAAGCACAGGCACCAGGGTCAAGGTGAAAATCAGGGCGCCAAGCAGTGCAAATCCCAGTGTCCAGGCAAGAGGTGAGAACATTTTACCTTCCACCTTCTGGAAAGAGAAAATAGGCATCAGGCAAAGGATTATGATCAGCTTTGAAAAGAATATAGCCCTGGCCATGTCGGTACCCGCCTCACGAATAATTCCCGATTTTGCAAGCAGGTTGAAAGCCGGCATACCGATAGTTTTTGCTTTCCTGTCAAAGACCACGAAAAGGCCTTCGACCATCACCACAGCCCCGTCTATGATGATCCCGAAATCGATGGCTCCCATGGAGAGCAGGTTTGCCGACATCCCCATCAGGTGAAGGCCTATAAAGGCAAACAGCAAAGCCAGCGGGATAATGACCGAAACTATCACCGTAGTCCTCCAGTCAGCCATAAAAAGAAAAACAATGACCGTTACAAGGACTATGCCTTCAATAAGGTTGTGCAGTACGGTACCTGTTGTAAAATGTATCAGGTCTTCGCGGTCGTAAAAGGGGACTATTTTTACATCCGAAGGAAGTATTTTTTCGTTCAGTTGTGCTATCTTGGCTTTGACGCCTTTGATCACTTTGCTGGGGTTCTCCCCTTTTCTCATCACTATGATGCCTTCAACAGCATCGTTGTTGAGATCGCGGCCCACCTGTCCCAGCCTGGGAAGGCAGGTTTCTCTCACAGTAGCCACATTTTTCACAAGGATGGGGACGTCTTGGATGTATTTGACTATGATGTTCTCCATGTCCTTCATCCCGGTTATCAGTCCAATGCCCCTTACCACGTATGCCTGGTTGTTCTTTTCAATGATATCGCCTCCCACGTTGATATTGTTCTTGTTGACAGCCTGGTAAACATCCAGTGGAGATATATCATACTGTTCAAGGAGAAGCGGGTCAATGCTGATCTCGTATGCCTTAACCTCCCCTCCAAAACTTACCACATCGGCTATGCCGGCCACCGACTTGAACTGCCTCTCGAGCACCCAGTCCTGTATGGTCTTTAGTTCCTTAACAGACCTGTACCTGCTGTATAGGGTATAACGGTATATCTCACCGGTGGGCCCGTACGGAGGTTCCACCCCCGCCTCCACGCCCTCGGGAAGGGTTACGTTTCCCAGCAGGTTGTTTACCTGCTGCCTGGCAAAAGCATCCTTGACCTCGTCCTCGAACATGATGGTCACCACCGACAGGCCGAAAAGCGTAATCGACCTTACATCGGTTTTTCCCTGTACCGAATTCATGGCGATCTCAAGGGGGACTGTTACAAATTTTTCTATTTCCTCGGCGCTCCTGCCCGGCCATTGGGCAATGATGATAACCCGGGTGTTGGTTACATCAGGGAAAGCTTCAATGGGGATATCCCTGTAACTGATAATACCTATGACAACAATGACAAGTGTTGCAAAAAGAATGAAAAACTTATTCTTCAGTGAAAATCCAAGTATGTCCTTGATAAACCTGTTCATACCTGCTAGCTGTTAAGGGCATTGTAAACGACCAGTGCATTCTTGCATACAACCAGCTCCCCGGGTTTCAACCCGGATTCTATGTAAGTCCGGCCGCCAACCGGGTGGTACACTTCAACCTCACGGGTTTCGACATGCCCTTTGCCATGGAACACCATGACGAAATACCTGTTCTTATCGAAGATGATGGATTCAGAAGGGATGCATGCCATGGATTTTTTTCCCTCTTTATAATAAACTGTAATATTCGCGAACATTTCAGGCTTGAGCAGGTAATCAGGATTGGCAAGTTCAATCCTCACTTTCATAACCTTTGATGTGGAATCAATCACATTCATGATCCTGGATATGGTCCCGTCGTACACCCTGTCGGGATAACTAACCGTGGTTACCCTGGCCAGGTAGCCTGGCTGAACATCCGGTATATCTGATTCGGTGACATTGCCCACGGCCCAGACATACTTCAGGTCAGCCACGGTGAATAATGCATTCTGCCCGTCCTCAACACGAAAAACCATATCCTGGGTAGCGTTGCGTTCAACAACTATACCATCTATAGGAGCTCTTACAGTATAATTTTTTGCCGTCTCGTCACCGTAAATTGAAAATATTTCCTTGATCCTCCTTAGTTCCCCATTGGCTTTTACCAGTTCCTGCTGTGAGGTCAGGTAATCCTTTTCGGATGAAAGCCCGTTCTTGTACATCTCCTGGGTGAGTTCTGCGTTTTTCCGGGCTATTTCGCAGTTGGAAAGGGCTGTTGTATACTGGTTCGAATATTCGGCCGTCTCTATACTGCGGATGACAGCCAGTACCTGTCCTTTCTTTACATGGTCCCCAACTTCAACTTTCATCGACTCTATCATTCCCCCGCTCATCGGAGATATCCTTGCAAGATGGTTTTCATCGAAAGTGATCTTCCCTGTAAGAAGGATCTCATTCCGGACCTCTTCAATTTTAACAGTATCCAGCTGGATAAGTTTACTCAAGACATCACCAAGCATCTCCTGGTTTTCCTGACCGGTTTTCTCTTCCCTGCCGCCACAACCCCAGGCAAATGCAGTTGCCAGCAGCAAGATTAGAAATTTAACACCTTTAAACTGCTTCATACTCCTAACTTATAACCTATTTCGCCTTTCGCTTTTCGCTATTTCGCTATTTCTTTCGCTACCTCGCTATCTCGCTATTTGAGATTGGTCCCTACCACATAATTGAGATTCTCGATGGCATTGATCCTGTCGTTTTCGAGCTGCAGGTACTGCAACCTGGAATCCTTGTATGATTGGTACAGATCGATGAATTCGAGCAGGCCAATCTCCCTTTTCAGATAACTTTCTTCGGCTTTCAGGATAATCCTCGAAAAGTCATTACTGAAGCCTGCGTCAATATTTTTATAGACCTTATCGATCTCCGAGAGTTTTCCAAGGTCCTCTGCCAGGTCGTTGTATACCTGTATACTGTAATTCCTGTAATCGGCCTGGCTTTCCGCTATACGGGCCCTTGCCGCAAGTACGTTTCCTTTGTTCCTGTCCCAGAATGGCATATTAAAGCTGAGCCCTATATAATTATAATTGTGGACAAAGGATCCGTTCTGGTCCCAGCCGAGGAATAAAGTCGGGTCAGGTACATTGACCAGTCTTTGGTAAACCAGGTCGGTTTCTGCATACTTCATCTTCTGCTCATAGATGAGCAGGTCATACCTGTTCTTCGAGGCTGTATCTGCCAGTGCCGAAAGACTGTATTTCCCTGGGCTGAAATCCCGGTAAGCAGCGGGATCCGGCACAGGAAGAATGAAAACCCGGCTTTTATCGTTGACAAGGACTTTAAGCGTGCCCTGGTTTTCGGCAAGATGAGCACGGATGCCAAGCCTTTCGCTTTCCATGGAAAGCAACAGGGCTTTGACCCTGACCAGTTCCTTCAGTGAAACAAGTCCCTTTGGATAAAGCTGGTCGTAACCCCTGATGATATCCCTGAGCCTGCCGATCTCAGTATCATACACCCTGGTCTGTTCAAGGAGAAACCAGGTATTGTAAAATGCCGACCTCAACTGCACTTTCAGCGAGCGCATAAGGTCAAAATACTGGTATTTTGCAATATCTGTTGTGGTCTTTGCCATCGAAACCAGCTTTGAACGCTTGCTCCCTATCACCAGTAGCTGTTGAACCTGGGCTGAAGACTCGCTGCTGTCGCCGATCTCGAAAAAGGTTTTACGCTCAGGGTTGTACAATACATGTTCGAAGGTCATCATAGGCTGATCCCAGATCTTTGCCTGTTTAATATAGGCTTCGTTCTCGGTAATGTTATACTTTTGCGAAAGCAGCTGAAGGTTGCTGTCGAGAAACTGCTTCTCGAACTGGGCAAGGGTGTATGCCAGGGTATCGCCCTTCAGCATTAAAGGTGCGCTGCTTCCGTTCTGAGAGAAACACAGCAGGGGCAGTGCAGAGACGATGAGAATGGTAAGATTTCTAAGGCGTGGCATGGCTGATATCAGTCTGAACAAAACTTTATTGCATGCATCTTATTGTAACGACAAATATAATCTTTATAAAAAATTTACCATACAGAATTATTGATCCATGCTTGATACAGCCACGGTAAAAGAAACAGCGGTACTTGTGGGAGCGGCCACCAGGCTCCAGGATATGGAACGCACCATGGAATACCTTGATGAGCTGGCTTTTCTTGTCGACACGGCAGGAGGTATAGCATTGAAGAAATTTGTACAAAAGCTGGAGTATCCCGATCCCAGGACTTATGTCGGCAGCGGCAAGCTTGCTGAGATCCGTGAATGGATAGAATCACATAAGGCAGATATGGCCGTGTTTGATGATGAACTCACCCCAAGCCAGATACGAAATATAGAACAGGAACTTAAATGCCGTATCATCGACAGGAGCAATCTTATTCTTGACATTTTTGCCAAACGGGCCAAGACTTCGAATGCAAAGACCCAGGTTGAACTGGCACAATATGAATACCTTCTTCCAAGGCTTACCAGGCGATGGACACATCTTGAGAAACAAAGGGGAGGCATTGGCTTAAGGGGGCCCGGGGAGCAGGAGATCGAGACCGACCGCAGGCATATCCGCGCCAGGATATCATTGCTGAAGGATAAACTGGAAGAGATAGACAAGCAGAAATCCACACAGAGAAAACACCGGAGGGATATGATACGCGTGGCCCTGGTGGGCTATACCAATGTAGGCAAATCCACCGTAATGAACCTTCTCAGCAAATCGGATGTGTTTGCCGAAAACAAATTATTTGCCACCCTGGATACCACCGTGCGCAAAGTGGTGATCGACAACCAGCCTTTCCTGCTGTCCGATACTGTCGGGTTCATCAGGAAACTGCCACATACCCTTGTTGAATCTTTCAAATCAACCCTCGATGAGGTGAGGGAAGCCGATATCCTTGTCCATGTGGCCGATATCAGCCATCCCGGCCATGAAGAGCAGATCGACGTGGTAAGGCAGACTCTCACCGATATCAAAGCCTCGGATAAACCGGTGCTCATGCTGTTCAATAAAATCGACGCTTACCGTTTCGATGAAAAAGAAGCCGATGACCTCCTGCCTTCGACCAGGAAAAACCTCAGCCTTCAAGAACTTGAGAAGATCTGGATGGCCAAAGGCGATAATGTGTCCCTGTTTATCTCCGCTACAGAAAAGATCCATGTTGACACCCTCAGGGAAGCCCTTTTTCAGCAGGTAAGGAAAATTGCACGCCAGCGCTGGCCCGAAAAGGTTCCGCGTGACTATACCGGATGACCAGGGATTAGGAAACGCGATGTCTGAGATTTCCTGATCGTTTTCCTGTGACCTCTTTTTTGAATGACTTTTTCCTGAATGAACTGATTGTCCTTTTGAGGGGATGAATAATCGTAATTCCGCAAATTTCTCCAGTCTGAGTATTAACACGCAAGATGGGGCCGAACTGCGTGCTGCCGATGCAGTTTTCAGGATGCTGGCGCTGAGTGCCGATGCAAGATGTCCAATATCCCGCATCCCGCATCCTGCATCCTTCATCCCCCCGCTCCCTCATCCGCAGAAAGAAATTAAATTATTTCTCACTTTTCCCCCGACCAAAGTGAAATATTCGTATATTTGCGCATTCGGGTACCTAATTATTTCATGCAGATTTTCAGAGCATGGCTGATGGAATAAAAAAGAACAAAGACGGAAGCATTGCAGGCGGCAATGAACTTGAGAAAAAGACGATTACCGCAATGATCGGGATCTACTGCAGGTCTGTTCATAAAAGCAAAGAATTGTGCGGCAGGTGCCGGGACCTGAATGAATATGCGCTGAAACGTATTGAACAATGTGTGAATGGGATGGATAAGCCTGTATGTCAGCAATGTAAGGTTCATTGTTACAGCCCCCTGATGAGGGAGGAAATCAAAAAAGTCATGCACTATGCGGGGCCCAGGATGATATTAAAACACCCTGTCCTTTCACTTGCACATTGGATAAGGGAGAAAAGAAAGATGCGGGATGCAGGATAAAGAACCTGGATCCTGCATCCCGCATCCTTTTCAAAGCACTTAAAATGAATTGTATAAATAACAGACATCACAATGGAAACAAAGAACATTTTTGATCCGGGCACAAAGTTCCGGTTCCCCGAAAGCGTGGAATATTCTACCGACGGGATAGTCAGCAAGCGTGTTATCGACCGCTCTGTGGGGACTGTGACACTTTTTGCCTTTGACAAGGGCCAGAGGCTGAGCACGCATTCGGCTCCTTTCGACGCAATGGCACAGGTAATTGAAGGCCGGGCGGAGATTGTCATCGACAATATTCCTCACGATCTTGGTGCAGGCGACACCATCGTTATGCCGGCAGGCATACCCCATGCAGTGAATGCAACAGAGCGTTTCAAGATGATACTCACAATGATCAAAGGTTAAAGCCATGAGCGAGCCGATAAGCAATTCATCGGGCAGGAAAGAACTGCTCAAGCACATGATACTCGAACTCCACGAAGGGAGTGCTCCCGAAGAAGTGAAAAA
The DNA here is from genome assembly GCA_037141915.1 of Bacteroidota bacterium. Taxonomy (GTDB): domain Bacteria; phylum Bacteroidota; class Bacteroidia; order Bacteroidales; family FEN-979; genus CAIRDP01. The sequence continues at coordinate 30,463 of JBAXBP010000010.1, read as the reverse complement.
ACGCCTGGTCGCACTGATGGCGAAAATCCCTTACGGGGAAGTGGTGGAAGTTGAACAGGAGCTGATATCCGAAGGACTTCCCGAGAGTGAAGTGCTCAGGCTGTGCGACGTGCATACCCAGGCGCTGGAAGGAAGCATCGACCTCTCGGGAATGCGTATAGTCCCTCCCGGACATCCTGTCGATACCTTTCAAAGGGAAAACAGGGAACTGGAAGCTGTAGTAAAAAAACTGAACGAACTGTTCGACAAGGTTGAAGAACTTTATGCAGGTATCGGCCCTGTTGCATTTTATAACAAGCTGAAAGCGCTTTTCAACAGCCTGATGGATGTTGACAAGCATTACCGCCGCAAGGAAAACCTCTTGTTCCCGTTTCTTGAAAAATACGGGATTACCGGTCCTCCCAAAGTGATGTGGGGCAAGCATGACGAGACCAGGGCCCTGCTGAAGAACGCACTGGAAAGCCTGTCATCGGCTTCTTACAATGATCCTGACCAGGTGAAGTTTATCGTTGATGTCCACCTTAAACCTGCAGCCAAAGCTATTACCGATATGATCATGAAGGAGGAGGAGATACTGCTTCCCATGACCATGGATAAGTTGAGCGATGCAGACTGGTATGATATTTACCGCCAGACCAACGAGATCGGCTACTGCCTTTACGATCCTGCCATCGAATGGAAGCCCGGGGGCGTACAACTCAGCGAGCAGTGTTCGGCCGATGACGGGAACATCAGTCTTCCCAGCGGGAAATTCAGCGTGGAGGAACTGATGGCTGTCCTTAATTCATTGCCCGTGGACCTCACTTTCGTGGACCGTAACGATAAGGTTAAATACTTCACCCAGGGCAAGGAAAGGATATTCGACCGCAACAGGGCCATCCTGGGCCGGGATGTGCGTATGTGCCATCCGCCTTCGAGTGTGCATATTGTTGACAAGATCATCAGCGACTTTAAGAGCGGGCATGCCGATTCGGCCCCGTTCTGGATACAGATGCAGGAGAAATTCATCCATATTGAATATTTTGCCCTTCGCAGTGAAAAAGGCGAGTACCTGGGAACCCTCGAGGTGTCGCAGGACCTCACCGCAAAACGCAAACTTGAAAATGAACAAAGAATTCTGAATTATGGAAACACCGGTATGGCTCAATAAAGCCAATATTAAAATTTCCCTGGATGCCAGGCCTCTGCTGGCTTCAGGCATCCATCCCCTGGAACAGGTGATGAAAGATTCAGCCACCCTTGGCATTGGGGAGATTTTCGAAATCATAACCCCTTTCCCTCCTGTTCCGATGATTGAAAAGATGGAAGCGGCAGGTTTTGACTACTTTTCAGAACAGCAGGATTCCTCATTCCATACTTTCTTCATGAAAAAATAGGCTCTGCAGGAAACCGGAAATTTCCTTTTGATCTTTGAATTCCCGCTGCCAGGGTGAAACTACCTCTGCTGATTATTTTTGAATAATTTGGAGGCCGTTCGAATTTGGAGTACCTTTATAGTGTTGCAAAGTGTTGAGATTCAAAAAAAACAGCATCAATGAGCACTAAAAAGATCAAACCGGCAGAAGCCGGGCAAACTCATTTTCCCATTGTAGGTATAGGCGCCTCGGCGGGCGGTCTGGAAGCATTAGAGCAATTTTTCAGCAATATGCCTAAGGATAGCGGAATGGCTTTCGTGGTCATTCAGCACCTCGACCCTAATCACGTCGGCATCATGCCCGAGCTCTTGCAGCGGATCACCCCCATGAAGGTATTACAGGCAAGCGACAGCCTTAAAGTGAAGCCGAACTGCGTTTACGTTATACCTCCCAACAAGAGCCTGTCGATACTTAACGGCGCCTTGAATTTGTTCGATCCGGTTGAATCGCGGGGGCTGCGTTTGCCTGTCGACATTTTCTTCAGATCCCTGGCCGCTGATATGCATGAAAAAAGCATAGGCATTATTCTTTCGGGAATGGGCTCCGACGGAAGCCTGGGTTTGAAAGCCATCAAGGAACAAAACGGCATAGTGCTGGTTCAGGACCCTGCCTCTGCCAAATTCGACGGTATGCCCCGAAGCGCCAGCGAAGCCGTAGCTGCCGATATCGTGGCGCCTGCCCAGGACTTGCCGTCCAAACTGCTGACTTACCTTAAGTTTATTCCAATGGTTCCACCTGATCCTGATATTGACAGTAAAAACCAAAGCAACCTCGACAAAATCATCATCCTGCTTCGCGAACAATCAGGCCACGACTTTTCGCTGTACAAGAAAAATACACTCTTCCGCCGCATCGAAAGGCGCAAGGGCGTTCACCAGATCGACAAGATAGCCAACTACGTACGCTTTTTACAGGAAAATCCAAAAGAGGTTGAGATCCTGTTCAAAGAACTGCTTATAGGCGTCACTAGTTTTTTCAGGGATGCTTCAGTCTGGGAAATGCTCAAAAAGGATGTTCTTCCCTCCATATTTGAAGAATTGCCAAATGGCTATGTTCTGCGCGCCTGGGTAACCGGATGTTCCACCGGTGAGGAAGCCTATTCACTGGCCATGGTGTTTAAAGAAGCGGCGGAGACCATCAGGAATCAAAAAAACTTAAGCCTGCAGATATTTGCCACTGATCTTGACCTGGATGCCATTGAGATAGCACGCAGAGGTGTGTTTTCTTCAAATATTACTGCGGATGTGTCGCCTGAGCGTTTAAGCAAGTTTTTCACTGTTGAACCTGAAGGCTTCCGCCTCAGTACCGCGATACGTGAAATGGTGGTGTTTGCAAATCAGAATGTGATCAGAGATCCTCCCTTCACCAAACTCGATATACTGACCTGCCGTAATATGCTCATCTACATGGAGGCTGAATTACAGAAAAAAGTGATCGCCCTGTTTAATTACAGTCTTAATCCAGGGGGTATAATGGTACTCGGTACCGCCGAAACCCTGGGGAATTTTAAAGAAGGGTTTGAAGATATAGATGCTAAATGTAAAATATTTAAACGCTCGGGAACCTACCAGCCTTCCGAACTGCTGGACTTCCCAAGCTCCTTTCACACTAAAAAAATCGCAAAGACAGATATTAAAACTCCGGCCAAGCATGTTGAAAACATCCAGTTCCTTACCGACCAGCTATTGCTGCAGAAATTTGCCCCTGCCAGTGCTCTTGTTAATGCCACTGGTGATATATTGTACATGACAGGACATATAGGAAAATACCTTGAACCTGTTGCAGGCAAGGCAAACTGGAACATTTTTGCCATGGCGCGTCTGGGATTGCGCGATGTGCTGCCTGTGGCCTTGCGCAAGGCCCTGCAAAATTTTGACCCGGTTGTTGTTCGCAATGTTATTATAGATAGCAATGGTAGAACTTCTTTTGCCGATGTTACGGTTCAGCGTATCGAAAACCCTGATTCCATAAGAGGCATGGTGATCGTAATATTTACAGATATTCCTGCTGTGGTTGAGCAGGATGACCATGAACCTAAAACAGGAAAACGCAGGCTATCCCCCAGGCAAAAGGATCTGGAGCGTGAACTGCAGCGGAGTTATGAAGACCTGAAAAGCACCAGGGAAGAGATGCAGACATCCCAGGAAGAACTGAAATCGACCAACGAAGAGCTGCAGTCGACCAACGAAGAATTGCAATCAACCAACGAGGAGCTTACCACTTCCAAGGAAGAGATGCAAAGCCTGAATGAAGAATTGCAAACGGTTAATGCGGAGCTTCAAAGCAAGGTAAGCGACTATCTGCGGGCAAACGACGATATGAAAAACCTGCTTAACAGCACCGAGATAGCAACCCTTTTCCTCGACAAGGATTTGAATATCCGCAGGTTTACCGACCAGGTCACCAATATCATTAAACTGCGTTCTATGGATATCGGGCGGCCGTTTACCGACCTGGTTACCGATCTCGATTACCCAGGGATTGACACTGATGCCAGGCAGGTGCTTAGAACGCTTATATCTGTTGAAAAGGCTATTACAACTCATAACAACCGGTGGTTTAATGTGAGGATAATGCCTTACCGCACCCTCGACGACCGCATCGACGGTGTGGTTATTACGTTTACCGACATAACCGTAGCAAAGCAGGCCGAGCAGGCAATGACCATTTCGGAAACCCGATACCGCAGGCTTTTTGAATCAGCCAAAGACGGGATCCTCATCCTTGATGCAGAAACCGGACAGATCAATGATGTAAATCCATTTTTAATTGAGCTGCTTGGATACTCAAAAGAACAATTCCTTGAAAAAGCAATCTGGGAAATAGGATTCCTCAAAGATATCGTGGCGAATAAAGACAAATTCCAGGAACTGCAGCAAACGGAGTTGGTCCGCTATGAAAACCTGCCGCTTGAGACAGCCCATGGCCAAAAAATCAATGTCGAGTTCATCAGCAATGTGTACCTGGCAGCTGGTATGAGGGTTATCCAGTGTTTTATCAGGCAATTAGGCAATAGGGCCTAGTGCCTATTGCCTATTGCCTATTGCCTATTGCCTAACGCCATGAAACAAGAGAAAAAACCAGGATCCAGGTCCCTTCGCCAGAAAGCCGAATCTTTGCTTAAAGACAAGTCCCCGAAAACAAGTTCGCAGCTTTCAGAAACCGAAACTTTGAAACTTATTCATGAGCTCGAAGTTCACCAGTTAGAGCTGGAATTGCAGAACGAGGAACTAAGGCTTTCAAAAGATCGGGCTGAACTTGCTGCTGATAAATATACCGTATTATACGATTTTGCGCCTTCAGGTTATTTTACACTTTCACAAAGTGGTGCAATCATTGAATTAAACCTGAAGGCATCTCAAATGCTGGGTAAGCATCGAGAACATTTAATAAACCGTCCGTTGGGCTTCTTTATTTCAGATTTGTCAATACCAATCTTCAATATCTTTCTCCAAAAAGTGTTTTTTGGTAAAACCACAGAAACCTGTGAAATAATCCTTTCATCAGATATTAATCTGCCGGTTTATCTGCACTTTTCAGGTATAGCCGATAAGAGTAAAGAAAAATGCCTGGTCACTGCGGTTGATATCACTGACTACAAACGGGCAGAAGCGCAATTACTCATGGTAAAAAAAGCAGTTGAATCTGCGAGCGATGCAATCGGGATTTCAGATACCAGTGGTCGCCATATTTATCACAACAGGGCATTATCCGAATTATTTGGTTTCGCAACAGCCGAAGAACTGGAGGAGGCCGGCGGTGGTATGGCGCGCGTCAGAGACCCGGAGGTTGCCAAAGAAATATTCGAAAATATTAAGCGAGGCCTGCCCTGGTCGGGTGAATTAGAGATGGTGACAAAAACAGGCAGAATATTTCCTGCCTATGAACGTGCGGATGCAATTACCGACAGCAAGGGAGATATCGTGGGTCTCATCGGGGTAATATCCGATATCACCGGGCGCAAGCAGGCTGAAGAAACGCTTCGTTCAACGAATGAATTCAACAGATCGCTGTTGCAAACCATCCCGTTTGGAATGCATATAGTGGATGGGGAAGGCAATGTTCTCTTCCTGAGCGACACTATGAAACAGGGTTTCGGGGAAGGCGCTCTGGGGAAAAAATGCTGGGAATTGTACCGGGATGATAAAAAACAATGTTCCCATTGCCCTTTGCATTCAGGTATTACCATTGGCGAAACAAAAACCTATGAAACCAATGGTGTGCTGGGCGGCAAAACTTTCGAGATCTACCATACCGGTATGATGTTTAACGGACAAAAAGCAATACTGGAAGCCTTTATCGACATTACCGATCATAAGCTGGCTGAACTGGAATTGCTCAAAGCCAAAGAACATGCTGAAGAAAGCGACCACCTTAAATCAGCGTTCCTCGCCAATATGAGCCATGAAATCAGAACACCCATGAACGGCGTTCTCGGGTTTGCCGAATTACTTAAAGAACCAAAATTATCGGGAGAGGAGCAGGAAAAGTATATCAGTGTTATTCAGAGAAGCGGAACCCGCTTGCTACACATCATCAATGATATTATTGACATCTCGAAGATAGAAGCTGGTCAAATGGGAGCAAACATTTCAGTGACGAATGTCAATGAGAAAATTGAAGACATTTATAATTTCTTCAGACAAAAGGCAAATCAGAAAGGGATTCATTTTTCCTGTAAAAGCCCATTGCCATCTATACAATCCATTATCAAAACAGATAACGAGAAATTATATGCCATTCTGACTAACCTGGTTAACAATGCAATTAAATTTACTCATTCAGGTTCCATAGAATTCGGATATACAAAAAAAGATGAGTTCCTTGAATTTTTTGTAAAAGATACAGGCATTGGAGTAAGCAGCGCTCAAAAGAAAATTATTTTTGAACGGTTCCGGCAAGGTGGCAAACAGCTTACCAGAACTTTTGAAGGCACTGGCCTGGGATTATCCATTTCGAAAGCCTATGAAAATGCTGGGCGGGAAAATCTGGGTTGACAGTGAAGAAGGCCAGGGTTCGGCATTTTATTTCACCATTCCATACCTTACCGAAAATCGGGTTCAAACCAATAATCCGGATATTCTTCAGGCAAAAGAGGGATCGGGACATATTAAAAACCTGAAAATTCTTATTGCCGAAGACGATGAGACATCCGATTTCCTTATATCCAGCATACTCAGAAACAACAACCATGAGCTTTTTCATGCAGCAACCGGTGCGGAGGCAATAGAGGAATGCCGCAATAATCAGGGCCTGGACCTGGTTCTGATGGATATAAGGATGCCCGATATCAGTGGATTGGAAGCCACCCGGCTAATCCGTCAATTCAATAAAAGTCTTATCATCATTGCTCAAACAGCCTATGCTCTTGCAGGCGACAGAGAAAAGGCATTGGAAGCAGGTTGCAACGATTACATAGCAAAACCCATTAATAAAGATGAACTGGAGAAGTTAATCCAACAGCATTTAAAAACAGGAAAGCTTAAACTATTTTCATGAAAGGACAATTAAAGCCCAATATCCTTATTGCTGATGACGCCAGGGATATGCTGGAAATATACACCATGGTGCTTGAACACCAGGATGCCACTCTCATCCTGGCACAATCGGGCAAGGAGGCTTTATCAATGATCAGGGGGAAGGAGATAGCATTAGCCCTGCTTGATATCCGTATGCCTGAGATGGATGGAGTAGAACTTGCCAGGAGGTTACAGGCTGAAAGGAAAGGTGAAACCATCCCTATTATTTTCATAACGGGTCAGTCAAACGATGATGTACTGGTTGATGCATGTTATAAGTACGGAGCTGTTGATTATATTCTCAAACCTTTCTCCTCGCGTATCCTGATCAGCAAGGTGAAGATCTTCCTGGAATTATTCCAGCAAAAACAACATATCGTTGAACAAAATTTAAAGCTGAAATCAGCGACAGATAAACTGAAAAGGGTACATGTCGTTCTAAAAGCCAGCGAAGAAAAATACAGGAGCTATGTTGACAGTGCCCCCGACGGTGTTTTTATTACGGATGAAACAGGGAAATATATTGAAGTTAACGCTGCGGCATGCAGGATAACCGGCTTTTCAGCGAATGAGCTTTTAAAAATGTCATTTTCGGATATTCTTGGCGAAAATTCTATCAAAGACGGCCTGGCTCATTTCTCAAAACTGATAGAAACAGGAAATGCACTAGGTGAGCTGTCGTTCAAACATCACAACGGATCTATACGATGGTGGTCTGTTGAAGCCGTCAAACTTTCGGGAACACGGTTTCTTGGCTTTACCAAGGATATCACCAAGCGCCTTGAACTGGAAGAATCTTTAAGAAATCATCAGATCGAACTGAAATTGCAGAATGAAGAGCTCAGCCAGACATTAATCAATGCTGAAGTCGCCACCCAGAAATACTCGGAACTATACGATTTTGCCCCTATCGGGTATTTTATCCTTTCCTCGTCAATGGAAATTCTTGAGCTGAACCATAGCGCATCCAGGATGCTTGACAAGACACGTAGTGAGGCGACTGGCTCACAGTTTGGGGTTTTTGTTACAAAGAATTCCCTGCCTGTTTTCGATAGTTTTTTCCGAAATGTTTTTAAAGGGAAAACCAAGGAAATATGTGAATTGGTGCTCCAAACCAACAGCAATCACCAAACACATGTACATATTGAAGGTATTTCAGTCAATAACGGACAGCAATGCCTGATGAATGTAACTGATATAACCCGCCGTATTCATATCGAACAATCCCTTAAAATCAGCGAAGACAAATACAAGACCCTGATCAATGCTTCACCTGATGGGATTTTTCTGACCGATCTCAAAGGCACCATAATGGAGGTTTCGGATATCGGGCTTGAGATGATTGGTGCCAATGCAAAAAAAGAACTGGTAGGAAAAAACCTGCTCAGGTTCCTGCCGTCTGATGAAAAAACCGTCATCCGGGAAATTATTGATAAGACCATGAATGACGGACTGGTTCAAAACATTGAATTGAAGGTAAGAAAGCAAAATCAAAATTTGTTTGCCAGTGAGGTCAGCGCCACTTTAATACAGGGCATAAACGGGGTGCCCATCTCATTCATGTTCATCATGCGCGATATTTCCCAGCGCAAGAAAATGGAAGCAAAGCAGATCCATGCCGACCGGATGGCAAACCTTGGTGAAATGGCTTCAGGCATTGCACATGAGATCAACCAGCCGCTAAATATCATTTCGATGGTAATGGATAAGATATTATTCGATGCAGCAAAAGTTGATTCAATCACGTATGACTTTCTTAAATTAAAATCCGACAAGATCTTTGAAAATATAATCAGGATCAAGAACATCATAGATCATGTAAGGGCCTTTTCGAGAAACAACGATGATTATATTCTCACGATGTTTGATATCAATCTGACTATTGAAAATGCTGTTTCAATGATGGTTGAACAGTTTAAGCATCTTGCGATCAGGCTTAATCTGAATCTCGAACGTGAGATTTCCCAGATTTCAGGTAATACCTTGAAATTTGAACAAGTTATCGTTAATCTCCTGGTAAATGCCAAAGATGCTGTGCTCGAAAAGAAAAACAAGCAGGATGAGAATTATAAAATGATCATCGGGATCAAATCATACCAGGAAAAGGAACTTATAATCATTGAAGTTACCGACAATGGGATTGGCATACTGAACGAAGACATCAACAATTTAATACTTCCTTTCTACACAACAAAAGAGGAAGGGAAGGGGACCGGGCTCGGATTATCGATTTGCTATCAGATCATAAAGGACATGGGCGGGGCCATTGAAATCACCAGTGAACCATCACAAGGAACAAAAATAAAACTACTTTTAAGCTCGAAAAGGAAAAATTAATATGACAATTCCCGACAAGATTACACTCCTGATCCTTGATGATGAGAAGCAATTCACTGAAGAGCTGAATGGTTTTTTCCAGGGCTCCGAATACGAGTCATTTGAGGCGAATACCGTAGAAGAAGGTAAGAACATACTAAGCACGCATACCATTGACCTCCTGATCCTTGATGTACGCCTCCCCGGGGTGAATGGCCTGGATGTACTGAAAGAGGTAAGAGTTCAATACCCTGCCATGGAAGTCATAATAATTTCGGCTCACGGTGATATGGATACCGTGATCAAGGCCATGCGTTACGGGGCTTTCGATTATTTACGCAAGCCTTTCAGGTATATCGACATACAGATCGCCATCGAACGCACACAGAAATACCTTCAGATGAACAGGAAGCTGAAGCAGATGGAAGAACGGAACTCCCTTATCTCAAAAACCCTTGAAGAAAAAATTGACAGGCAGTTCATCGGCATCAGTCATCAGATCCAGGAAGTTTTCGAACAAGCCATAACCGCCTCGAAATATCCCGATGCCAACGTTCTGATCACCGGTGAGAGTGGTACCGGGAAAGAAAATATTGCAAGGATCATTCATTACTCAAGTCCTCGGAAAGATCATATTTTTTGTGCCGTTAACAGCAGCGCCATTACCGAGTCACTTCTCGAAAGCGAATTTTTTGGCCATAAAAAGGGCTCCTTTACCGGCGCCATAAACGATAAAATGGGCTTCTTCGAAGTTTGCCACCAGGGGACCCTGTTTCTTGATGAAATTGCAGATATGCCTCTGAGCCTTCAGGCAAAAATACTTCGGGCTACCGAGGAAAAGGTGATCACACGGGTAGGTGATACCAACACTATCCGCACCGACTTCAGGATCATTTCAGCAACCAATCATGATATAAACAGAGGCGTTGAAAAGAAAAAGTTCAGGCTCGATCTGCTTCACCGTCTTAATACCCTGCATATCCATATACCTGCCCTTAGGGAAAGGCCTGAAGATATCAAACCACTGCTGACCCACTTTGTGGATATTTTTTCAACGAGGTTTAACAAGCCCGGGATACGTATTTCAAAGGATGTTTTACCGGCCCTGCAGGCATATGATTTCCCGGGGAATGTGAGGGAGCTCAGAAATATGGCCGAAAGAGCCATCATTCTTTGTAAAGGGAATACCCTGGGGCTCCATGATTTTCCTTTAAGGCCGGCTGCAGGCTCCGGCCCGCATGAGCGTACCAAATCGGTCAACCTGAAAACCAACGAGATCCTGCTTATACAAAAGGCGCTCAGGGATGCAGGCTTCAACCAGCAGGCCGCAGCTGACGCACTCGGGATCCACCGTGATGCCCTGAGCCGCAAAATGAAGAAGTATGATATTACCAATGTAATTAATGCCGAATAGGTAAATCCCCGCTTTTCCTGGCAAATTTTCTGTTTAAAATCATACGCGTTTTCACGTAACTACGCGTTTTTTTTATAAATAACGCAAGCCCTTTCCCACATACCTGTATAAAGATTTCTTCTTTCAAAAAAATAATTAGTTTTTTTATTTCTGTTATTCAGCCTGTTACATGCCCGCGCAGGCCGGTTTATACATTCGCATGAATTTGTGGCCCGCCCTTTGCATAGTCTTATTGCATTAGAGGTAAGCCGTCCCTCACGTAAGCACGGTAAACACAAACAAATAATAGGAGATTAAACAAATGGCAGTAGAAAAAACCATCGGTTCATCCAGCCTCGTTGAGGTTATCGACCGTATTCTTGACAAAGGTGTTGTTGTTGACGCATGGGTAAGAGTATCATTAGTAGGTATCGAACTGCTTGCAATTGAAGCAAGGGTAGTCGTTGCCTCTGTTGAAACATACCTGAAGTATGCAGAAGCAATCGGATTAACTGCAAAAGCTGCATAAGCTTGGCTGTTAAGAATTATTCTTGCTAAAACATCCTGCAGGTTACAAGCCTGAAAGCATGGGTTACCAAGATTTTTTTTCTCCCCTAACCAAAGTCCATTTCAAGAAATCAAAACTAATTCCCTTATATGAGTACCCAGCCTGACATAAACCTGGATGCATTTTTCGAAAACATCATAACATCCTATGAATCCAGGATTCAAAAAATTCAAACCGCTTTCCAGTCATCAGAAAATATTACAGAATCATCCCATACGCTTTTTGATGATGTTCATCATTCATTAAACGATCTGAAAAAGGAAAGGGATACATTAAATTCAAGGCTTTGCGAAACCCTTGCAAAAAACGGGTCGCTGCGTAAAAAAGATTATAACACTTTGATGGCCGGCATTCTTTCTGCTCTTGATGAAAAAGAGAAGGAAGCAGAAAGCCAGTTTTTGACATTTATTGAAGATCAGAAAGAGACGGTCCAGTCCCTGAAAAACAGCCTGCTCGGCATAAAAGATATAAGGTCACTGGATGCAGGTGAAAAGATCTCCATAATCAAGGAACAACTTGCAGAGGTTTCAAAACTGCAGGAAACCAGGAAAGAAACGGTAATCAGGACATTCCTTGATTTCCAGCAAACGCATAACAGGATGAAAGAATGCCTGGAACATTTGCTTGAAAAAGGGGACCAACTTATTATTCAAGACATAAAAAAAGTGAAAGCTCAGATCATACAAGAAAATAATTAATAAAGATCAACCAAAAATTCATAAACATAGGAGATAACAAAATGGGACTAGGATCAGAAATGAAAAATTTGAGTGAAGAATTACTTGCTTCGTTCAAACAACGTATTAAGGAAAATGAAGAGCTCGTCAACGAAGTTCAGAGCACTCTCGATCATTTCCGCAAAGACCATATGGAAATGGCTTCAGTATTGAATGCAAATGCCAATGCATTGAGAAAAGGCCTTGCTAAAGGCGAAAAGGACAGGTTAAATACCTACAAGGATTTAATGAGCGGTATTCACCACACAATTTCTTCCATACAGAAAGAAGTTGTGGGAATTCAGACATCCACCTTCAACATGGTCAATGAGTTCTCGGCCGACAGGGCACAAATGGCAAAGGAATTACATAAATTCTTCAGCAAAGGAAGGGCCGACCGTAAGCAGAACGAGAAAACAAGGATGAAGGATTTCGATACCCTTATGGGTAACATCAACGATGATATTAAAGATATCAACGCTGAGGTTGCATCAATTTTTAAAAACACCAATGACATGCTGGCAAGGTTTGAGAAAGAACATTCCGACATGGCTGATGATCTCAGGGCAGACCTTGGTAAAAACCTTGCCGAGCGCGTTGAGTATACCCGCACATTGCTTAATGGTTTTCAGAAAAGACTTTCGGAGATCAGCAAGGAAAATCAAAAAACGGCCCAGAAGCTCAGGAAAGACCTTGAGCATGGTGAAACAGAAAGGCTGAGTGACTATAATCATATTATGAAGGGGATACATGTTGCAATAAAAAGCATTCGCAACGAAGTAAAGGGCATAAAGCACTCCACTTCGACAATGCTTGATGATTTGCTGCAGAACCGGGTCGAAGCAGCTGCTGAATGGGGCAAGATGCAGAAAGCTATGGCTCAGATACGGGAAAAAGGTGTAGAAACAGCGCCAAAGGAAGTCATCAAAAAGGTTGAGAAGAAAGTTGTAAAAAAGGAACCTGAGATCAAGGCTGAAAAGAAGATCATTGCAGAAAAAAAGGTCAAGGCTGAAGTGATCAGGGAAACACCGGTTAAACCTGTTAAAGCAGAAGCTGTTGTCGTACCCCCAGCCCCGGAACCTAAAACGCTTGAGGAGAAAGTCCTGAATTATATAAACAAGCATCCCAAAGGAGTCAAAATTTCCGAAATGGAGGTTCCCCTTGGCCAGTCCAGGATGAGGATAGGGTTTATTGCTAAAACCTTACTTGACCAGGGAAAGGTATTGAAGCTCGACAATATCTATTACCCAGTAACCCACCCGGTAAAATAAGGAACAACAACATTAATATCATGAATCATGGCAGCAACGATTAAGTGTGCATATTGCAATGGAACGGGAAAGGATCCCTTCGACTTACTCTCCCCGATTTCACATTGCCTTGTATGTAACAGCACAGGGGTGGTTGAGGTGGCTGAACCCATGAAGAAATGTATTTTCTGTTCAGGAACAGGCAGGAACCCTCTTGGAGCGAGGGTTCCCTGCATCGTCTGCGGAGGCAGGGGGAGTTTCCACACTGATAGTTCAAAAAAATGCACCCAGTGCAAGGGTACGGGAAGATCATCAGATGGTTTGCCCTGTACCCGTTGCGGAGGCAAGGGGCTTATGGGAGCCTAACCAGCCTGGCTGATTAAGATTAAAGGTCATGGAGGAAGTAGGCAGCAGGATATTGAACAGCCTGAAGAAAAGACAGGATGCAATGAACAGGTTTAAAGCCAAAAAAGAGGCTTTCTTACTTAACAGGGAAGAAATAAGAAAGAATATCGAGGAAGCAAGAATCATCTGGGAACAAACCCTGGAAAAACTCCCTGAGCAGGAATTCAAATGGTAAACCGGCAGCGGTAAGAATTATCACCATTAATTAAACCATCAATTTAAATTTCCATGAGCGATAACAATGAAATGAACACCGTGCTGGAACTGAAGCCGATGTCAAATTTTGTAGAAACCGATTATATCAGAGACATTACCAGCCGTGGTCTCACTTATGTAAAAGCCGGCTTTCCTGTGCATTTCAGGGGCCCTTCGGGAACCGGGAAGACTACAGTTGCCATGCATCTTGCAAGCAAGATCGGAAGGCCTGTAGTGATAATCCACGGGGATGCCGAATACAAAACTTCGGATCTCATCGGCAGCGAGCAGGGTTATAAATATAAAAAGCTTGACGATAAGTTCATTCATTCAGTGCATAAATATGAGGAAGACATGAGCAAGCAATGGGTAAACAACCGCCTGACCATTGCTGTCAAGAACGGATTTACCCTCATCTACGATGAATTTACCCGCTCGCGCCCTGAAGCCAATAACATCCTCTTACCTATTTTGCAGGAGAGAATGCTGAGTACCTCTGCAGCCAAGGAGGAAGATTATTACATGAAAGTACATCCTGAGTTCCGGGCCATATTCACTTCAAATCCCGAAGAATATGCGGGTGTTAACCGCACCCAGGATGCCTTGCGCGACCGTATGGTAACCATGGACCTTGACCATTTCGACTATGAAACCGAACTGAAAATTACCAGGGCAAAATCTGACCTTTCGCTGAAGGACACTGAAATAATTGTGAAAATTGTAAGAGGACTGCGTGAGTCGGGTAAAACTGAATTTGACCCCACTATCCGCGGTTCCATTATGATTGCCAAAACGCTTGCAACATTAAAAACCACACCGTCGAAATCCAGAGATATCTTCCGCAAAATATGCCAGGATATTCTCACTTCCGAAACAAGCCGTATCGGGTCGAAGACAAACCAGGAGAAAGTAAAAATAATTGTAGATGAGCTTATCGAACAGTATTTAAAGTAGGCACCAGGCAATCAGAAAACAACAATTAAAAGGAAACAGCAATATGCCAATTTCAAGCGGAATAAAAGGACTTCAGAGCATCAAAAGCATGCAGAGTGTAGTCAAATCGGGGATCCCGAACAAGGAGGATTCCGATTTCATCAAATTATATATGCTCGAAAAAGAGAGATCACGGTTGAAGAGCGAGGAAATAAGGATCATACAAAGGCTTGAGATAATCCAGAACAGGCTGAAGGAGATCCAGGTATACTATGATGAAAAGGCAGGCGAAATGCACCATGCTCCTGCCGAAAAGGCAAAAAAGCCAGGGAAAGCTGATAAAAAAGAATGGAAGACGATGTCAATCGATTACTAAACAAACTGTACAATGGCTGAAATGACTCATTCGTTACAAGCGACAAACCTTGCTGATATCCTCGAAAGGGTTCTAGATAAAGGAATCGTTATTGCTGGTGATATTAAAATCCAGATAGCCGACATAGATCTTTTAACAATTAAGATCAGGCTGCTGGTAGCTTCCGTGGATAAGGCTATGGAGATGGGGATCAACTGGTGGCAGGAAGATACATATCTTTCGACCAAGGCCCGCGAAAAGGAACTTATGCAGCAACAGGATGCTTTGGAGTTAAGGCTTCAGAAACTCGAAGCCTCCGGTAAGCCGGTTTAACTAACAGGATATTAAAATGAACTTACCATGGAAAACGATAAGAAAAAAGACAAGAACCAAGATGCCTCTTTTGAACTTTTTGGGCTCGGCGGCCTGTTCAAGGGTATAGAAAAGCTGGTAGACCTTGCCGGGAAACTGGAGGAAAAAGGAGGGATCAGCAAAGAAGGCGAGATCAATTTTGATCATATCAAAAAAGGCATGAAGGGTGTTTATGGTTTTACCGTAAATACGGCCGGAGGCGGTTCCCCTAAAGTTGAAACCTTCGGAAACATAAAGAAAACGCCCGAGGGGCCGAAAGTTGATGAAGAGAGGGAGCCGATTACCGACATCTTCAATGAGAAGAGTGAAATTGTGATCATTGCAGAAATGCCAGGCATTGAGGAGAAAGACATCATGATCGATTTAAAGGAAGACATCCTTGAAATTTCGGCATCGGGAAAGAACCGGAACTACCGGAAGGAAATGCTTCTTCCTGCTAAAGCCAAGAAACAGAACATCGGGCATAAATTTACAAACGGCATTCTTGAGGTCAGGATAAAAAAATAAGGTCATGGCACTAAAGGGTTTGGAAAACAACGACCTGAAACTAATCATTTTCGGCGGGAAAGGCGGTGTAGGTAAAACCAGTTGTGCCATTGCCACTGCTCTCACCCTGTCGGAAAATTTCAAGACCCTGCTCATATCCACCGATCCTGCACATTCCGTGTCGGATTGCCTTGAACAGCATATCGGGTTCGGAGTCAGGCAAGTTGCCGGCCATGAGAACTTGTCTGCGATAGAGATTGTTGCTGATGAAGCGCTTTCAGAATTCAAAAAAGAGCATGAAAGTGAACTGAAAAGACTGCTTGAAACTTCTACCAACCTTGACAACCAGGACATTGATGAGCTTCTTACTCTTTCGATACCGGGCATTGATGAGGTGATGAGTTTCAAGATCATCATTGACTTTATTGAAAAAGGCGAGTATGACAAATACGTTGTTGACACGGCCCCTACCGGCCATGCGCTGAGGTTAATCTCCTCACCTGCCTTACTTGATGAATGGATAAAGGTAGCCGCAAGGATGAGATGGAAATACCGTTATCTGATCACAAGCTTCTCGGGCAATTATAAGCAGGATGATGTGGACGTTTTCCTGCTCAGCCTGAAAAGAACTGTAAAGAGGATCGAGGCCATACTCAGGGATATTTCCAGGTGTGAATTCATCCCTGTGCTGATACCCGAGGCAATGGCCATTATGGAAACAAAACGTTTGCTTGCCGATCTTGGCTTGTCGGGGATCGTTCCTCGTCAGATCATTATAAACAATATCATGGTATCGGAAGGATGCGGTTTCTGCCATACAAGAAAAGTTGCCCAATTGCCATACCTGCAGGAGATCCGAAGCACATTCGACACTG
The DNA here is from genome assembly GCA_037141915.1 of Bacteroidota bacterium. Taxonomy (GTDB): domain Bacteria; phylum Bacteroidota; class Bacteroidia; order Bacteroidales; family FEN-979; genus CAIRDP01. The sequence goes on along the minus strand of JBAXBP010000010.1, from coordinate 13,665 downwards.
CAAATGTAGCTGAGGTTCCGATGTTTGCTGAAGAAGTAAAAGGGTTGGAAGCTCTGGATACCTTAAAGTCATTTTTGTTCAACGATTAGAGAAAGGCAAAGCAGGAATGTCAAATTATAAAGAATAAATGTCATACCCCCACGAAAATAACAAAGCCATGACAACTATTAAAAAAGAGATGACCCTGCGCGTGAAAGAAGCGCTTGTAAAGGATGTTGGAAGGGCTATTGCAAGGATTGACCCTAAAGACATGAAGCTGCTCGATCTTGAGAGTGGTGACGTGATAGTGATTGAAGGCAAACGTTCCACCCCGGTAAAAATTATGCCTTGTTATCCTGAGGACAGGGACAAGAGCATCATACAGATTGACGGTATTACGAGGGAGAATGCCCAGGTGGGGATAGATGAAAAAGTAAAGATCAATAAGTCTTCCTGCCGGCAGGCTGTTAAAATAAAACTCAAACCCGATGTAAAATCAGGTTCGCTCTTCAGGGCCGACGATGCTAAATACATCGGATCACTGATCAATGGCTTGCCAGTAATAAAAGGGGATAAAGTAAGGGCCAACCTGTTCGGATCACGCTCTGTTGATTATACCGTAACCGGCAGTAATCCCGAGGGAGTGGTGCTTATACATCCAAATACCACCTTGCAGCTTGAACTGACCAAGCAGGAAGGGGAAGGTAAAAGCAAGGTTTCCTACGAAGATATCGGGGGGCTTGGCAACCAGGTTCAGCGAATACGGGAGATGATAGAATTACCACTTAAATATCCCGAAATTTTCGAGCGCCTTGGAGTTCAGCCTCCAAAGGGAGTATTCCTGTATGGCCCCCCGGGGACAGGCAAGACCTTGATCGTAAGAGCCGTGGCCCATGAGACTTCCGCATATTTCATCAACATCTCCGGTCCCGAGATCATGGGGAAATTTTATGGGGAAAGCGAAGGCCGCATCAGGAAACTCTTTGAAGAAGCCCAGGCACATGCACCCTCCATCATTTTTATCGACGAAATCGATGCCATTGCCCCGAAGCGGGAGGATATGGGAGGTGAAAAGCAGGTTGAGAAAAGGGTGGTCGCACAACTCCTGTCATTAATGGATGGACTTGAATCGCGGGGTAAAGTCATTGTTATAGGTGCAACAAACATTCCCAATTCCATAGATCCGGCATTAAGACGTCCCGGACGATTCGACCGTGAAATCTCCATCTCCATTCCCGATAAAAAAGGCAGGCTCGAAATTCTTCACATTCATACCAGGGGCATTCCCCTTTCTTTGGATGTGGACCTGGAAAAACTGGCCGAGATAACCCATGGATTTGTGGGTGCCGATCTTGAAGCTCTGGCCAGGGAAGCGGCCATGACCGCTTTACGGAAAATCCTTCCGCAGATTGATTTCGAGATGGCTGAGATTCCTTACGAATTGCTGATGTCGCTGGAAGTCACCATGGATAATTTCCAGGATGCAATGAAAGAAGTGGAACCTTCGGCTATCAGGGAAGTTTTTGTGGAAGTCCCTGATGTGAAATGGGATGATGTTGGCGGTCTTAACGAGATCAAGGAGGCCCTGATGGAAACGGTGGAATGGCCTTTGAAATATGCCGAGCTGTTTAAAAAAGCCAACACCAATCCTCCGAAAGGAATTATTCTTCACGGGAAACCAGGGACCGGGAAAACATACCTGGCAAAAGCACTTGCAAGCGAAAGCGGGGTCAACTTCATTTCAGTGAAAGGCCCCCAGATCCTTAGCCGGTATATAGGTGAATCGGAAAAAGGGGTTAGGGAATTATTCAGGATGGCCAAACAGGCCTCCCCCTGCATACTGTTCCTCGATGAAATAGACAGCCTCACTCCCAGGAGAAGCAACGACAGCTCAGGCTCAGGTGTGATCGACAGGGTAATAGGCCAGTTCCTGACCGAAATGGACGGCATTGAAGACCTGAAGGGTGTGATTGTGCTCGCCGCTACAAACAGGATAGACCTGATTGACCCGGCTCTGCTCAGAAGCGGCCGTTTCGACCTAATATTTGAATTACCCCTGCCCGATAAAAACACCAGGGAAAAGATCTTCAGCATACATACGAGGAACAAACCTTTGGGTAAAAAAGTCAACCTGGCTAAACTGGCAGTGAAAACAGAGAAAATGACAGGTTCAGATATCGAATTTATCTGCAGGAAAGCTGCCATGCTTGCAATCCGTGAACTGATAGAGAAAAAACGCCTGCAGACGGATGAAACAGGTGACAATATTTTAATAACTGAATCCCATTTCGAAGAGGCGATACAGTTGGTTTTAACGCAAAATGCAGCAAAAAAATGATCCATTTATCCTCAAACTTATCCTGATATGACAGCGAAAGGAATATATTTTTATGGAATTGTTCCGAATTTTTACGGGACAACACAATTTCAATCTCTTGAAAATTCAGGGGTTTCGGCCATTACCTATCAGAATATCTCGGCAATTGTTTCCGATAGTGAATGTGAAGGCCTTGAAAATCTTGACCGGGAATCACTTGGACAATTGCTGGTTCATCACCAGAAAACGATTGAGGAACTCCAGGCCAAAGGTTTTAATATGATCATCCCAATGCGGCTGGGTACTATTTTCAGTTCCAAAGAAGAGATATCTCAGGTTCTCGCAAACGGACATGCTGTCATTATTGACACCCTGAAAAAAATTGAATACCTCACCGAAGTAGATCTTGTCGTTACCTGGTCCGATTTTTCGAAGGTGCTGAAAGACATAGCCGAACTTCCAGAAGTGCGGGAACTGAAACAGGAGATGCTGCAGAACACCGATATCATCAAGAAAGTTGATCAGTATAAAATGGGTATGTTCATTCAGGGTATCCTAACCGAAAAAAACAAATCGGTCGAATTAAAGATACTGGATGCATTGTCGCCCTTTGGCCATGATATCAGGATGCATGAAGTAATGAACGACCAGATGATCACCAATTCGGCTTTCCTTCTCAACAGGAATAAACAGGAGAAATTCGAACAGGCCATAGGCGTACTTGATGAAGCATACAAAGGAGCCCTCAATTTCAAAATAGTCGGGCCTTTGCCTTGTTATAGCTTTTATACACTTGAAGTGAATGCTTTGAATCCCGATAAGGTGGTTGAGGCAAAAGAAGATCTTGATCTCGGAACCGAAACAACGGAATCTGAAATAAAAAAAGCATACCTGGAGAAAGCAAAATTATTTCATCCTGATGCAAACCTTAAAAACGGAGACCTGGAAAGCTTCAACAGGATAAATAAAGCCTATCATACCCTTCTTGATTATTCTGCAGCAGTAAGACAATCTTCGAAAAAAGATTACTTTTCACTTGCCAAAGAATACGTAAATGAAAATCTCATCCTGGTAAAAGTAAAGGAGTAGTATGCAGCGCGACGGAAAATATATTTATTGTATTATAGCATCAAATTACGACGTCAACCTGGGGTCTATCGGGGTTGGCGGACGCGGCGACCTCGTTTCCACGATTGGTTTCGACGGTCTTTGCATGGTGGTAAGCGACCACCCGCTTAGCAGGTTCGTCGTAAATCCTGAAAACATGCTCGCTCACCAGAAAGTGATTGAAGAAGTGATGAAGGAGTTCAGAAGCGTAATCCCGATCAGGTTTGGCACAATAGCAGCCACTCCGGATGAAATCAGGAACCTCCTCAACCGCAGGTACAGTGAGTTCATGGAATTGCTGAGGCAGTTCGAAAACAAGGTTGAGCTCAATGTAAGGGGAACCTGGAAAAATATGGGAATTATATTCAAGGAAATTGACAAGGAGCATACTGAACTACAGAAGATCAGGGCTGTAATCGAGAAACTGAAAGACCCTGAAAAAAGAAATCTGAAAATTGCCGAAGCCGGGAAACTGGTCGAACAGGCATTGATTGAGAAAAAAGCCGAAGAAACTGATAAAATCGTGGATGCCTTCCGCAGATCGGTTTTCGAGTATAAAATGAATAAAACAAGCGGAGATGCCATGTTCATGAATACTGCATTTCTTGTTAACAGCGGAAGGGAAGTGGAATTTGACAACATCATGGCCGACCTTGGCAACCGGTTCATTGATCGCAGTGACTTTGTATACACTGCACCATTGCCGATTTTTAACTTTATTGACCTCAAAATTTTTCCTGAAAAATGGGAATTATAAACCGAAAAATTGAAAAGCATATATGAGCACCGAATCAGAAATTCCGAAAGAAGGGAAATATATTTACGGTATTATCAGGCATAGCGGCAAAATAGACTTTGGACCGATAGGAATAGGAAAACGTTTCGATATGGTCTACGGGATCAACTACAAGGATGTCAGCGCCATTGTCAGCAATTCGCCTATTATCCAGTATGAGGCCAGGAGGGTCAACATGACCACGCATGAAAAAGTGCTTGAAGAAATCATGAAAGAATTTACAGTCCTCCCCGTCAGGTTTTCAACCATCTCGGAACATAATGATGATGCAGGAATTCACAGGATACTTGAGAAAGACTATGATAAATTCAGTGACCTGCTTACAAAGATGGACGGCAAAAAAGAATTGGGGCTAAAAGTACTTGCACATGAAGCACCTGTATATGAAAGCATTCTTGAAAAATATCAGAACATAAGAACTTTAAGGGATAAACTTAAAAACCTTCCTGTTGATAAAACTCATTACCAACGGATGAAAATCGGGGAAATGGTGGTCGAAGCCCTTAAAAAGGAAACTGCCGCTTATAAAGATGCAATCGTTGGTGTTTTAGAACCGCTTGCAGAAGATGTAAAAATCAATGACAACTATGGAGAATTCATGGTACTGAACTCCGCCTTCCTTATCAAGAACAGTTCTGAGCCCGATTTCGACAAGGCTGTAAACGATCTGGACTCAAAATACGGGAAATTGATGACATTTAAATACGTGGGAACATTGCCTCCGTATAATTTTGTAAATCTTGTAATTAATACTAAAGGCATATAAAATGTTCCTGATCGATGATATACTTCTTGCCCCTTTAAAAGGAATAATTTTCATTGGAAAGAAAATCAACGAAGTGATAGAGAATGAAACGTCGGATGAAGGAGCAATCAAAGAAAGGCTGATGGCATTACAATTAAAATTTGAGCTGGATGAAATTGGCGAGGAAGAATATGACAGTAGAGAAGATGAATTGCTGAAAATGCTTGAAGATATCAGGACCGCAAAACAAGGGAAGCAGTAAATCCTGCATCCTGCATCCTGCATCCCGCAAGAAGAAAATAAGGTATAACTGAACAAAAAGGAGGAAAAATGAATGCGTTTACATGCCCGAAATGCGGGAAACTAACAGGTGGTAACGAAAAATTTTGTGTTGAATGCGGGCAGTCCCTCAATATCACATGCCCTGAATGCGGCGAATCGTGGAGGTTTATGTTTGAATATAAGTTTTGCCCTGGTTGCGGGCATAGTATGAAGAAACCCGGAGCGAATAAAGCAGGCAGGGAGGAAAAATAGCCTGCGTTATATGCTATTGATATAATTAACTAATGGTATGAACCCCGGGGCAAACCCGGTCCCCTGTCCTGCAGCAAGCTGCGGGTAATATTCCGGGACAGATCAAGGAAAAGGAGAAAATAATGAGCAAGATTATAGATGTCAGAAAAACAGCAGTAAAGTTCCTCACGGAGACCATTAACAGCGAAGATGTAACGATCATTAAAATCGGGAAAATTAATGATACCTGGAAAGCCGTGGCTGAGGTATATGAAAATGATTCATTTTTAAAATCAATGAACCTGCCTCCTAAAAAGATACGCTTGTTCTATTCGGTAAGCCTGGATGATAAACTTGAGGTTTTATCTTTCGAAAGGCATAATACCTTTGAAGAAATTTCAGGGAGCGATGGTTCTTAATTTAACTGATCGATGAGATGATCAATGAACTGATATATGTGTATTGCATATCCGTAGACCCTCAGGAGCTCATAAACGAATTGAGATCCAGGGGACTGAAATCCATTTGTATTGATGGATTTAATGTTATCATAAAAAATGTTCAGGAAAAAGAATTTTCAGAAGAAAATCTGAAACAGAACATTGCAGATCTTCACTGGCTTGAAGCCAACGCAAGGGAGCATATCAATGTGATTGGAATGATCATGGGATACACTTCAGTGATCCCGTTTAAATTCGGTACTATTTTTAATTCCCGTGAAAGCCTTGAAAAATTCATAATAGCTTATTCCGCATCATTGCTTCGGAATTTTGATTTTATAAGAGGGAAAGAAGAATGGTCCGTTAAAATTTATTGCAACCGCAAAACCCTCAGTAAACATATTGACGAACTGAGCGAGCCTGCCGCCGCTCTTGAAAAACAGATCATGGCAAGTTCCCCCGGGAAAGCATTTCTTTTGCAAAGAAAAAAAGCAGACCTCATCCAGGATGAGATGGACAGGATCTGCAAGGAATGCGGGCAGTCCTATTTTAATGAACTTTCCATACAGAGTGAAGCAAACAGCCTCAATAATCTTCTCCCGAAAGAAGTTACAGGAAGAGAAGATACTATGATCCTTAATGCTGCATTCCTGGTCACTAAAGACAAAGTAACTGAATTTAAAGGGTCGGTAACGAAATCCGCAAGCAGGGAAGTGGATTCTTCCTTTAATGTTGAATTAACCGGGCCCTGGCCACCTTTCAGTTTTATTTCCATTAACGAAAAAACACAATGAACGAAAACGTTATCGACCGTTCAAGGGATATCACGATTCTCGAAGTACTCGACAGGGTCTTGAACAAAGGTGTCATCCTAACCGGTGACATCGTAATTTCAGTTGCCGATGTTGACCTGATCTACCTGGGGGTAAAATTAATGCTGAGCTCGGTTGAAACCATGGAGAAATTAAAGGCAGGGAAACACTAATCCGGGTACAATGGGCAAAATGATCTATTCCATAATAAAAGCATCAGAAGAACCCACGCAAATAACCGAAGTTCTATCTGGTTTGCGTGGGATCTCAGGGGCAAATCTCGAGTTTGTCCAATGCGCCGACATTATTGCAGTGACGTGCAGCGCTGAAAGGAAAGAGGTGGTTGCCGACCGGTCCAATACCCTGGATTATGCGGGAGTGATTGACGAACTTTCTAAGACCTGCACATTGCTCCCGGTGCGTTTTGGTTCTGTAATGGAATCTGAAGATGATATCCTGAAAATGCTGGAAAGGAATTACCAGGGAATCCAGAATAACCTGGATAAGGTTGAAGGCAAGGTTGAATTCGGATTAAAGGTCTTTTGTGATACTGAGAAGCTGAAGTCCCGCCCTGAAATTTTTGGTGAAGAGAACATTAAAATCTTTGATAAACCTCCCGGCAGGCAAAATAATTCAGTTTACCTCGATTACGTCAATAAAAAACTTATTGAGTACAGGATTGAGGAAGCATTGTTATTGTTTGTCAATTCGGTTATTAAAGAGATCACTGATTGTTGTATAAGTGTCGGGGCAAATGGAAAGTTCAGGAAGATGGTAAACCAGAACAATATTATTGATGCCCTGTTTTTAGTTGAGAGGAGCAAAACCAATGGGTTGATTGGTGTGGTTAAGGAACTGCAGGTCAAATATCCCGATCTCGATTTTATCCTGACCGGCCCCTGGCCACCCTACAATTTTGTTGATATAACAATAAGCTGAAGTAAATGAGCGAAAATAAGATACTGTTTAGTACGGGTAATCTCGACGGGCTTGCCGAAGATATTGGAAAAATGACCGATACCGAAGGCTCAAAACTTAAGCTTCATCCCGACAATGCAGACTCAGGGCTTGCCAAACTGGTACTGACCCTGGTCGAGCTTATCAGGAAACTGGTAGAGAAGCAGGCAATGAGAAGGGTCGACGGAGGTTCGCTTACCGATGAAGAAGTTGAACGCCTGGGCGAAACACTGATGAAGCTGGAGATGAAAATGGAAGAGTTGAAAAAGCATTTTAACCTTACCGACCGGGATCTGAATCTTAATCTGGGTCCTTTGGGTGACCTGATGTAAACATTGCTCAAAAGCATTGTAAATGAAAACACTGATCTACGTTCCCATCATACATTCCAGCGCCGACATGGGCTCACTGGGTGAAGGGCTTAAGAACAAAAGCATATCGGAACTCGGTGAAACATTATGGCAAAAGCATACCGACACGGTCAACGGCTACTGGGATGCAATCGAGTCGTACTTTAAGAACCTCGAAATTTCAGTGAAATGGTTGAAAATATTCCAGGACGGAATGTTTGCAGATGGTGAAATGGCGCTTCAGATCATTCGGGAAGGTGTAAAATCGGGAAGTAAAAACTCAATCATGGTTTCGGACCTGATAAGTCACGGTGCAAGGCTCACCAGGACAGAAGATATTGACCTTGTCATGGCTGAATATGAAGGGATTCAATCCATTCTGAAAGCAAAAAATAAGTGGTTGAAAATTCTTTACCTGCTCAGGTATAAAATCCGTAAACCATTGTTTTTGTGCAGGAGGGATAAGTTTATAGCCGGGAGGATAGTTGAGACCATGGAGAGCGGTGAAACCGGGATCTTGTTCATCGGTGCTTATCACAACATTATTAAAAGGCTTCCTTCAGATTTTTTTGTGATCCAGGTAAAAGAAATTTCCAGGATCCGCTCGTATCAAAAAGCAGTTCAGTCCGGGATTAAAGTCAGTTCCCCTCATTTTCAGCAGCTTGCAGAATATATGGTAAAAAAATGATAACAATTTTAGCCATAGATGATAAACAGTCTAACCTGGTAGCTTTATCTGCGATATTCTCCATTACATTCCCTGATGCAAGGATAATTACGGCTTTGTCGGGAAGGGAGGGGATTGATCTGGCCCTCACTGAAAATCCTGATGTGATACTGCTTGACCTTGTAATGCCTGATATGGATGGTATCGAAACATGCAGGATACTTAAAAAAGATGAGGTTTTAAAGCGCACCCCTGTGATTATGATCACAGCCATCGCCACGGACAGCAAATCCCGAATAAAAGCGCTGGAAGCGGGAGTTGAAGCCTTCCTGTCAAAGCCTGTTGAAGAAGCTGCACTGATGGCCCAGGTTTCATCGCTCATCAGGCTGAAAAAATCGGAAGACCTGGTCCGCAGTGAAAACAAACATCTTGAAGAACTTGTTCTGGAACGTACAAAAGCGTTTGAAGACAGCAGCAATGCCGCTACCAAATTACTGGAAGAATTAACAGCCAGAATTGAACATTGCAAATTATTGGAAAAAGATCTCCTGAACAGTGAGATAAAATTTCACGACAGTGAGGCCAGCATGCGATATATTGTCAAGCATGATCTGAATGCCCTTGCCATTTTTGACCTGGACCTTCATTATGTTGCAGTCAGTGATCGTTACCTGAGGGATTATAATGTGAAGGAAGAGGATCTCATTGGCATTTATCACTACGAGGTATTTCCGAAAATACCGCAGAGATGGAAGGATGTTCACCAGCGCTGCCTTGCAGGTGTGATAGAGCGAAATGATAACGATTGTTTTGAACATTTTGACGGTTCAATATCCTTTAACAAATGGGAATGCAGGCCATGGTTCCGGGCCGATGGAGAGATCGGAGGAATTATCATTTATTCCGAGGTGACCACCGAACGCAGGCAGGCCGAAATGGAGCTTATCGAAGCATTGGAAAAAGCAGAAACAAGCAACAAGCTTAAAACTGCTTTCATGCATAACATCTCCCATGCAATCCGCACACCCTTAAATGGCATCCTTGGTTTCAGCAGGTTGATCACACTACCAGACATTGGTGATGAAGAGAAACTTGAGTTTTACTCTCTTTTACAAACAAGCAGCAACCGCCTGCTGAATACCATCACCAATTATATGGATATTTCGCTGCTCACTTCAGGAAACCTTAATCTCGTCAGGAAGCCATTTAAGCTAAAGAACCTGTTTCAACGGCTCTATGAGCAATATCAGCCTCTTTGTGCCAAGAAAAACCTGGTCTTTAATATTATATTACCCGAAATGTCGGAAAGCTTTACGATGGATTCCGACCAGGAAATGCTCGAGAAAATTTCGTCTGCATTACTTGACAATGCGGTAAAGTTTACCGCTAATGGAAGCATAACTTTCGGGTATGAGATGAAACATGATTTTATTGAATTTTTTGTCAGGGACACAGGAATCGGCATCAGTACAGAGTTTCTTCCCCGGATGTTTCAAAGCTTTTCTCAGGAAGAATATATGTATTCGAGGGGATACGATGGCAGTGGGCTGGGTTTGTCTATCACAAAGGGATTTCTGGAATTGCTTGGAGGAACCATACAGGTGGAATCTCAAAAGGGATCGGGTTCATCATTTATATTTACGATCCCCTGTAAACGTATCAATAATGAATCTGAAATGACCGAAGCCTCAACCTCAAAGGAACAACAAAAGGTAAATCCGGTTGTTCTGATTGCCGAAGATGATGAAAACAACTTATTCCTGATGCAATCAATCCTGAGAAAATTCAACATAACTTCTTACCCGGCTGAGAACGGGAAAGAAGCTGTTGACAAATGCCGGGCGCATTCTGAGATATCACTGGTCCTGATGGATTTAAAAATGCCGGTAATGGATGGGCTGGAAGCATGCCGTGAAATTAAATCGTTTCGAAAGACTCTTCCTGTCATTGCCGTCACTGCCTTTGCAATGAGGGGAGATGAAAAGAAAGCTCTTGAAGCCGGTTGCGACAGTTACCTTTCCAAACCAGTAAGCCAGAAAACATTAATTGAAAAATTGAAAGAGTTTGGGGTGCTCGGGACTGTTTCGGCCCAGTAAAAAATAATTTATACACTTTATCTTTCATCCCCTGCATCAGGATCAGCTTCATGTTAGAAGAGGCGCAACATCCTGATATTGATTTCCTTGTGTAACTTTTCGTCAAGGTGTTTCACACCTGAACCATCAAACAATAAAAGAAATTGTAATATAATTGTTTGGAAATGAGTTTTGTGGATAAATAATGTGTATCTTTGCAAATATTTTATAACAAATTAGTATTATGAACAACGGTAAAGTTAAATTTTTCAATGAATCAAAAGGATTTGGATTTATTTTAGATTCTGATTCAGGTAAAGAGTATTTTGTACATTCTTCAGGTCTTATTGACCGCATTCAGGAAAATGATGAAGTGACTTTTACACTGACAGAAGGTAGAAAAGGCTTAAATGCAACCAACGTTAAACTTGTTTAACAGGTAATCAAAACCATTTTGTGATAAGAGGCTGTTTCGATGAAACAGCCTCTTTTTTTTTACTTTTTTGACTGGTGATAGATCCATTTGGCGCCTTCCATAAAAGCCGTTGGCGCAACAGACACATGGACTGTGCTGCCGCTGGGGTCATGCTCGACTGCCGGCCATTCAACGTATTCGATATTGCTGATACCGAGTGTCGAGAACCTGTCGCGGGCAGCGACCAGGTTTCCGAAAGGAACGCAGTCGTCGTTCTTGCAATGCCATACAAGCATTTTTGATTTAGGCATCCATCCGAGGTAGGAATTATTATCCTGCATGGCCTGGAATGCCAGGCTTTGATTGTTCCTCAATGAATCGTAAAAAGAATCGGTAAAGACCTTTTTCAGGATCTTATCCTGAGGCATGATGCTGTTGACCACAGGGATGTCGTAAAACCCCGTAGTGTATTTCGGGATATCAGTCCTGTAAGGTTCTTTGAGCATGCCGGTATAATCGAAAATTGCCGGGTACATGGTATTATAACCAACGAGCATCATAGGAAGGAAATAAGGGACCGGGAAGGGATTCTCACCGAGCAGGGTATTCAGCATGGTACCTGAAAGGTCGTAAGGTCCGTCCATGCAAACCACACCATTGAGTTTTACGTCCCTTTCCTCGAGTTCTTTGGCCGCAGCCATAGTCACATATCCCCCCTCGGAATAACCGTAAAGGTAGGCCTGTCCGTCCCAGGAAACGTAGGTATTTCCGCCGCATTGATAATAATCCTCTGCAGCCTGCAGCATATCGGCGGTGGCAACACCCAGCCTGTCCCTGATGCAATAGGGATGGTTTTCGGTGGAATCATCGCCCATGCCCTGGTAATCGGGCATAATGATGATCCATCCGTACCACAGGCAAAGCATATCTCCCACAGCCATTTCCGGGAATTTTTTCCAGTCGCTGTAGCTTGCTTTTTTCCAGCGCGAAGGTGCGAGGTTCTTCATCAGTATTGTCCCATGGTTCACCGAAACGATAGGGGCTTTAAGTGTCTTAAAATTTGACCAGGGATAAATCAGAAGGCCTGATAGTGTCACGGGATTCCCGTTATTGTCGGTCGACGTATAGTGTACTATGTCATGTGCGATCAGGTTTATTGATAAGCCATTTCCACCCGCATCGGCCTGCATATTGAGATACATGTCGGTATAATCATAATATCCAGGGTAGTTCGGCTGCATGTTCACCTGTTCCATCACATCGGTAGAAGTCTTTTCGGTGTGACTTACCACTACAAACCCGCCTGAAGCAGTCGGTGGGCATTCCGGTATGGGGTAGTTCTTGCGGTAGGTGCAGGAGTTGATGACAGCCGCTATCAACAATAAAAAGAAAACCTTAGTGACTTTTAATAATATTTTATCAGAACCGGGGTTAGTATTGTTCGTTTTCATACGCAGAGTTTTTTCAGTCTATTGAGAGAATTTCATCCTTATTCCACAGCTATGAGCTTAAAAACAGTAGGATTTTTTCTATGGTATAATTAAAACACTAATTTACCCATTCCTGCATGTTTTTGCAAATTAACAGTATGTATTTTCAGCTCTCTTTCATTTTCCTGATATTTTTTACTGTGGATGAGAACCGGCTTTCTCCGACCTGATCCTTTCAGGCAAGTCGCTGGCAGGCTCATCGTTTCGCCTGCTCAAGAACATTCTGAGCTCCCAGGTACTTAATGTATTTCAAAAATACGAATGTTTTACAATAAAAGTTCAATTTGATTACAGAGAACCTTCATCAATTACCTGACCTCACGTATCCTGTATCCTGGAACCAGCATCTCAGTTTAATCCACACACCCCGCGCCTTTCCCCACATTCATCTGCGAAAGAACGTAATAAGCGCCTTTCACCACGACCTGGTATTTCCCGGGGAGTTGGCCCAGGGTGGTGACTTCGCTGTATCCCCCGTTGGTAACGCCCTTTTTAACTTCGATGGCCGTAAAGGCCACTTCTTCGGGGTGTTTCTGTATCAAAGGGTCAACGATGAAGATATAGTCCCTGCCCTTATCACGTATCACTGCTGCTTCGGGGATCACCACTGCGTCGGCATTACCGGTTTCTATGAGGCCGTTGACATACATGCCAGGCACAAGGTCTTCCCTGGGGTTCCCCAGCAGTTCGGCATGGGCGCTCACGGTGCGGGAATCCTTTTCAAACTCCCTGCCGATGCTGAATATCCTTGCTCCCATCACGAGTTCGGGCATATTGGTGAAGGTCACACTCACATGCTGACCGGGTTTTACCTCCGGGAGGTCTTTCTCATAGATCATCAGGTCGACATGCAGGTGGCTGTTGTCTATCACGGTAAGAATCTCCTTCTGAGGTTCGGTGTACGATCCGGTATTCACGGTGATCTTTCCCACATAGCCCCTGATAGGGGATTTTAACAGGAATGACTTCGCCAGAGCTGATCGCGAAGGGTCAGGCACCTGC
>JBAXBP010000009.1:0-42243 GCA_037141915.1 Bacteroidota bacterium | reverse complement strand
CGGTAATTGTTTTCGGAACTGTTGACGAAAATACAGTCGGCCACCATGCCGGTTGAATCCTGGTAGTCGAACATCGCGCGGATATTGTTTTCGGCAAGCTCAGGGGCAATCCCTGCCAGCGCATAGGCATGTTTCCAGCTGTCCCAGGCCCAGAAGCCGGGGAAACCTGTATAGGATGGGAATACTCCTTCATGTTTCAACCCGCCGGCCGGCCCCTGCCTGTTGTTGAGCAGGGTGAAAATGCATTTTGCTGCGAGGATATTTGCAGTAATATCATTTTTGTATGCGGATTTCACTGTGAGTTTCCTCCAGTTTTCGAGGGCCGAGATGTACACCGGCGAATCGGTCCTGAGCTTCCCCGGAAGCGGGTAATCGGCCGTCACCTGCGGCAGTACTGATCCGCCGTAAATAAATAAAACGCAGAGAAAAGATTTAATCCCCTTAAGATAGCGCGCCCTGAACATTTTACCTGACCTCTATGGAAACTGTCAGCGAAGCAGTCCCTGAATCGGGCCCGATAAGCAGATCGTAAGTCCCGGGTTCTATATAATAATCCTGCCTGGAGGGATCGAAGATCCTCAGGTCGTTAGCCGCGACCTTAAGAACAAATGTTTCAGTTGAGCCATTCCTGATATTTTTACGCAGGAATCCGCAGAGAGACTTAACCGTACGTTCGAACTTCGAATTTTTTTTCTGAAAATACACCTGGGCTACTTCGTCACCATCGAGCGGACCTTCATTTTTCACTTTTACATTTATTTTTATTGTGTCTGCGGATGAGTACGTCCCTTTATCCGCAGCAGCTTCCAGGTATTTAAATTTCGAGTAGCTCAGGCCGAACCCGAAAGTATAAAGCGGGGTCCCGGTAAAATAGCGGTAGGTGCGCCCTTTCATGGAATAATCGATGAAGGGGGGTAACTCATCCACCGAATTATAAAAAGTCACGGGTAAACGGCCGGCTGGATTGTATTTTCCGAACAGGACTTCGGCCACGGCTGTGCCACCTTTCTGACCGGGGTACCATGTTTCAAGGGCGGCTTTGACATTTTCAGCAACTCGGCCAAGAGCCAGGGCGCTGCCGTTGGTAAGGACGAGCACTATGGGCTTTTCGATTATTGCCAGTTTCTTCAGGAAGTTGGCCTGGTTTGCCGGAAGATCGAGGCTGGTGCGGTCGCCGCCGCTGAACCCAGGGATGTTCACATCCATCTCCTCACCTTCAAGATAAGGGGAGATCCCTCCCACAAACACAATGGCATCGGCCATTCCTGCTATCTGCAGGGCCTGGGCTTCAAGGTCGGTAGAGGCAGGCTGGGGGATGGGTTTGCCCGATTTGTCCTTGGGAGGATAGGAAGCGTCTTCGAGCCCGTCGACGCCTTTGGCATACAGTACATCGATCTTGCTGCCGGCCATATCCCTGATGCCTTTAAGGATAGTCACAGGATTGGATGGTGTTCCGCAATAATTTCCCAGCAGCACCGATACCCGGTCGGCATATGGGCCGATCACAGCTATCTTTTTGATGTTCTTCCCGAATGGCAGGGTGTTCTTCTCATTTTTAAGAAGGACCATGCTTTCTTCGGCGACTTTCAGGGCCAGCATGTCATGATCGGGAGTGTTGTTGTCGGAAGGCTTTATCCTTGACCATTGAACGAGAGAATCAGGATCGAACAGCCCGAGCCTGAACCTGGCAGTAAAGAGACGTTTCACTGATACATCGATTTCCGACTCGCTGATATATCCTTTTTTGACGGCATTCACAAGGGATGTGTATTCATCGCCGCAGGTGAGGTCGCAGCCTGCCTTGACTCCCAACACCGAAGCCCTGATGGAATCGGGCTGAAGTTTATGACCGTTGTAGATGTCCCATATCGCCCCGCAGTCGGATGTAACATAGCCGCCGAATCCCCATTTTTTCCTGAGGATCTTGTCAAGCAGCAGGTCGCTGGCAGTGCAGGGTTCGTTCCAGAAGCGGTTGTATGCTCCCATCACGGAATATGCTTTCCCGTAACGGATCAGGTATTCGAAAGCTGGCAGGTAAGTCTCATACAGGTCGCGTTCGCTGCACCAGGCGTCAAAACTGTGCCTGGCAGGCTCAGGGCCGCTGTGGACGGCGTAATGCTTTGCAGTGGCAATGACCTTGAAATACTTAGGATCGTTCCCCTGGAGGCCTTGTACGAATGAAATCCCGATATGGGCGGTAAGGAAGGGATCCTCCCCGTAGGTTTCCTGTCCGCGCCCCCAGCGGGGGTCCCTGAAAATATTGATGTTGGGCGACCAGAAAGTCAGGCCCTGGTAGATGCCGCGTTTGCCCTGGGAGGAACATTCGTAGTATTTTGCCCTGGCTTCGGTGGAGATCACATCGGCTTCCTTCCAGATCAGCTCAGGGTCCCAGGTCGCAGCCATGCCTATAGCCTGGGGGAAGACCGTGGCAATGCCGTTCCTTGCAACCCCGTGCAGGCATTCGCTCCACCAGTTGTAAGCGGGGATGCCCAGCCTGCTGATGGCCGGGGCATTGTTCTGCATCTGCATCACTTTTTCCTTCAGGCTCATCCTCGACACCAGGTCGCTGACGCGTTCTTCAACAGAAAGTTTTGGATTGGTGTATTTTACCTGGACTGAATTATCCTGGGCCCGGGCAGTCCCGGCAAATAAAAACAGGATGAACATGCTTATTGTCATCCCAAGGCGGTTGACTGGAACGATCATGGTCGTAATTTTGAAACAGATCAAAGATACGAAAATCGTGAACCGTGAATCGTTCACCAGTCACGATTCACGAGTCACGAGTCACCGTTCACGCCTTCTTTTCAGAGCGTTTGCGTTCGATCTCGTCGAGAATGATCTTGCGGATCCTGATCGATTTGGGGGTTACCTCGGTGTATTCGTCGCCCTGTATGTATTCCATGGCCTCCTCGAGTGAGAACTTGATAGGAGGGTATATTACAGCTTTGTCATCAGAGCCGGTTGCCCTCATATTTGAAAGTTTCTTTGTCTTGATCACATTGATGAGGATGTCGTTCCCCCTGGTATGTTCGCCGATCACCTGTCCTGCATATATCTGTTCCCCGGGCGAGATAAAGAACTTTCCCCTGTCCTGTAGCTTGTCGATGGAATAGGTAATGGCTTCACCTGTTTCCATCGCGATGAGAGAACCGTTGGTACGTCCCTGCATGTCACCTTTCCATGGTTCAAATCCTTTTAAACGGTGGCCAATGATAGCTTCACCTTCAGTGGCTGTAAGGATAGGGTTGCGGATGCCGATGAGACCTCTTGCGGGGATGTTGAATTCGACGGTAATACGGTCACGTTTCGGTTCTATGTTGACGATCTCGCCTCTGCGTTTGGTAACTATCTCGATGACTTTTCCCGAAAATGATTCAGGGACCTGGATCTTGAGGTTTTCGATAGGTTCATTCAATACCCCGTCTATCATCCTTGTGATCACTTTGGGTTGCCCCATCTGGAATTCGTAACCTTCGCGTCTCATGGTCTCGACCAGGATGGCAAGGTGGAGTATCCCTCTTCCGAATACATTAAACGTATCGGGGGAAGCGGTTTCTTCAACTCTTAATGCGAGATTTTTTTCTGTTTCGTGGAACAACCTGTCTCTTAGGTGGCGGGAAGTGACATAAGTTCCTTCTTTTCCTGCAAACGGGGAGTTGTTGATGGTAAACACCATGCTCATGGTCGGTTCATCCACGCTTATCCTTTTAAGGCCTTCAGGGTTTTCGGCATCGGCAATGGTGTCGCCTATATCGAAATTCTCGGGGCCGAGAATCGCGCAGATCTCGCCGGCGCTGACTTCGTATTTCACCTTTTCCTTGCTGAGTCCTTCAAAAAGGTATAATTCCTTGACCACCGATTTGAGTATGGTCCCGTCATTTTTCACGAGAGACACACTGTCGCCCGCCTTGACGGAGCCCCTTGAGATCCGGCCTACTGCAATCCGGCCGACATATGAAGAATAATCCAAAGAGCTTATCTGCAGCTGCAGCGTGCCGGGAGCAGTCGCAGGAGGAGGGATATGGCTGATGATAGTATCGAGCAAAAATGAAATGTCGGTGGTTGGCGTTCTCCAGTCGGCGCTCATCCAGCCCTGTTTGGAGGAACCATAGACAGTCGGGAAGTTGAGCTGGGCTTCAGTGGCATCCAGGCTGAACATCAGTTCAAACACCGCTTCATGAACTTCGTCGGGAGAACAGTTGGGCTTGTCGACCTTGTTGATCACAACGATGGGGATCTTGCCGAGCTCGAGTGCTTTGTCGAGAACGAACCTGGTCTGGGGCATAGGGCCTTCAAAGGCATCGACAAGCAGTAAAACACCATCGGCCATGTTAAGTACACGTTCGACCTCCCCTCCGAAATCGGAGTGGCCCGGGGTGTCGATGATGTTGATCTTTATACCTTTATATCTTACCGATACGTTCTTTGATAAGATGGTTATTCCTCTTTCCCTTTCCAGGTCGTTGGAATCGAGAATGAGGTCGCCCATCTGCTGGTTGGCCCTGAAAAGGTGAACCTGGTAAAGGATACGGTCGACCAGGGTGGTTTTACCATGGTCAACGTGGGCAATGATTGCAATATTTCTTATATCTTTCATAATCACTTGGGTAATATCATCCACTGACGATAAAAAACAATCCCGGCTAAGAATGACAAACCATCCTTGCGGGATCAGGATACTGGTTTTAAGTTTGGGGGTGCAAAGATACAAAAAAATCGTGAACCGTGAACCGTGAACCGTGAATGGTTAAAATTCACAATGTTACGAAGGGGAATGATGTTATTAAAAAAGTAATTCCCTGTATCAATGGTTCATCCAATTTCTTTTATATTTACCGGATTGATATAATATCAACCTGATATCCTGTAAGCTATATGTCGAAACCTTTACGAGTGTTGTTTATTGAAGATCAGGCGGAAGACTGCTGTATGCTGGTTTCCGAGCTGGAGAAAGCGGGATACGAACTGATATGGAAACGCGTGGATACCATGCCTGCTTTGACCGAAGCCCTTGAAAAGGGAAGATGGGACCTGATCCTTTCCGATTATGCGATGCCTGATTTCAGCGGGCTGGTAGCTCTCGGGGTGTTCAAAAAAACTGAACTTGAAATTCCTTTTATTTTCGTTTCCGGGGTGATGGGGGAAAGCACCGCTGTGAAAGCCATGAAAATGGGAGCCAGCGATTATGTGATGAAAGGCAATCTAAAGCGCCTTGTCCCCGCTGTTGAAAGGGAGTTAAGGGACTATGCCATCCGCAGTAAGGAAAAGCAAGCAGAGAAAGCCCTGGTCGAAAGCAACAGGAGGTGGAAGGAGCTCTTCGAAAATATCCGCGACGGCTGGGTAGCTACAGAACTGGACGGAAGATTCACCGAATGTAACAAGGCGTTTGAACTGATGCTGGGCTACAGTCTCAGCGAATTACAGAACCTGACCTATGAACGGATCACTCCTGAAAAATGGCATGGGGCGGAACAGGAAATTGTAAGGAATAAGATTCTCAGGCATGGTTATTCGGGGGTTTATGAAAAGGAATATATACGCAGTGACGGGACGGTCTTCCCGGTTGAACTCAGTTCCTATCTGAGAAAGGATGAGAAGGGCAGTCCCATTGGTTTTTGGGCTATAGCGAGGGATATCACCCAGAGGAAGAAGATGGAGAACGAGTTGCGGGAATCAGTTGAAAAGGCTGAAGCTGTAAGCCATCTTAAGTCAAGCCTGCTGCTTAATATCAGCCATGAGTTAAGGACTCCTATGAACGGGATACTGGGTTTTGCCGCATTCCTGAAAGAGAGGCAAACCGATCCTGAGAATATTGAAATGGCCGATTATATTGTCTCATCAGGTAAGAGGCTGATGGCTACCTTGAATTCCATCCTTGACCTGGCAGCGCTTGAGTCGGACCGTACGCTGCTCGAAATGACCGATATCAACCTTTCTGCTGTGATCAATGAACTGATCCTGAATTTCCAGGACCTGGCACGAAAAAAGAATATCAGCCTAATTCCCTGTGCCGAAAATGATTTGCATCTGACCCTGGATATCAGCTTACTGAGGAATACCATTCATCACCTCTTCGATAATGCCCTGAAATTTACCAGTTCGGGACGTGTTTCCGCTACAGTGGAAAGAGAGCTGTATAAAGGGAAGGAATACGCGGCGATCAGGATTAACGATACGGGTATAGGGATAACGGAGCCTCATCTGAAACTGATTTTTGAGCCGTTCAGGCAGGCAAGCGAAGGGCTTGGACGAAAATTTGAAGGCAGTGGCCTGGGGCTGACTTTATGCAAACAATTTACCGAGTTAATGGATGGTGAAATTGATGTGGAAAGCAAACCGGGTGAGGGTTCAAGTTTTGTTTTGCGGTTCCCCCTGCCTGTAGCCCATCCGAAGTCAATTGGCAGGAAGACTGCTGAAGCAGCCGGCCTGATGACCTGGCCTGAGGAAATGCCTTATGTGCTTATTGTTGAAGACAACCCTCTCAATAGCGATCTCACTGCCCGTTTTATTGAAGATGTGGCTCATGTTGAAAAGGCGGCCGATGGTTACGAAGCTCTTAAATTTGCAATGACTCGTGTTTATGATGCGGTGCTGATGGACATCCACCTGAGTTCTGAAATGGACGGGTTGCTGGTCACTGAGGAAATGCGTAAACTTGCAGGTTATGCCGCTATCCCTATTATTGCAATTACCGGTTATTCAACAGCAAAGGAAAAGGAACGCATATTATCGGCCGGGCTGACCCATTACATTGCCAAGCCTTTCGATAAGGTGTCGCTTCGCAACCTGCTAAGGACCGCCCTGGCTGAGACCCATATCCAGAATATACCATTGAGCAGGATTACCGATTCCGAAAAAAGCAGGAAGAAGCCATTAAGCTGAGAGGAAGGGGATAAAGCCGAAGGCAGCATGCCTGTGACGGCCGCCAGCAGGCCCAGGGCGATCCCTGCTGCCATGATCAGGATATATTCACAGATAATCAGCCTGAGAATAAGGCTGCGGCTAAAACCAAGAGCAGAATATACTGCCAGTTCGTTTTTTCGTTCAAGCATATTCCTCAGCAGGACCAGTCCAAGCCCAATGGTCCCCAGCAGGACTCCCAGGCCTCCGAGCAGTGTGAACACCGAGAGATAAGTATTTTCCACTGCATTGAAAGCGGCAAGCCTGGCCGGGGCAGGGGTAACAGTCATGCCATAATCCCTGAACACCGACTCGAGGGTTGAGGAGATGCTGTCTCCGCCGGCTGCGGGGCCTGAAACCAGGAAATTCCTGTACCCTGCAACAGACCTGAAATAGATACGGAACAGGCTGTCGGATACCAGCAGGTACCCCTGGAACACCGAATTGTCAAGGCCTCCCATAAGTTTCAGCCCGATTTTTTCACCATGGTCGCCGGTATAGAACACGGTATCCCCGGTTTTTTTCTGAAGCCCCCAGGTGATCACGGTCTGGTCTGCGAAGGCCGGGAGGATTCCCTGGCCTATCGGTTTCTTCAGGGCCTGCCATGGATCCTTCCTGTCAACTGCGGGATCAAGCTCAAGAAAGCTGAATACACCTTCGTTCGCAAATGTTTTTACCGGAACGCCCAGGACGGCAGGCAGGGCGGCCTGGTTCAGATTCAGGCAGCTGGCATCGTCCCCGTCAAGCATTTGCATTGAGAGAATGCCGGCTTTCCTTAATGCATGGTATTCATCAAGGCCGTATTCTTTTTTCCCGAAATCAGATGAGGGGTCATAATGCAGTGGAATACCTGATTGGGCCCAGTACCTGAATCCCCCGCTGCCCGAATGCCGGCCTGTTGCTGCAAGGGATGTTTTACGGTTAGCCGAAGTAATGAAGATTGTGAAAACACCGAGCGCCAGGAGCACGATCACAGTCATGCTGCGGCTACTGTTCATCCCTGCATTCTTTAACGAGAGAGAGAGCAGGCTTTCCTTTTTGCCGGTTGTGATTCGAGGCTTCCTGTTCAGGATGGAATAAAAAGCAAAAGAACCTCCGGCAAGCATCAGGGCCCCGCTAAAAAGGGATAAAGAAGAGCCGTTCATGCCCTGCGCCAAAACCAGGAATGCAGTCAGTGCAGCAGAAGCTGAAATAAGAAAGAGGGCAAGCCCGGTACTGATCTCTTTTTTTCTTTTGCGCCATAGGGTTTTGACGGACTGCCTCGCTGAAACCTGGGTCCACACAGGTTTCCTGAGGTTCCTGAGCGTAACGATAAGAATGACCGGGATGACGATGATAGTCCCGGCCAGGCTGCCAAGAATAAAAGTGGCGGGTTCAATATGCATGATAAGGCCGGTGGTTCCCACAGCATCCTTCCAGATCGTATTCAGCCCGAGCAGAAGCAGGCGGTCATACATGGCTCCAAGCAGGGCGCCTGCGACACTACCGGCAAAAGCCAGTAACAGGCCTTCGGTGGCAAGGATGCGGAGAATGTTTTTTTTACTGAAGCCAACGGCGGATAAGATCCCCGCTTCCTTCATCCGGGACTGGATATGAAGCGAAAACAGCAGTGTAACCAGGAGCAAGGCAGCAAGGATGAGGAAGAAGCTGAGACTCAGGAACAGGCTGCCGAAATCGGTGGAGTTGGATGCCGACCGCATTCCCTGGTCATATACGGGGGCGAATGCCAGTCCCTGCCCACGCGGGCTCAGCCCTTTCAGTATGGCCGGGCCTATGGCAGAGGCTTCAACGGACGTTACGCTGAACCTCACAGAAGTGAGAGTGCCGAATGGGTTCCCCCAGAGCTTTTGCCCGGTCGGCAATGAAATAAAAGCTTTTGGCGTGCCCCGGTATTGCTTCCAGTAATCCTCGTCTTTCTTCCTGATCTTTTTCATGTCGATCGGGCTTCCCGTTTGCCAGTTACTGCAACTGCCTGCCTTGCTGATCCCCGGAAACTCTGGCATCAGCGCAGGATCCCAGATCCTGTCCTGTATGTCTCTTACCTCACTTACCACAAAGACTGAACTGTCCTCGCTGAGTTGCCGTCTTTGTCCCATGATGAAATACTTCAGCTGCAACGAATCACCTGTTTTGAGACCGAGGTCCTGTGCAAGCCAGCTGTTGATGATGATGCCCCCGGGGCCGGGGTCCGATCCGAGGAAATCCGGCGTAGCCGCAGTAACAAATGAATACGGCGTTGATCTGCCCCTGCACGAGAATGAGGACACCATCCAGGTGAGCAAAGGCTGGCTTGCAGGAAATGCCGGCTTCACAGCCGCTTCAGTTTTACTATCGAGGAAGACCCTGCCGGAGGTCAGTTCAAAGCCGTTCCCGTTCTTCAGGGGGTGAATATCCAGTGATGCATCTGCTGCCTGCCACACCATCCCCAGGTCGCTGTCGGCCCTGCCGGCATTCATTGTTTCAGTTCCCGTCATCAGTAAAAGGTTTGCTCTGCCTTTCAGGTCAAGAGCCGACGACATCCCTGCCAGTGAGATGAACACATTAAAAGGGGCGGCCTGGTTGTTCCTCAGGCTGAACCTTCCCATCGTCTCATCATCTGCAATGGCTTTTACTCTGAAGCGCATGGCGGCCGATCCGGGATTTTCCGCGACAAACGGGGCATTCGCGGGAGCAAGCCCCTGCTTTGAAAGCCTCAGGAGAAAATAATCTCCGGGCTTAAGTTCCAGCTTTTCGGCGGCATTCCTGCTGAGGACTGCCGAATTTACATCAGGACAGGAATCAGCTTTTCCCCAAAGCCGGGGAAATTGTTCATTTATCCCGATGACCTGCACCAGATTGATCCGTTTATCCTTATCCGGATTTACTGCAATGCCTTCGGACTGCAATGCCTGTACGACCAGGCATCCTGTTTTTTTGGCAAGCTCGCCGGCCAGTTCCCCGCGAAAATACCCGGAGCCTGAATTCAGGGCGTACCTTATGTTCCCAAGCCTGGCACCCGCAAAATGCCTGAGGCTGAAATTCACCGAATCGCCAAGCATCAGTGCACCGGTGAGGACGGCTGTGCTGACGGCCGTTCCTGCAAATATGGCCAGGAAGGCTTTCCTGTAGTGCAGGAAATCACGGGTTATGAGGCGTGAGAAATTCATGTTTTATCGATTGGCAGCAGTTTACCCGAACCCAGACGGTATACTTTATCCATCATGCCTGCAAGTTGAGGCGAATGGGTGACCACGACCAGTGAAATGTTTTCTTCTTTTCTGAGTTCCGACAGCAGTTCTCCAAGCCGGGCGGCAGTTTCAGCGTCCAGGGAACCCGTCGGCTCATCGGCCAGCAACAGCCTGGGCCTGTTCACAAGCGCCCGTACAACTGCCGCCCTCTGACACTCACCTACCGAAAGCCCGGAAGGTTTCTGGTTTATGAGGTCCTTCAGGCCTGTTCTTTCAATCAGACCCAGGGCCCTTTCATAACCCTGCATGTAAGCTGCTTTGTCCTTCAGCGGCAATAAGGGCAGCATTACGTTTTCAACCAGGCTCAGCTGGGGCAGGAGGTAATGAAGCTGGAATACAAAACCTATGAAGCTGTTACGTAAGCCTGCAAGCTCATCTTCTTTCAGCTCAAAAACGTTCCTGCCGTTCAGGATCATATTTCCCGAATCGGGCATATCAAGGGTGCCGAGGATGTTCAGCAGCGTCGTCTTGCCCGAACCCGAAGGGCCCGTCACGGCTATGGATTCATTCTCTCCTATGCTTAACGAAATCCCGTCAAGCACTGGTACCTGCCTGGCGCTCAACGTTTTGTTGTAATGTTTCCTGATATCCTGGAGTTCTGCAAGCATAAGCTGTTGTTTAATTATCTTGTTCTGCCGGATCACGATTCACGATTCACGGATCACGGTTCACGATTCACGGATCACGGATCACGGTTCACGATATTTTGTTGTACACCTCCATCATCTTCCCCGCCAGCATCCCGAAGTCGAATTTCTCTTCCACTGCTTTACGCCCGCTGGCACTGAACTGCTGCAGCACAGCTCTATCGTTGAGAACAGACGACAAGCATTCCGCAAGAGCTTCAGGGGTATTCGGCTCGTATAGCAATCCACCTCCTGTTTCCCCGATGATCTCGGGAAAAGCTCCCAATGCCGGCTGCACCAGGGGTACACCCGAAGCGAGTGACTCCAGCTGGTAAAGCCCGAAAGCTTCACCCCTCACTACCGGCACCGACAACACTGAAAGTGATTTGAAGAACAGTCCCAGGCTCTCGGGCCTGAAATCTTCAAAAAGACTAAAATCTTTACTCAATCCTGCTTCCTGCAGTTTCTTCATCTGCCGGTTAAAGAAAGCTTTATCATCTCCCGTCATGCCTCCGCTTGCATGAAACCTGAGCTTCTCAAATCCCGGCCTGGATTTCAAAAGGACAAACGCATCAACAAGAATTCCGAAACCGTTCTCTTCATACATCCTTGATAAAAAGCCTACGGCCGGCAGGTCGGGAGGCAGAGGATGAAACTCATACTGGGCCGGGTCCACGCCAATAGGCACCACATGCAGCTTTTCATCCTTCAGCCTCATTTTGGTTTTCATCACCCCTGCGAAATACCTGCTTACGGCAACAAAAGCATCCACATCATTTGCTTTTTTAGCGAGAAGGTTCCACATCTTTGCAGGATAAGGCTCGTTCATTGCATCCACCCACACATCTTCATCCTGAAGGGAACATACCACAGGTACTCCTACTTCCTCCCTTACCTGCTTTGCCATGCCCAGCAGTAAGGCGTTTGAAAAGTGAACCACATCTGGCTTCACCTGGTATTTCAGGAAATGAACAAGCTCGTCAAGCTCTTTCCCCTGCCTTCCTTCCTGGCCCATCAGCATTGACTCGGTGAGCTCTTCCAGTCCCTGGGCCCTGGTGGAACCGGCTTTGCTGGCCGCCAGTTTCAGCAATGACTGTGAGTTCAGCAAATGCTCCATCCATCCCGGCATATGACGCAGTAATGGGAAAGCCTGTTTGAGGTAGATGTTCACGGCTCCGTAGAACACAGGAGTTTCATGCACATTGCCCTGGATGGTAAGGGGCAGGTATACGGGTATAATCATGGCTTCATGACCTGCCTTGCGGACAGCTCCCACGAAACCTGAATCTCGCAGGCAGTTGCCGCAATAGAAAGTGCCGCCAAAACCAGGGACTATGTTTACTATCTTCATTTTTTCTTTTCTATTGATTCCACTGCCGGCCCGAACGCATAGATCGTTCCGTCTTCAGCTGCTGCCACTATCATATCAGCGCTGACTGCAGGCGTTCCGCTCACCGCGCTGCCTGTCTCATAAGTCCAGCGTTCATTACCTGTAACCAGGTCGAGCAGGCGCACTCTGCCATCCGAAGAGGCGATAACAACATAAGCCCCTGCGATCACCGGAGAGGCCACGACTTTTCCTCCGGCCCTGAATTTCCACAATATGGTTCCGCTTTGGGCATCGAAACAGATCACGTATTTGTTCTCCGTAGCGCTCACCACCTTGCCTGCCGACAAAGCCGGGGATGCTGTAAATGGCCCGCCCCCGGCGGTTTTCCATAATATCTTCCTGCTCTTTAGGTCAATGCAAAAAAAATCCCCGTCGTAATTGCCAATGTAAGCCCTGTCGCTGCCGATAGCGGCTGATGCAGGGATGTAGGTGTTCAGACTGACCTTCCCGAGCAACTGCCCGGTACCGGTGTTGACCATGTGAAAGAATCCGTCACAGCCCCCGGTAACCACGATCTTCCCCGAAATAGAAGGAGTACCGTTGATGTAATTTCCGGTTGCGTATTTCCAGATACTTTTTCCGCTCAGGGCATCTATGCAATGCAGGCTGAAGTCGTAACTCCCGGCAATAATGCAGATATGTTTTTTATCAGGGCTGATGGTCCAGTTGCAGGAACCTGAAACCTGGCCGTCGGTGACGTATTTCCAAACCAGTGAACCTCTGCCGGCATCAACCGCATAGATGATGCCTTCCATAGAACCCACGTAAACCACGCCGTTCAGCAGGAGCGGAGGGGCCTCGATCGAAGTCCCGGCTTTGAACCTCCATTTGAGCTGCCCTTTATTGTCCAGGGCATAGAGGCAGCCGTCGTCACAACCGATATAGATATCTCCTTTGCATATGACTGCTGATGACTTTATCCCGTCGTCAGCCTTGAATGTCCATAATAATTTTAAAGGCGGACTTATACGGGCATCAGAACTTCCGGTAAGCTGGGGATCACCGCGGTATAAAGGCCAGCAGCCGGCTGACTTCACCTGGGCCGGAAGTGGCGGGCTGCAGGCCAGCAAGATAAACAGACTAACGATTACGCCCTTTTTCATAATGGATCGGATTTTAAACCGGCAACCCCCGGACCCTGCTGCAAACCAGGAACCCGCCTTCTTTCATCATGGTCTGTTTTATATGCCAGGGCTCCCGTGGGGCAGGCCTCAATAACCTTTGCACCTGCCTTTTCAAGAGCTCCTTTCATACTTCCGCCAAGCGGCACATCAATACGTACGTCAAACCCCCGGCCGATATACGAAAGCCCCTGCAGTTCGCCTTCAGATCGTGTGATCTCAAAGCAGGTCCCGCATTTGATGCATTTCTCAGGTTCATAAACCACGAATTCATGCTGCAGGGATTTCAGGATCTTCTTACGATCAGGCCCTGCAAACCTTTTCTGCTGTGCCTGGTATTCAGTGGCGTAGATCCTGAGCTTGCAGGAAACCGGTTTGCGGCAGTCGCAATTCATGCAGCGGGCCGCTTCAGCCATGGCCTCCTCTTCTGTAAATCCGCCCATGAAACCTTTAACAGGTTGATGCCTCGAAGCTGCCTGACTTTCTTTTAAATATTCGTCATACTCATCTTCGAACAACCTCCCGAAAGATGAGTTGAACTGCTGATGTATCCCTCCGGGCTTGCCTGTCTTCAGATAATGGTCGGCCGATAAAGCAGCAGCTTTCCCCTGGGCCACGGAACGCACCGCCATTTGCCGCTTCCTTATAATATTCCCGCAGGCAAATATGCCGTGAGCCGTGAGCCGTGAGCCGTGAGCCGTGAATCGTGATCCGTGATCCGTGAGCCGTGAATCGTGATCCGTGAATCGTGATCCGTGATCCGCATCGTGATGGTTGCGCACTTCCTCACGTTCTTCCTCACGTTCTTCTTCACGTTCTTCCTCACGCTCTTCCTCACGTTCTTCCTCACGCTCTTCCTCACGTACTTTTGCCTCAAGCGTGGTCCTGCTCACTTTCAGCCCGTGTTCATCCATTTCCAGCCCGAAATCGTCGGTGATCTGTTTATCCTCCCGCCCGCTGGCAATGATCACCGCATCGAATTCCCTGAGCAGTACATCATCGAAAAATTCCTTTGTGATAAGGGTGTTCATCCTGAATTCAGCTCCCATCTGCCTGATCACTTCGATCTCCTCGTCCAGGGCCTTCCTTGGAAGCTTGTCTTCGGTGATATGGTATCTTAGCAACCCTCCTGCTTCCTTATGCTGGTCAAACAATACCGCCTGGCGGCCCAGGCGCTGCAGGTAAAATGCCGCTGCCAGCCCTGCCGGCCCGCTCCCGATGATCGCGACCCGTGAACCATGACCCGTGAACCGTGAATCGTGAACCGTGAACCGTGAATCGTGAACCGTTAACGGTAAACTGTAATTTTCGTCACGTTCATCACGACTATCCGCAGTTACTCTCTTCAGTAAACAGATAGCCACCGCCCCGTCGATCGATGCGCGATGGCATGCTTTTTCGCAGGGGGCCGGACAGATATATCCAAGGATCAGTGGAAGGGCGATCTCCTCCCTCACTACCGACAAAGCTTCTTCAAACTTCCCTGAGGCGATCAGCCTGTTCATTTCGGGGATGTCCATAAAAGCAGGGCAGGACCTGCGGCAGGGCGCCTCGCAGTCGCCCACATGGTCGCTGAGAAGAAGTTCAAGCGCTTCTCGCCTGGCTTCATGGATCTCGTGCGAATGAGTCTGGATGTTCATCCCCTCTCTTACAGGATAAGCACAGGATGGAAGGAACTGGCCGCTGTCAATGTCTTTCACCATGCAGACCATACAGGAAGGATGGTGGGCTATCCCTTCGCTGTAACAAAGCGCAGGAATGGAAATCCCAAGCAATGCAGCAGCCTGCATCACTGTCATGCCTTCATGAACCTCAACCTCCTTATGATCGATCCTGATCTTCATATTTTATTCGCACCAATTGTTTATTTCATTTGTGTGCTCATTTCGCCTTCGGCGAACGCTATTCTTTTTATTTCGCTTTTCGCTTTTCGCTTTTCGCTATTTCGCGTTTAAACATTTGTTCATCATTCTATCTTTACTGCGCTCACCGGGCACACCTGCCTGCAAATGTCGCATTTTATACATTTTCCCTGCTCTATGCTGTGAACTTCGTAGGGTTTATAGGCGATGGCATCCGACGGGCAGCGCTGTGCGCATTTGGTACAGCCAATGCATTCTTCGGTTATGCTGTAATGAATGATGGGCGTGCATTTTCCGGAAGGGCAATGCCCGTTTATATGGGCTTCGTATTCATGCCTGAAATATCTTAAGGTCGACAACACCGGGTTGGGCGCGGTTTTCCCCAGTCCGCAAAGGCTGCCTGCATGCGTGCTCCTGGCAAGATGTTCGAGTTTGTCAATGTCTTCGGTCACAGCCTCGCCGCTGCGGATCTTGTCGAGCAGCTCCAGCATTCTTCGTGTTCCTATTCGGCAGAAGGTACACTGACCGCAGCTCTGGTTCTGGGTGAACGACAAAAAGTAATGAGCGATGTCGACCATGCAGTCCGATTCATCGAGAACGATCAATCCTCCCGACCCCATCATTGCACCGGCTTCTGCAAGGGCTTCATAATCGACAGGCATATCGGCAAGTGAAGCGGGGATGCAACCTCCCGAAGGGCCCCCGATCTGAACGGCCTTGAACTGCCTGCCGTCGGCAATATCTCCCCCGAGTTCCTCTACGATCTTTCGGAGGCTTATGCCCATTGGGACTTCAATAAGTCCGCCCCTCCTGACTTTCCCTGCCAGGGCAAACACTTTGGTGCCTTTGCTTCTTTCGGTGCCTATCGCTGCAAAAGCAGCAGATCCTTTGCGTATGATCCATGAAACCAGTGAAAAAGTCTCGGTATTGTTGATCAGTGTGGGCTTTCCATAGATCCCATGGACAGCAGGGTAAGGAGGCCTCAGCCGTGGAATCCCGCGCTGCCCTTCAACGGAAGCTATAAGCGCGGTTTCTTCACCGCAAACAAAAGCCCCGGCCCCTTCGAATATTTTCAGGTTGAACGAAAAACCGCTTCCCATGATGTTTTCACCCAGCAGGCCTTCAGCACGGCAAACCTGTATCGCTTCGGTAATCCTCATCACGGCCAGGGGGTATTCGGCCCGGATATAAAACAGTCCTTGACCTGCACCAACAGCATATGCCGCTATAAGCATTCCCTCGATTATACGGTAAGGGTAGGATTCAAGCAGCATCCGGTCCATGAAAGCCCCGGGGTCGCCTTCATCACCATTGCAGATGATGTATTTTTCTCCTTCAGCCTGGTCGTGAACCAGCTGCCATTTGCGGCCCGTGGGGAATCCCGCGCCGCCCCTTCCGCGAAGCCCGCTGGCTTTGATCTCATCAATGACCTGTTGCGGGCTCATGCTTTTAAGGCAGGTGGACAATGCTTCAAATCCACCTGCATTCCGGAACTCGGCTATATCGCAGGGGCTTAGGATACCGCGGTTCTCAGTGGCGATATTGATCTGCGGACCGAGGAAAAGCGAGAGAGGCGTATCCCTCTGCTCGAACATATACTTCTGCACCGAACGCGGCGCCTCATCCGCCATCATATTTTCAAAAAGAGAAACAACTTTCGATCTGACCCTGCGGTAAGTTCCTTCGGGCCTGAAATGGCTGAGCACCACCTGCTTCACTTCCTCAGGTTTGATATGTGCATAGAATGCAGTGTTCTCGCCGGGTTTGACGATCTCGAGTATGGGTACCTGGTTGCATATGCCCACGCAGCCCACCTGTTTCACTTCAACCTGCAGGCCTGCTTCGGCAACGGTCTTTTCCAGTTCGGCCTTCACTTCGGCGCTTCCGCTGGCGATGCAGCATGAACCCAGGCCTATCCTTATTTCTCCTTTTACTGCGGATGAGGGAGCGTCGCCTGCCCCGGCTTTCAACACCTGTTTCCCTCGTTTCAGGAAATCGACGAGAATGTCGCCTGCATTCTCAGGCATCACATGACCGTAG
Source organism: Bacteroidota bacterium (assembly GCA_037141915.1). Classification (GTDB taxonomy): domain Bacteria; phylum Bacteroidota; class Bacteroidia; order Bacteroidales; family FEN-979; genus CAIRDP01. The sequence goes on along the minus strand of JBAXBP010000009.1, from coordinate 25,074 downwards.
GTGACGGTATCTATCCTTACAACTGGGGCAAGGGTGCAGCAGCCCAGGCAGGCCACCTTTTCGATGGTGAAAACCCCCGCAGCATCGGTAGTTTCGTTATCATTCAGCTTCATCTCCCTGCAGAGTGCATCGTAAACAAGGTTCGACCCCTTCACATGGCAGGCAGTACCCGTGCAAACACTGATGACGTGCTCACCGGTCCTTTTTCGCCTGAATTGTGAATAGAAAGAAGCAACCCCTTCAATCCCGGCCTGGCTGATGTCAGTCACAAGCGAGGTGTATTTCAGCGCCTCCTCCGGCAGGTGGTTGAATTCATGCTGTATGTCCTGCAGTATGGGAATAACCGCATCGGCCGAGCGTCCCCGGCGGGAAACGATACGGTCGACAACCTCATGGATATTTTCGGTGTATTCTTTCATTTCCCTATGCAGTATAAATTTTTATCTGCCCTCAGGAAAATATGGCCGTTGGTAAAGGCCGGGGTGCAGAAGGATCCTTCGCCAAGCGGGCATTCGCTGATCTGCGAAAATTCCTTGCCGGCTTTGACGATATGCATCAGCCCTTTTTTATCCATGATATACAGCTTTCCTTCGGCCAGCATGGGGGAGGAGTAAACCGGGGTACCGAAATCATGCTCCCAGTATTTGGTTCCGGTGGTGGCGTCATAGCATACCGCCGTGCCGTAACTGGTTACCAGGAAAAGAAAATCATCGTTTGCTACAGGGCTGGGAACATCCGAAAGGAATTCATTGTTCTCCCAGATCACCTTCGGGTTTTCGCCGGTACGGATGGCCGACAGTGTAGAATATTCGTTAACCGAGAATATTAACAGGTTGGCGTAGGCCAGGGAGGGACCCACTTCCCCGCTGATGCAGTCGAGTTTCCAGAGTTCTTTTCCTGTAAGCGGGTCATAGGATGCCACACAGGGTTCGGCCGCGAGCAGCAGTTCCATGCGTTTGCCTGTATTGACCAATGATGGAGAGGCCCAGGATATCTTGACATTCCTGGCAGTTTTCCATACCTGTTCCCCTGTCTTTCCCGAAAGCCCCATCACGGCTGGTCCCGAGCGCTGGTCGTACTGTACGATGAGGACGTCGTGGTACATGATCAGCGAAGACGAATGCCCGTAATGATTGGCGGGCACGCCCAGGTTCTTTGCCCAGACTTTATTTCCATCCATATCAAGTGCAACCAGGTCGCCGTTGGCAAAGATCGCGTACACCCTTCGTCCTTCTGTGGCAAGGCTGGGTGCGGCCAGCCCTGTTTCCTTGCTTACACCGGGCACCTGTGAAGGCGAGCCGGGGATCTTATCCACAGTGCTTGTCCAGAGTATTTTCCCGCTCACTGCATCAACACAGTAAACTTCACGTTTTGATTCGCCGGCCCCACTCAGGTAAATCCTGTCGCTCCATACCACAGGAGAGTTGTTGCCCGGTAAAGGAATCGCCGTTTTCCATTTGATGTTCTTTCCCGATTTCCCGTCCCAGCTGGTGGGTATCCCGCTTCGTTCCGTAACACCGATGCTTCCCGGCCCCCTGAAACAGGGGAAGTTGTTCTTTACCTCCTGCATGGTTGGAAAATCTGATACAGGATGCAGGATGGAGGATGATGAATCGTGACCCGTGACCCGTGAATCGTGACTCGTTGAAGTATCCTGCATCCCGGATCCCGGATCCCGGATCCCGGATCCCGGATCCCGGTTCCCGGTTCCCGATTCACGGTTCCCGGTTCCCGATTCAAGGTCCTTTCCCAGGTTCTCATGCGTCAGCCATGCCAGCAGTAGTGTAAGAACTATCAGCCCGGCACCGGAGTAGACCAGCCATTTACGTTTCAGCAGAGTGGTTTCCCAGAATAGGGCAGGTCTCCCTGCAGGTTCTTCGGGAAGTTTAACCCTGATAAGTTCAATGGTTTTGACGCAGGATGCAAGAAGCAGGATACTGATGAACAAAAGGTAACCTCCCATGCGGACCTGCCACTGGGCTGTAAAGAATGCTTTCCGGGCAAGTAGGTCAAGAGTGCGGATCTCCTGCCTGAGCTGATCATTGCCTGGATCATTCTGGAGCTTTTCGACCAGAATCGTCATTGCAGGCGTATTGAGAGGGTCGGCTCGTTTGGTCTGGATGTAATTGACGATGATGAGCACGCAAAGCACCACGGCAAAGACCGCACTTCCAAGGGAGATATTCTCAAGGAGCCTGATAGTGTTAAGCGGAGATTTTCCGGTTTTCATAAGCTCGTGGTTTCAGGATTTGATGGGGCAGTAATCAGTGCATCGGGCGCAGCTGAAACAGCGTCCCTTATTGGTAACATAGTCTTTACGGTAAACCGGCAGCATGCGGCCGGCAATCAGCATCGCAATGACAAGGCCTGTAAACCCGCCGTAAAGCCATCCGCCGAGATAAAATTTCTTAAGTACTGCTGAAGCCTCGCTGTACACCTGGCTTTCGGTTTTACCAGAAGCTTTATATGCCTTTATTTCATACGACTCATCCTGCATCCCGTATCCTGCATCCCGCATCTTGTATCCTGCATCCTGCATCCTGGCCTGCTCCATAACTTCCTTTGCCAGCTTCACCCTGGAGTCAACGCCTGCAAGGGTATCCTGCATCCTGGATCCGGTGTAACCAAAAATCAACACCAGGAAGGGGATGAGGACTATAAGCAGCATCATCTTTTTAACCATGAGCGGCCTGCTTTCAGGGCTTTTATCGGTTACAGGGAAGTCGATTGCATCGTAAGGACAGGAGTTCTCGCAAAGCCGGCACTGAATGCACTCGGCGGGAGTAATACTGAGATGCCTGCGTGAAAAACGGCTGGTCCAGTTGAGCAGCACCCCATATGGGCATAAGAACCGGCAGTATGGCCTTGCAATGAAAACGCCCGAAAGCAGCAGGATTCCCGTGAACAGGAACATCCCGAAAGAGGCGTTGAAACGGAAAATGCCTACGAAGGGGTCGTACCTGCAGATGATGAAATCGGTTCCTGTGGCGGCGAACAATACAGCCAGCCCGAGGTAGAGGTAGGGGATGGTGCCCAGGACGGTATTGAGCCTCGAGCCCAGGGGCTGTGGCTTGAATGCGAAAAGGTCCTGTATGGCCCCGAACGGACAGACTGCAGCGCAGAAAGTACGGCCGAAAAAGAGGGTGAAAATAAGGGGCAGGAGGAAAAAAGCCAGCACGCTCAGGGGTAAGATAAATGAGTGGTCGAAAAGCGCCAGGCTCACATTCTGTATAGCGCCTATGCTGCAAACGCAGCCTTCGCGGTAGAACCCGAAATATGCGAGGGAGAACAACGACATAAAGAACACCCAAAGCCTGGAACGTTTCTTCAGTACCAGCCAGGTGACCACGCTGAGGGAGATTAGAAGCACGAAAACATCGAGGTAGGCCAGGAATTCAGCTCTTGGTGCCGGAATGAACGTTTGGGGTTGGGTATAGGCCGATTCAAATTCCGGTTTCGGGAAACGCTGGATCGGGAGCGTGACGAGCGGAAGAAGAAGAAACAGAAAGACGAGGGATGTACAACGTACAATGTACAATCTACGAATTAAGGAGTGCGATGTACGAATTTTATACATTGGCCGGGCTTTTCTTTGCGGTTCCATTAGGGAGTTCAGGCCCCAGCCCCCTGAGCAGGGAGGGCTTGTTGGCCGGCACCCGTGTAAAAGCCTGGGCCGGACAGCTTCTTGCAATGGAACATTCGTTGCAGTTCTTGCAGCGGTCGTGGCGTACCTGCAGCTGAAGCGAGCCGTTGCCGAAAGCCCCGCAGCCTTTCACGCATTTGCCGCAGCCTATGCATAGTTCTTCGTCAATCGTATATTCAAAGAATGGATCTTCTATGAATTTCCGTTTGAGAGCATTGGTGGGGCAGAGCTGGTTCTCGGCAGCGGTAGTCAGGGTCTTGGTCCCTGGCTTGAAATAGCCCCCGCAAAGGTCACAGTAACCGCACATGGCAAAGGCATGGGTGCATTTCACTGCCGAAGGGCTCATCACACAGTTGGTGGCGCACCTCCCGCATTGTATGCATTTGGTCATGTCGAGCTGCCATACCATCTGCCTGGCTTCAAGGGCAGCAGGCAGCATGCAGCTTTTCGAACGGCTGCAACCGCTGCAGTCAAAACCAAAGGAGCATGACTTGTCGTCGCGCGAACGGAATATCACCGCGCCGCTGAGCAGGCCCAGTGCGGCAAGGATCCCTCCCCGCATCAAGGTATTCAGGAATTCACGCCTGCCCGGCATAATTTATTTTTTTACAAATATCCGTATCTGTTTCCTCTCAGGGTCAAGAACAATGATCCTGTCCTTCGAATCCACGGCCAGGTCAAGTCCCCTTGTGCCTTCTGTGAATGCTGATGGAGGAGCTACAATACATTTAAATTCTCCCTTTGGCGAGTAAACCTTCACCCTTTCCAGGCCTTTCTCGCTGGTCACGAACGAACCGTCGTGGAGGAAGGTAAAGTGTGAAGGATTGCAGCACCCGCAAAAGCCGTCTATGGCCATGGATGCTTCGCCCCAGGATGAGTTCATAGTGCCGTCGTAACTGAACTCTTCCATTGAATGCCTCCCGGTATTGGCAACCCAGAGTTCGTGGTTGTTGCGCAGTGCGAGATCGAAATAAGGGCTGGGCACTATAAATCCAGGCACTTTTTTCTCGGGGTCTTTTTCGCCTATGCCGTTGATGAGACGACCTTCATGATCGTAACGGTACACCGCCCTCTTGCCGTAATCGGCAACAAAAACAAAGGAATCCGAAACGGCAATGCTGGTAAGAAAAGATTCAGCAGATATGCTGTTCCATTTTTTCAGGAGTTTTCCTTCAGGGTTATAGACCTCAACATGGTCCTGCATCCCTATGAAAAAATTTCCTTTTTTGTCGAGGGCCAGGGAAGATGCAAAACCTTCGAATCCGAACTTTCCTGCGGGTTTTCCGTCTTTCTCAAAGATCTCCACCCCTTTTGACCCGCCGACATAAATACGGTCTCCTGCCCCGCAGGCAATCGCATGGATCTCTTCCAGCCCCGTTCCGAATGATAAAGCTTCGGTATACGTAATTTGGTTGCCGATGGTCTTTTTAAGTTCATTCAGCTTATAGTCATATGGGTTTTTCTGAGCTTCTTTTTTTGAAGAAAAGAGGTCCCTCACCATGATCACGATCACGATCACCAGCAGTAACAGTCCCGCAATAATAAATATCTTTTGTTTCATTTCGCTTTTATTCGCACCAATTTTTTATTTCATTTGTGTGCTCATTTCGCCTTCGGCGAACGCTTTTCTTATTTCGCTATTTCTCTTTTACATCCAGACACACCATCGTCTTCGAATCCCTCATCAGCAGGTAACCCGCAGTGATTGCAATGGGGCCCCAGGAATCCTGCCCGTCTATGATCCTGGCCTTGTCGAGCACTGTAAACCCCGCAGGTGAAGCTTTTGCAATGGTCATTTCCCCGTCATCATTCAGAATAAAAAATTTTCCGTCGGCAAGAATGTACGGTCCCATCCCGAACCTGTCGGTCTTGCCGCTGCTCATTACTATTTTGCTGCAGTCGTTCCCCTTGCAGCAAACGAACTGGTTACGAAGTCCTGCGGCATCTTTCGGGAGTATGCCATAAAGGTATCCTCCGTAAAACACCGGGGTTTGCTGCTCCGAAGCAAGGCCGTCCTGGGGTTTAAGTTTTTGCAAAACCTTAACCGAAAACCCCCCGTTGCCTGCTTTCACCTGGAGCAGGGCTGAACCGGCCCCGTACCCCGCACATACAAAGATACGTCCTTCATCCATTATAACAGGACTCGGAGCAACAACCGAAGGCGAAAATTCTGTTGTTTCCCAGAGCACCTTCCCCCGTTCCGGACCTGAAGCTGCTATCCCGCATACCCCGCCGATAGCGCAATAAATATACATTTTCCTTCCGCCCAGGTTCATGGTCATGATGGATGAATGCGACATTTTCCAGTTATTCGGATTTGGAGTTTCCCAGGCTTTTTTACCGGTTTTGCAATCCACCGCAATGAGCAGTGATTTACCTCCCACCGCGATGATTGCAGTGTCATTGTCAATCAGCGGGCATTGGCCGGTGTACCAGAAGGGAACCTCGGCCTGGTATTCCCTTCCCAGGTCCAGCCCCCATAACAGTGCACCGCTGGTCCTGTCGCAGCACATCACCTGGCAGCGGGGGCCTATGGTTAGCACGAAATTATTTGAAACTGCTGGAATGGTGCGTGAAAGCCCGTGGTTACGCTTAAGGCGTACGTGGTATCCCCTCCTCCACAGTTCTTCCCCGTTCAGCAAAGAGAAACAACGCAAGGCATCTTCCTTTTTACTTTCATCATAATCCAGGACGTAGACCCTGCCGTCGTAAACTGCAGGGGCCGCATGCCCCTCGCCCAGGCTGACCTTCCACAGAATATGCGGGCCGGAACTGCCGAACTTCGATATCAGCCGTATATTTTCAGTATTGATATTGTCGGATTTCTCTCCCCTGAAACGCGGCCAGTTTGCGCCGGGTATGCTGCTGCAGCTTTTAAAGGAAGTAAAGCTTTCACCAATGTTGACTTTCTCGGCTGAAGCTGCCCCGCCTTTTTTCCTGTTATCCATTCCAGGCTCCGAAAGTTTTAAGGATGAAGCAGGGTCATGAAAAAACCATACCGCCATCAACCCAATGCCAAGGATCAACAGGGAGTACAGTATATACCGGGAATATTTCTTCACGTTTATTTTTTCCTGATATCATAGGCCATCAGCACATCACCATGCCTGATGTATAGTATGCCGTTGCTTATGGAAGGATGCGCCCAATAAGGCCCTTTGCCCAATGGCGCTTTGAAGCTGCTTGTTAATGTGAATTTCTGCGGATCAGGTTTTACCAGTCCTACATTGCCTGTCTTCTCTTCCTGGCAGTAAAGCATTCCGTCGGCCGAGATGATGGGGCCTTTGGTGAACCATTTTTCCTGCCACATAAGTTTGCCGGTCTTCCAGTCAAGACAGCACCAGTTGCCCAGGCCGTTATTGATCCAGTTTGAACCGTAGATATAACCATCGAGCAGGACTACCCCGCCGTGATGGCAATCAAGGACGGTATCGGTCCAGATTTTCGTGATCCGTGATCCGTCATCCGAGATCCGGAACATCACACCAACATGGTTATACCCTTGGGTTATATACAAGTTCCCATTGTCGAACAGGGGAGTGATGGCGTTGGTTTTTGGAGCGCCCGGCCATATCTTCAAACCCTGTTCCGGCATGTAAGTCCCATAGTCGAAAGTCCAGAGGATATTACCATTTGCAAGATCCACCCCCAGCAGGTATTTGTTGATGATAGTGACGATAATATCCTTGTTCCCGTACTTAATAAGCCTGGGTGAAACATAGGAGCCTGTATCGTTAAGCGTTGCCGATTGCCAGATGGTTTCCCCGGTGTTTTTGTCAAGGGCCACCATGGTTGTTTTAGGCCCGGCCGGTGTATAGATCACCTTGCTCCCTGCAACCAGGGGAGATTCGCAAATACCCCACTGACCGTATTTTCCTGAAAATTTTTCCAGGCCTTTCACCGACCATTTGATCTTGCCGTCGGTTTTATTCACACAGGCAACAGTCCCGCCCCCGCTGATGACGTAAACGAGATCCCCGTCAACGGTGGGAGTGGTCCTGGTATCGGGGAAGGAGCCCGAAAACGATGGTCCGAAAGGAGTCTGCCAGAGGATCTTTCCATCCAGGCTGATCGAGGTAAGGATATCAGTGGAATCTTTCATGCCTGTTATATACACGGCCTTACCGTCAGCTGCAGCAGAAGAATATCCTTTTCCAATGCCCTCGGCCGACCAGATCATAGCCGGGCCTTCGGCAGGCCATTCTTTCAGGAGATTGGTTTCATTATAGATCCCGCTTCGTTCAGGCCCCCTCCACTGGGCGGGGGATTGTGAAAAAACAGCATACGACAAGCCAAGGAAGCAACAGAGCAATTGAAATGGTTTCATAATGATATCTGAAATTTAAGTGATTGAAAGGTACAGGCAAAGATATTCAAAAAGGGCTGAACCAGAAGCAATTTCAGAACACTTTCCCCACAGGAGTGGTAAAACCCGGTTGCGGCAATAAACAGCCTGGCCTTTAGCTTGATATTTCTTGAAAAAAAATTGTATTTTCGGCCCTGAAATGAAAGGCGAATACGATAATATAACACGGTTTTTACTGAGCAACGACTCGTACAGCACACCGGGAAACACCAGGCGTTTCCTTCTTGACCGGCTCGCGATGAATACAAGGATATATTTCATGACCAGCTATGTTAATCTTTGTTTTTCTACCCGCCATGCTGCACTGAAAGACCTTTACGATACAGACTACTGGGTGTATTCATCCCACTTTATTTTCAATCTTATTGAAGGCTGCGGGGGACGGTTCCATATAAGCGGCCTTGAGAATGTCAAGAATACAAAAGGGCCGGTGGTTTTCGTCAGCAATCACATGAGCAGCCTTGAGACCATGATCTTTCCCGGGCTGATACAACCTTTGAAGGATGTCACATTTATTGTTAAAGATGCACTTGTAAGACATTGGATCTTTGGTGCGGTGATGCGCTCCCGGAATCCCATAGTATTAAGCAGGAGCAATCCGAGGGAGGACTTCAACATCGTGATGAACGAGGGATTAAAGAGACTTTCGCAAGGGATCTCGGTAATTGTTTTTCCACAGCATACGCGCAAAATAGAATTCGTTCCCGCAGAATTCAACTCCATCGGTATAAAACTCGCAGCCCGCGCAGGGGTTCCTGTTATCCCGATCGCAATCAAAACCGATTTCTGGGGTAACGGCCGGCTTACCGGATATCTCGGGCCCATCCATCGGCAGAAGCCAATTCATGTTGCTTTCGGTAAACCGATTTCCATCGGAGGTTCCGGGAAAGCGGAACACCAGGAGGTTATAGAATACATCCGGTCCCATACAGAACAGTGGAAGTGATAATTATCTTCAGATGCGAAAAGCAGATTGCATTACTTCAATCTCTGAATGGGAAATTCCGATTAGCTTTGCTGTTTATTTCCAATTTCTGACAACTTCTAAAACCTGAAAAAGAATCAATTGTGCCTCTTTTGGTGTTTGGGTGGAAAAACCTTGTAATTATTATGATTCATACAATCATTTTTACTATGAGGAACTGAATAACATTTCTGGATTTCAAAACAATATTATTCATGGTCAAATTATTGGTGAATTGAGTGGTCAACCAATAAAAGATGCTGTCATTTTTGGTAAAACACTCCTATATGTAGATGATAATGGCGTTGGTGTTTGTGATGAAAATAATCATACATTTTCTGATAATAATGGAAATTTTCAAATAATTCCTTATAATTATAAGGCAACTACTCAAGTTAGTGGTACAATAATTGATATGCGAATTTCCGCCTGTGGTGCTGAAGACATTCACAGAGGATGGCTTAATGCTCCTCCTGTTCCACCAAATGAGACATTTACCCTCAAAAAGATCAATTTCGATTATTCAGGAATCTATAATGGAATAATTGTTCATCCTAATGAAAATAGAATTTTGCAGGCATGGGAGTCATTAACGGGCTCAAATTTAACATTTGAAGCCGGGTCTTCGGGTGAAATCAAAGCCAGAAGCAACATTAATATATTAACTGAGAGTATTTTCCAAAACAATAGTGAAGTTCATATTTATACCACTCCTACTTACTCCAATTGCCCTGACTTTGAAAATTTTAGTACAGAATTTAATCTCTCCCGGTGAATTCCCCGCCCCTCTGGGGCGGAACCCGGGTCCAGGGCTCTGCCCTGGGGTTAATACCGATTTATTAATGATAATAGTAACGAGAATTATAAAATAACGGTTTTGAACCTTCTAGGAAACGTAATATTTCAGACTCAAGGTAATAGTAATAATTTTCAAATCGATCTCTCAAGGATGTCTGATGGTATTTATTACATTAAAATTCAATCAATTTCTCACTTACAAACAATTAAAATAATCAAAAATTAATATATGAACAGATGTATTTTCATTACTTGTTTTTTCATTTCCATTCTTTTGAATTCTTTCCCTGTTCACTCGCAGGCGTGGTTATGGGCTAACCATGTCGGAAGCGAATCAAGCGATATTGCATGCGGCACTTCTGATAAAAACGGAAATTTTTATATTGCCGGATCGTTTACCGGGTCGTATTACCAATTTGTTAACCAAACAATTAGTAAACTCGGAAACAATGGATTATTTCTTGCTAAATATGATAGCAGTGGGAATGAGATCTGGGTTCATCAATTAGATGATTATCTTACATATGAAGGAGGTATAGCTGATATTATAATTGATAATAATGATAATATATACATTACCGGGCTTTTTTACAGGACAATAAATTTCGGAAATGTTAAATTATTCTCTGGCACTCATGATTTGTATGTTGCAAAATTTAATTCGGCCGGAAATTGTATTTGAGCGAAAAATGCCGGCGGAAACGGTAAAAATAGAGGATCTGCTTTAGCAATCGATACTCTTTATAATGTCTATGTATCCGGTTCTAATACTGATACAGCCACATTCGATTCTTTTATTGTAGATAAGGGTGAATTTTTGGCAAAATACGATTCGGCTGGTACCTGTTCGTGGGTAAAAAAAATCTGTTCTTTAAATAACCAAACAGGGTTGGCATATGCTCCAATTTACTGTATGAAAATTGTCAGGGGAGAATTATTTGTAAGTGCACCAGAATGGGCAACATCTTTTACAATTGACACAATAACTGTAAACCACCCAGGCCAGTGTGGCCATCTTCTTGGATGTTTTAATTTAGAAGGCTCCATACAATGGATCCGTGAAGGACTCTCACCAGACGCAGAATGTGGAGTTAATCTTTCAACAGATAATTATGGGAATATATTTGTAACCGGATCATTTTATGACTCAATTAATTTCTCCGGCATTAAACTGTATTCAAATTCATTGCATTATGATTTATTTATAGTAAAATATTCAAATAATGGAAATGTTCAGTGGGGCAGGTCAGTTCATACGTTTTTTTTTAATCGCGGTGGAACAATTGTTGCGGATTTAAATGGAAATAGTTATGTGTCAGGTTTTTTTAACGGTACATTGATATTTGGAAGTGATACCCTGGTTGCGAATACAACAAGAGATATGTTCCTCGCAAAATACTCATCTGATGGAGAAAGTATTAAAGCGGTTCATTTTGGTAATGCCGAAGGACTTCAGCTTGGGCTCGACCCTGAAAATAAGCCGATTGTCGTGGGAATATTCAATGGGACAGTCAATATTGGTTCGGCAAGCTTTACCTCGTACGGGGATGAGGATATATTTATTGCAAAACTTGATCAGCTGACTGGCATTGAACAAGAGCAGCATTCCGTTACCCACAATCTGATCATTTACGCTAATCCAACTGAAGGAAAATGTACCTTGGTTATTCCTGATGATTTTAAAAATGAAAAAAGCCTGACTCTTACAATCTATGATTCACAGGGCAAAATGATACAAAATATACCTTTGAACATTCAGGAAGGCAGAATCTCCCTTAATATAGGTGCCGAGGCAGCCGGTATATATAATGTAACATTGACAAACGGGCATAAAACGTATTCCGGGAAAATTATTTTCCGAAAATCTTAACAACCAGGGAAAGATTAACTTATTAGGGTACGAATATAATACCAACCAATCTTGGTGCAGAGATCAGCCTTTAATAAGTTGAATCTTTTGATTTAAAATTCTCTTTGTATCAGATGCACTTAAGATAATTGATTTATCATAAGTGAATATTATAAACCATCAGCGAATTCCCGTGCCGTACGTACAACCGGCCGTTTTTGATCACGAGGTGGGCCCATTGCTGGGCGCTGCCGAAGGGGACTTTGAATGAACCGGCTTTCACAAAAGCGGTGGGCGTTGGCCGTGCAAGAACAATCTCGCCGTTGTCTCCGTAGCAATAAAGCAGTCCTTCGGCAGAGATGATGTTACCTTTGCCGGCAATCTTTTCCGAATACATGTCGGTGCCGGTCTTCCAGTCGGTGCAGTACCAGGCTTTTCCTGAATCATCCGATCCGTAAATCTTGCCGTTCAACACAACGAATCCTCCCATGCGGTTGCTGATCGACTGGCTCCTCCAGCTTTCGGTCACGCTGCTGCCGTCATCGCTCAGTTTCAGCATGACGCCCCCTTTGCCGTAACCCGACATGCAGTACACCGAACCGTCAATGTATTCGGGTGTATTGGCGTGTACTGAATAGGTGTTGGGCTGGTCAGCGCTCCATAGGAATTTCCCGGTTTCGGCATCTATGCCAACAATGGAGCTGGCCGTATGGGTGACCAGTATCCTGCGGTTTTTATGTGTGAGGATGGCGGGGCTGCAGTATGCGCTGGCTTCTCCCTTGGCTGCGCACTTCCAGAGTAATTTGCCGTTGTTCCTGTCGAGTGCGACCACGCTGGCTTCGGGACCGCCGGGGGTGCAGAACAGCTTGTTGCCGTCGGCCAGGAGGTTTTCGGTCACTCCCCATTTGATATTAGGGCCATTAAAGTCTTTTAAAACGTCTATGGTCCAGATTAGGTCTCCATTTTCGGCTTTTCGGCAAACCACTTTGCCGAAGCCGCTCATCAGGTATATCTTGCCGTCATAAACCAGTGGTGTGCTGCGTACTCCGGGCCAGCTTTCACTCCATTCTTCACCGTAAGGTAATTTCCAGAGCAGTTTTCCGTCCAGGTCAAGGGCGAAAAGATAGCCTATGCCATTAAGCTCCCCGTTAATGTAGATACGGTCGTTGGTTACGGCAGCCGAAGAATGCCCTTCTCCCAGCTCATCGAAATGCCATAACAGGCTGGGCCCGGCTTCGGGCCATGATTTCAGAAGTCCGGTTTCAGGGTAGATGCCGTCGCGGTTGGGCCCCCTCCATTGTGAATTATCCTGGGAAAAAGAAGGGGAAATGAGCAAATTCATCAGGCAAAAGAAAAACATGATCTGTTTCATGGGTGATTTGTTTACAGGGATATATTAATATCCAAAATTAATGTTTTTCGTGATCACTGACTTAATACCTTGTTTATCAATGTCAAAAAAATGTTGTATATTTGCAGTCTTATTAATCCGTGCCCCCGGTCATAGTATTTTTCCCCCCTTAAGAGATTCACACCAAGGACCGGAAAGTCCGTCAGCACATAAATTTTTTTTAACATGTTTACATTTGAAGAATTAGGCATTTCTGAGCAATATGTCAGGGCCGTACAGGAACTTGGCTTTGAAAACGCAATGCCTGTTCAGGAAAAAGTCATTCCCCTCGTATTGAACGAGAACCAGGATATGATAGTGCTTGCACAGACAGGCACAGGGAAAACCGCTGCATACGGGCTTCCATTGATACAGATGATAGAAGCTGATATCAACCTTCCCCAGGTGCTGGTGCTTTGCCCCACCCGCGAGCTTTGCATGCAGATCGCCGATGATCTCAACGATTTTGCAAAGTTCAATGATGATCTCACCACTCTGCCTGTTTTTGGCGGCAGCAGCATAGATATGCAGATCAGGGCCCTGAAGAAAGGTATACAGATTGTGGTAGCTACGCCGGGAAGGCTGCTCGACCTCATCCGCCGTAAGGCGATAAAATTAACACAGGTGAGGACTATCGTGCTTGATGAAGCTGATGAGATGCTGAACATGGGATTCAGCGACGACCTCAGGGATATCCTCGAAACCGTTCCGCCGGAACGCAGGGCCCTGCTGTTCTCGGCGACCATGCCTTCGGAAGTGGCTTCAATTGCCCGAAAATACATGAAAGACCCCATTGAGGTGACGATAGGAACCAAAAATTCGGGGGCCGACAATATCAAACATGTGTATTACACGGTTCACGCCAGGGACAAGTACCCTGCGCTGAAACGCATCGTTGACTTTTATCCTGCTGTTTACGGCATTGTTTTCTGCCGCACCCGCAAGGAAACCCAGGAGATTGCCGATAAACTCATTCATGACGGTTACAATGCCGAATCACTTCATGGCGATCTTTCGCAGATCCAGAGGGATACGGTGATGAACAAATTCAGGATTGGCCATATCAGACTGCTGGTCGCAACCGACGTGGCTGCCCGCGGACTCGACGTGGATAACCTCACCCATATTATCAACTATAATCTTCCCGAGGATATCGATTCTTATACCCATCGCAGCGGACGTACGGGAAGGGCAGGAAGGGCGGGCACTTCCATCATCCTCCTCAACCTGAAGGAAAAGTACCTGATCAAGAAGATTGAAGCCAAGATCAAAAAGACCTTTATTACGAAACCAGTGCCCACCGGGCGGCAGATTTGTGAGAAACAACTCTTCAGCATGGTCGACAAGATGGAAAAGGTAGATATCAACAATGAAGAGATAGATACCTACCTGCCCCAGATCTACCGCAAACTGGAATGGATGGATAAGGAAGAGGTTATCAAACGTTTTGTAGCTCTTGAATTCAACCGCTTCCTTGAATACTACAAGAATGCAGCTGACCTGAATGTGCCTGAAGAAAGCTCCAGGGGCGACCGGGGTGGAAAAGGCGGGAAGAAAGACTGGAATGACAGGGACCGCGGACAATCCGGCGGAAAACCCGACTGGAAGGACCGCAAGCGTGGCAGGGATGATGGTAAACCAGATTGGAAAGAAAAAAAGTATGGACGCGATGAAGGCAAGCCCGACTGGAAGGAAAAAAAGCATGGTCGTGATGAAGGCAAGCCTGAGTGGAAGGAACGCAAGCACGGCAAAGATGAAGGCAAACCCGAATGGAAGGACCGGGAGCAGGATGGCGATCAGAATTTTGTAAAGCTGATCATCAACAAAGGCAGGCAGGACGGCTTATTCGCTGCCGAGTTGATGGAACTGATCAATCGTAACACCCCGGGTAAAAAGGTGAGACTTGGAAAGATCGAGCTGAACAAAAAGGCCGCAATTTTTGAAGTCCCGGGTTCAGAAGCCGGTCCCCTGATCAACGCATTGAAAGATGCACGCTTTGGCCCCGCGGGTATCAAGGTGGATTTTGTGAATGAAAAAAAAGTCCTGACAAAGAAGTTTTTCAAGGATTAGACCTTAGCGAAGAAGCTTTTTAAAAACAAGGCCAGGGCCTGAAGTTTTTCAGGAGCCGGGTTTCGACCTCTGTTCTTTTTTCTGTGACAGAATACGTTTATCCTCCAGGCGTTTTTCCCTGGCTGCTTTGGAAGGCCTTGTGGGTTTCCTCTTTTTACGAAGGGTCAAAGCCCTGGTGAGCAAAGAGTAAAATTTCTCAATAACAATTTCCTTATTGGTAAGCTGGGTCCTCCCGCTCTGAGCGACCAGCAGTAGTTCCCCGTCTTTATTGATCCGGGATCCCAGTTTTTCCATGATCATTTCCTTTTCTTCTGCTGATAGCAATGCCGAGCCAATCACATGGAAACGAAGTTCCATTTTAGTGCTGACCTTGTTTACATTTTGTCCGCCCGGCCCGCTGCTGCGGGAAGCGGAGAAAACCAGTTCGGGCATGAAATCCCGGCCTTTGATGACATCGGCTGGCATAGGAGGAATTTGCCGCTAAATTATCATATATTTGTTGAACAGCATTTTTCCTGCCTTATTGATTATCATACCTGTTTAAATACCAAGGATATGACTGCAATCATAAAATTCAATCAACTTGCCCGGCCTGCATTGATCTGCCTCTTCGTTGCAGCTGCTTTCGCACTCTTTTCCCAGCCAGCTCCGGTTAAAACAGTTTCAAAAAGGCCTAAGGTAGGACTCGTCCTCAGCGGTGGCGGCGCCAAGGGTTTTGCCTATGTAGGCCTTCTCAGGGTGATACAGGAGGCAGGGCTGCCCATCGATTACATAGGCGGCTCAAGCATAGGCAGCATCATCGGCGGACTCTATGCCATAGGTTACCATCCCGATACGATTGAAAAAATGATACGCGACCAGGACTGGAACAGCCTTCTGAAGGATATCGTCGACCGCAGGTACATTGCATACGAGGAAAAAGAATATACAGAAAAGACCGTGGTAAGGCTGCCGATCCGCAATAAGAAACTGGGGCTTGGATCTTCTATGTACCAGGGCCAGGAAATCAACCTTCTGCTGAACAAGTATTTTTCGCCTGCTTATAAAACCGATGATTTCAGCAAACTTCAAACTCCATTCCTCTGTATTGGCACCAACCTGTTTACCGGAGAAGGAGTTGTGTTGAACAAAGGTTACCTGCCTATGGCGATCAGGGCAAGCATGAGTATCCCGGGGTACTTCTCACCTACTGATTACATGGGATTATATCTTGTGGATGGCGGAGTAGTGAATAATTACCCTGTGAAAGAAGTCAAGGAAATGGGTGCACAGATCATCCTCGGAGGGGACGTGCAGAGCGGGCTTTACACAACTAAGGAGCAACTGAGCTCGATAACAGCCATTGCCGACCAGATCACTTCCTTTGCACGTACCGGGGCCAACCGCATCGGAGACAGCCTTACCGATCTCAAGGTCAGGTTTAAAATGGAATACGGAATGATGGATTTTGAGAAGTATGATTCCATTATTGCTTTCGGCGAAAGGGTAGCCCGTGAACATTTTGCCGAGATCAAGGCCCTGGCCGATTCCCTGAATGCCATTGAATACAGGCCTTTGAAGAAGTATACAGCCAGGCCTCTCGATTCCGTACGAGTCGACAGCATCATCATCAGGGGGAACAAACACCTTGGCTATGCTTATTTCGCAAGTGTGCTCAAACATAAAAAGAATACGAAAGTTGCCATTAAAGATCTTCAGAACAATATACGCAAACTTTATGGTTCAGGCTATTTTCAGCATGTCTTTTACGAGTTCGAGCAGAAGAACGGCAAAAGCAACCTGGTGATAGAAGCTCTTGAAAGCGGACCGGGCTCACTTGGGGCAAGCGTGCATTTCGATAATGATTACAACGTGGGACTGATACTGAGTGGCACTTTCAGGAATGTCCTGGGCCGGAATTCAAAACTTTTTGCGGATCTGAATATCGGTATGGCGCCCCGCCTAAGGGTGGTTTACCTGCTTGGATTCGGTGGAAAAGCAGCTGTAGGGCTGGGCACCGATTTTTATGAATTCAAGTTCGGGGAATATAAAGGCTCCGACAGGATTAACCAGCTGGATTTCACCAATTACAAAGCAAACCTGTTTTTTCAGTATACCTTCAAAAACATGGTCAACCTTAAAGCCGGTTTCGATTATGAATATTTCAGGTTCCGGCAGGATGTCGATGTGGATACAAGCCTGCTTCGTTTTGACAATTTCCAGAGTTACGGAACCGTTTACCTTTCGGTTAATGCCGACTCCCGCGACCGCCCTTATTTCCCCAGGAGGGGCGTGAGAGTGACACTCAGAGGTGAATACGTAATGCCTCTTTCTAATGACTGGTCAAAAGAGATCTTCGCCAATGCGGGGGTTTTTTACCTGAAATATGAACACAACATCCCTTTGTCGGGGAAATTTGCCTTGCAGCCAGGCCTTTTTGCAGGAGCTTCGGTATGGGATAACAACCTGCCTCCCCTTCAGCATATTTTCGGCGTAGGCGGATTGTGTTCCGAAAATTATATTGATCAGCATGTGAGCTTTGCAGGGGTACAGTTCATTCAGAAATTCGGTTATTACTCAGCCATTGTGAGGATGAAGCTGCAGTATAATGTGTTTCAGAACCTGTTCCTGACAGCCAGGGGAGACCTGGGCAGCGATGAGAGGAAGTTCGAAAAGGTTTTCCAGCCCGAAAGCCTCATGTGCGGCTATGGGATTACAGCAGGCTACAACAGTATCATAGGTCCGGTTGAACTGACGCTGATGGGATCTAACCTGAACCCGCAACCCATGGTGTTCGTGAATATAGGTTACAATTTTTGATGTACAATGTACATCTTACATATCACTACCTTTGCGCCTCGCTTAATCAGCGATCCTTATGTCGACTCTGTTGCAGGTTGAGAATCTGACCCGTCATTTCGGGGAGAAGGTGTTGTTCGAGAATATCAGCTTCTCGATAAACCAGTATCAGAAGGTTGCCCTGATCGCAGGCAACGGTGCGGGCAAGACTTCGCTTCTCAGCATCATCAACGGCATAGAACCTTGCGATGGGGGCACAGTCTCCCTGTTCAACCAGGCCAGCATGGCTTACCTGAAGCAGGAGCCCGACCTGAATGAGAACCTTACCGTTTTCGACGAAGTATATTCCACGTCAAACGATTTTCTTAAAACCATACATGATTACGAGGAGGCCCTGGAGTCTCCCGATAAAGACCTGCTTTCGAAAGCCATGGAAAGGATGGACGCGATCAACGGCTGGGATTACGAGAACAGGATCAAACAGGTGCTTTCAAGACTCAGCCTGGGTGAGATGCATAAGCCTGTTTCGGCATTATCGGGCGGTCAGAAGAAACGCCTTGCCCTGGCAAAGACCCTGATCACAGAGCCTGATTTCCTCATCCTTGATGAGCCTACCAACCACCTCGACATCGACATGATAGAATGGCTCGAGGAATATCTTACGCGTAACCAGGTCACCTTGCTGATGGTCACTCACGACAGGTATTTCCTGAACAATGTATGCGATGAAATCCTGGAGATGGAAAACGGAAGGCTGTTCAGGCATAAGGGCAATTACGAGTATTTCCTTGAGAAATCGCAGGAACGAAGAGGCAATGAAACCCAGGAGACCGAGAAAGCCAGGAACATACTTCGCACCGAAGCCGAATGGATGAGAAGGATGCCCAAGGCCCGCACCACCAAATCCAAGGCCCGCATCGATTCGTTTTATGAGCTGAAGGAAAAAGCCGCAGGCCTCAGCACTGAACGTGGAATGACCCTGAGCATGGAAGGCGAGCGCATGGGGCATAAGATACTCGAGGTACATGATGTGAGCTTTTCCTGGGGCAAGCTGCCTATCCTTGACCATTTTGGTTATATTTTTAAACGAGGCGAAAAGGTTGGTATCATTGGCAAGAACGGTTCGGGGAAATCCACTTTTCTTGACCTTGTCACCTCGGGCATACGGCCGCAGAAGGGCAGGGTGGAGACCGGGGCCACCATAAAATTCGGGCATTACCGCCAGGACGGGATAGTATTCGACGGTCAGACCAGGGTGATCGACGTGGTGAAAGACATAGCCGACGTGGTACAGCTAAGCAATGGTGAAAAAGTCACTGCAGCCCACTTCCTGAATTATTTCATGTTCCCTTACCCCATGCACCAGCAGTATGTTTACAAACTCAGCGGGGGTGAAAAACGAAGGCTTTACCTGGTGACTGTACTGATGCAGAACCCGAATTTCCTGATCCTCGATGAGCCTACCAACGACCTTGACATCCTTACCCTTAACATACTCGAGAATTACCTTGCATCCTTCAAAGGCTGTGTGCTGGTTGTGACGCATGACCGCTTTTTCCTTGATAAAATCGTTGACCATCTTTTCGTGTTTGAAGGCAATACGGTGGTCAAAGATTTCCCGGGGAATTACACACAGTTCAGGACCCATGCAGATGCGCGGAAACGCCAGGCGGCACTTGCCAAAGCCAGCGCGCTTAAGGAAGCCGCTCCCTCATCGGCAGTCATCAAATCTAAAAAACCAGGGCTCAGCTATAAGGAAAAAACCGAGTTTGAAGCACTGGAAAAAGAGATAGCTGAACTTGAAACCGAAAAGCAGGAACTCGAGGCTGCACTGGGCTCCGGAATGCTGGACCAGCAGGAACTGAAAGGAAAATCAGAAAGATTCTCACAGCTTATTGCCGAGATCGACAGCAAGACCGAACGCTGGATGGAACTCAGCGAAAAGAAGGTAACCTGATCAGGGCTTTGCCAATACCACTAATTAAGGATTATTTTACCCGAGCTCACCGTTTGCCCGTGATCGAGGATCTGCATCAGGTACATCCCTGTTGCCAGTGAAGAAGGCAACTGCAGAGGCTCACCTCCGTGGTAATCGAAATGCAGCATTCCCTGTCCGCCTGCATTAACCAGGATTACAGTATACTCCCTGCCCGCGCTGAGGTTGGGACAATGTATCGCTTCGCCCCTCTGCATTGGATTTGCGAAGGTACATACTGATGAAAGCCCTGGTTTTTCCTTAATCCCTGTGTAAATCGAAAAGAAGTTCTCGAGTTTGAAATAATTGACCCAGGCCGATGAGCCTGCATCCCAGGTCTGGTCGAGCTGAATGGTATTATTGCCGTCGGCATTATAAGTATAGAGCCTTCTTGCCGTGATGTCCCAGGCGAGGGTTGCGAGGTTGAGATCGTAATGGTCGTATTCGGTGCACTGGTTTGAGGTATTATAGGAGTATGTGTACCTGTAGCCGAAGATATAAGTGTAGGTTGTATGGTCAAGAGTCTTGGAATAATACTCAGCCTGGTAGCCGGTTGAATCGCTCAGCGAATACCAGGTTTCCATCCAGGTGCTGTTCAAAGGGTTCCATTCCCATTGTGAATTTTCTTTTACGAAATTGTTCGTATAATAGTTGAATAGAGCTTTTGCCGAGTTGACCCAGACTGATGAAAGAGTATCCCAGTCCTGTGTAAGCCTTTGTGTCAGCTGGTTTCCCGTATTATACTGGTAGGAGACCTGAAATTTGTTCCTCCAGGAGGAGGTGGCTGCAATCCATTGCTGGAAAAGGTCTATCATGATCACCCCCGAGGTATTGTTGGTGAAGATATCCTGGGTTGACTGTACCCACTGGGAAGACGCCGTGCTCCATGCGTAATTAATATACCCTGTTGCGTACCCGCTGCCGTCGTAAGAATAATCGGTTTTCTCAAGGTTTACCCAGGCATTTGACCCGGTATTCCATTGCTGGACTATATATTCCGAAGTTTTATTCGAAGCGGTATAGGTGTACAGCTGGTTCATTGAATTTACCCATGTTCCAGAGGCCGTATCCAGCTGCAGGTTGATGATCTGCGACGTCATGCCCGAGGAATAGTAAGAATTGAGGCTCATATAGCCGCTGCTGAATTTATTGGTGTTGGGGTCATAGCTTTTGCCGAAGGATGTATCGGTACGGCCCTGGTCGTTGAAATGAAGGTAATAGGTGGTGACCCAGTAAGAGCCGGTTGGGTACCAGGTTTGCCCGCTCATGGATGCAAGTCCCCCGCTCCCGGTATAGAGTGTAAGGTACCTTGTCGAATTCTGCCATAAGCCAAGGCTTGAATTCCAGGCAAGGTAGAGGTCCTGGGTCCTCTGGAAACTGCTGTTATACTGGAAAAACTCTCTCTGGAACAGCATCCATTGCTGGGTGGAAGTAAGCCATTGGGAGTACCAGGATGAGTCGAGCATCCAGGATCCGCTTTTAAGTTTCAGGCTTTCCATTTGCGCATCAGACCCTGGCCTGGTGAGGTGCATGACTTTCTCATTCTTGAACAGGGCTTCATCCTGGGCAGATGCCATCCAGATACAAAGGAAAAACACCAGCGAAAAGAAAACTATCTTTTTCATTTTTCAGCTATTGGCTGAACAAAGATAAGATAAAGAGACTTTAAGGATTTCCTGTTTCGGTATTTTCTGTGGGTGAGGTGCTCTTTTTGTTCCTGAGGAGCCGGGTAAAATAAAGGGAAGAACCAAAAAGTACGATAGCAAGGAAGAGGAAGGCGATTACGCGGTAGCCTGTTTCCATATGCGCCAGGTCAACGGTGAACAGGTATACTGCGGTAACCAGCAGCATGGCGATGGCCATCCAGCGGTACTTCTTGTTTTTAAGGATGAGGCTGAGGAGGAAATACAGTATGGATGCCCCTGTCCATGCCGGGGTTACGTACTGGGAGGGTACGGCCCTGTATAAGGCGAAGGCAAAGATGAAGAACAGGCACACCAGGTAGATGGTCCTGAAATTCTCGGTTTTCAGCTCAAGGCGCATTCTCTGCCAGTTTATGATCCTTGCTGTAAGAAATGCGGAAATGGCGAAGGTGAAACTCACGGTGTCGAGATACGTCCCCGAGACCAGGTAGACCATCAGCATGCTTACAAACAATATGGTGTTGACCACCACGATGAACTGGCTGCGGAACCATAGCGCCCATGAAACCACCAGCACGCTTTGCAGCGAGAGGAAGAAATATGCGCCGGGAAGCCCGGTATAACCGTAAACTGCTGCACTGAGGGCCAGGAAGCTGAAGATGGCATAGAAAGCCGAATCGAAAACCCTTTCGGTCCTGAACTTGAGGAAAATTGAATATGCGAGGCAGGAAATAAATACTCCCGTAAAAATGCCGCTGTAGTTTTTCATGTAGAACAACAGCACTTCAAGTAAAAGCACGAGGAAGAAAAAGATCCCGTTGACCATGATGGATGAACTGAAAACGCCTGGTTTGAAACGTTCGCCAGGTTTCACCAGGGCTGCCATTGAGAACAGTATGCCGTATGAGAACAGGTAAACCAGGTTGAACTGGGGGGCCGACAGCCCGCTGATGGTATGTCCCATCAAAGGATTGCCCATCAGCCAGATGATATGGGAGATGTAAATGGTGATGATTGAAAAGATCATCTGCCTCCACCATCCGTAGCGGTAGAAGAACCAGAGGGAGGCTGCAGCTGCAAGGGTTAGCAGTGGAAGCGATTCATGTGTTCTATCGCAGAATGCGGATGTGACCTGTACCAGTAAGATGGCGATAGCGGCGACAAGCTCTGAATTCAGTTTGACGGAACGGTAAAGCTGGAACCCTATTACGGCGAGGAGCAGCATTACCACCACCTCTTTGACGGGGATGGCCGGCGGGCTGCTGAAGAAATACAGGCGCATGGTCACATAATACAAGAGCAGGTGTGTACCTATATTGAGCATGTATGCAAGATGCTCATGAGTGTTTTTAAGGTACCTCGATAAAGTGTAGACCAGGCCTACTGCCAGGTATCCGGTGAGGCTGGTTATAAAAGTGTTGGTTTGCTTCTGAATGAACATCATCAGGAAGCCTATCCCGAACATGAGCACCACGATGCCGACCCAGGAAAGTCCGTATTCGATAATGTTTGATTCTATGGTGACTCCGTCAACGGCAACCGTTTCACCGTCGGAGAGCCCTGCATTTTCAATTCTTTCAATGAATTGTTGCTGCCGGGAACCTGAACTGACTTTATTCTCAATTGCAGAAAGCCTTTCTTCCAGAAGGGCCAGGCGTTCGGAAATTTTTACGAAATCCTGATTTTCCATTTGTTCATTTTCTGACATAGTTCTACCATCTGATAAGGTCAGTTCAGGTTCCCTGGCAACAGCCGGGACGGCGGTTTATTTTAATTTTCTGAGATAACTTACAATAGCCCAGCGTTCGCTGTCTTCGGATATTGTTTTACCGAAAGCCGGCATCTTATCTCTTCCTGTTGTAAGCTTGTAGAATATCTCACCATCGGTCTGTGACTGGAAGTCCTTTGATGTGAAATCGCCGCATGAAGCGCCGAGGGTTGCAGCCTTGGGGCCGTCACCCAAACCGTCCTTACCATGGCATGATTTGCAATGTTTTGCAAAAAGGTCTTTGCCTGTGGCAACGTCGGTACTGGGGTTTTTCATAGTCTTGTATTTGTCGGGGGCAACCCATTTTGCGGGTTTCTGGGCCATGCCCATAAGACAAATTGCATTTAACATTAATAAAATTGCAAGCAAACGGCCTACATTCATCATTTTCATAATTACCTCCTGATTTTAATTTAATTTATATTAATTGTTGTCAAGTGAGATGCGTGGTTGATATCATGCATTATTAATGAGATCCGGCTCAGGCCTTTCCTTCTTTCATGGCTTTTCCCCCGAGCCGCCTGATCCTGAAAATGGTAAAGATGGCATAGGAAAAATGGAACCATACCAGCGACAGGAGCACGATCAAAGTGTAGACCATCCATAGAGGGGCATTGGTGTCGCCCAGCCCGCGTTTGACTATCACCATCGGGGGAAGCGGTTTGCCCCAGGCCATGCTTGCACTTATTTCGGCATTGCCGTATTTCTCGTTATCCTCGAATTTGGCTACGACCGGCAGGTTCCCTGCTGAGTCCCCTGGAAGGGTGACGGGAAAGTCCAGGTCGGCATGCCCTGCTTTCACAGGCTGTTCGCCGATTTTCAAGGATGAAAAGGTGCGGGGTACGTAAAAGATGGCGGTTGATCCTTCAATGGGAACCGAATCGCCTTTCGCTGTTATTTCCACTGCATAAAGGTTGATCAGCTTTGCGCTGTCTTTCTGAGAGAAAGTGAGCTTCAGGTATACATCCATCACATCGGCAGAAGATTCTGAAGTCTGGTAGTCCTTGTTACCTTCATACGATGCAGAATAACTATATTTCCCTTCCTTGTTCCTGGGAACACCCAGCTTATCGGGCAGAGTAAACGTCGCTTTGCCTGCTTCGTCGGTCGATGCTTTTCCAAGGGACACCTTGTCTTTTTCACCCTGGACGAAAAAATTCACTTCCATGCCTTCGAGGGGAATGGTCTGGTCGTCCTTTTTGCTGGTGAGTTTTGCATTCAGCATCCTGGTCCCCGATTTGTTCAGGAACTCCAGTTTGAGCCTTGACCTTACAGGGTCCCCGGCGTGAACAACCACAGAGGTGGATAGGAATAAAAGGATCAGTATGCTCACAGCCACCGCCTTGTCTTTCCTGTTCTTTTTGATCATGCGGCGAAGTATCCTGTCCTTGGCCTGTTTACGTAATTTGAAATAATCCCTTTCGTCGGCTGTCGGGACCCTTACAACGGGGACTATGGGCAGGAATTTTGAAAAGAGGAAGAAGAGCAGGAGCCAGAGAGCTATGCCCATGGCGGTTGCTGACCATTCCACCCAACTCGGCGAATAGCTTGCAAACTCCGGCCTTAGATCGTGCAAGGGAAGCAGGGGAGTTTCAAGGGTGGGGATGATGATGAGATAACGTTTTACCCAAAGTGCGGTGACCGCGATTAGGGCTGCAAACACAATAGTGTTGATGCTCCTGAGGCGGGGCAGGGCGATAATGATGATGGGCAGAAGCACCCCTACAAATGCCGAAAAGAAGAACCACCACCAATAGGTCGTGGTGTCAAAAAGACGGTAAAGCACTTCCATGTCCCATTTCACGCTGCCGTACCAGTTGGTAAGGTATT
>JBAXBP010000008.1:0-43208 GCA_037141915.1 Bacteroidota bacterium | reverse complement strand
GGAGAAGATCTTCAAACAGAGCATTGATCTCTTTGGTGAAGACATGATACGTAAGGAAGTAAGGGAAGTGCGGGTTGATACCACAGTTCAGGAAAAGAACATCACCTTCCCTACTGATCGCAGGCTTTACGAAAAGGCTATTGAGCATTGCAAACGAATTGCTAACGCTAAAGGGATAAAGCTGAAACGCACATACACCCGGGAGATCAAGAAACTCAGATACCAACTGCGATTTGCAAGGAAACCCAAGAACTTTAAAGGGCTCATGCGTACACAGAAGAAACTGCATAGAATCGCACTTAAGATCTACAATGACCTGGTTACACAGTTGAATCCTATGTCAATGAAGGACCTTGAAAAATTTAACGTGCTTTATCGTGTACTGACTCAGCAGCGTGAGGACACAAACAAAATATACAGCATTCATGAGCCTGAAGTTCTCTGCATTGCCAAGGGTAAAGAGCATAAACCATATGAGTTCGGCAACAAGAGTTCTTTTGCTTATACACGTAAAACCGGGATCATCGTCGGAGCAATGGCAATCGAGGGAAACATGTTTGACGGCCATACATTGATCCCGCAGTTGGAACAGGTTAAAGAATTTACCCATGGAAAGATACGGAAAGCCATTGTTGATCGTGGATACAGAGGAAGACAAAAGATAGGAATGACCGAAGTTGTAATGCCGAATGCAACCAAAAAAGAAAGTTACTACATGAAAAAGCAACGAGAGGCTCGATGTCGGTCCAGAGCTGGCATAGAAGGACTTATCTCCCACCTGAAACATGATCACAGGTTACTGAGGAATTATCTGAAAGGCACAGCTGGGGACCAAATCAATACATTATTGGCCGCAGCAGCATACAATATGAGGAAATGGATGAGGTTAAAACGAGAAGAAATTTTATTTTTCCTTTTTCGCTGGTATTACCAGGCTCTCTCTTTATCGCCGGTAAATATCAAAAGCATTTGAACGAACGAAAAAAGTGTATTAATAAGGATCAACTATCTAAGATACAGGCTGTAACATTTCCCCTGATTCTCCTTTCAATCGACTATTTACATAACCGTAGAATGCTCAACCGGAAAGTAATCCTCGAAAAGATTCCTTTTTTCATCCTTGCAATTCTTATCATCTTCATCAATCTCCAGGCTCAAAAAAGCTATGGATATATCAATTATGGCGGGAAATATTCTTTATTTGAACAGATTATCACTTTCTCAACAGGATTTAATCATTATATTCTAAACATCATATTCCCTTTTAATATCTCGGTCTTCTACCCGTTCCCTTTTTCTCCCGGTGCTGATATTCCGGTCTTTTACCTGCTTCAACCCCTGATCCTGATTTTGTATCTTATGATGCTGGGATATTTTATTCTGAAAGGGAAAAGGGTACACGTCTTTGGAACATTCTTCTTTTTTGTAACCATATCCGTAACACTGCTTATTCAGAATCACAGGGATGCAATTATTGCTGATCGGTATGGTTATTTGGCCTCCCTGGGAATTCTGATTTTAATTTCCGTTTTTTTGCTCAAACTAAGTCAGCGTATTCCCAAATTAAAATGGATTGTTGCTGGAATCATGGTTATGTATTTCCTGATTTTTGGTTATATCACTTTTGTTCAGTCCACTTTGTGGCAATCTCCGTCTCAATTAATGGAAGCCTCTTTAAAGCATTATCCTGACACGCCGATTATTTTAAATACCCTTGCCACAGAAGAGATAAAAAAAGAAGATTTTCATGAAGCTCTTTCAAATCTTAATACAGCAATTCGCATCGATCCCGGGTTTACAGATGCCTTGTATAACAGAGGAATTGTTAATGATCGGCTGCAGGATTTTGAGAACGCATTAAAGGATTTTACTGTCTGTATAAATACTAACCCTTACTATACTGATGCTTATTTTGGCAGGGGCAATATTTTTCGCCAGATGGGAAACACTGATAATGCCATTAAAGATTTTTCAACAGTTATCAGGCTCGACAAAAACAATGCCGGCGCCTGGAATAACCGTGCAATAGTTAAAGGACAACAAGGCAACTTCAGCGGAGCAATAAGTGATCTCGATGTGGCAATCGAGATTCAGAATGATCTTGCCCCGGCATATTATCTCAGGGGAGTGGCAAAATTTAAAGTTGGTCTCAACGGATGCGACGACTTACACAAAGCCGTCTCCTTGAATTATACAAACGCTGAAAAAGCCCTGCAATTCTACTGCGGCCGGTAAGAACTTTTCTTTCTCAATTTCAAACATTTTACCCTGGATTTGACTTTGACGTATATTTTTTGTATCTTCGTTTGAAGCCAAACAAATATTGAGAAAGTTTAAACTACTTGTTAAAATAGTGCCATTAAATGAGAAATTCATTAACCGCAATCGTTTATACTTGTTTTGTCACCCTCAATTGAATTCTTTTCCTAAATGAAAAAATCATGAAACCCCAGTTCCTCCTTCTTTTACTGGTTTTATTGCAAAGTCAAATACCGGGCTACTCCCAATATAAATGGATCAATCCTAAACCCCAGGGGAATACCCTGAATTCTGTATTCTTTGCTAATGACCAAACAGGTTATGCTGTTGGAAATTTTGGAACCGTAATAATGTCTGTTGATGGAGGTTTAAACTTTTCGGTAATTCAGACTAATACAACTAAAAATCTGAACGGGTTGTACTTTATTAATGAAAATTATGGCTTTGCAGTCGGTGATTCGGGTATAATTATCAGAACAGCTGACCATGGGGCATCCTGGACCACCTCCTTATCAGGCGTAATAAACAATTTGTATTCGGTTTTTTTTACTGATAGCTTGAATGGTTATTCCTGCGGTACGAATGGAATTATTTTAAAAACTACTGATGGCGGAATTCAATGGAATGCCATGGCAAGCAATGTATCTACAACTTTACGTTCGATTGATTTTCCAAGCCATACTATTGGTTACATTGTTGGTGGAGGAGGGGAGGCGGGAGGATATGGATTTGTGTTAAAATCATCCGATAGTGGTAATAATTGGGTGTTGCTCACAGATTCGCTTGCAGAAAGTATTTATTCAACAGACTTCATCGACTCCTTAACCGGCTATGCAAGCGGAAATATGGGTAGTGTCGCTAAAACTGCAGACGGTGGCAACACCTGGTCAACCCTATATCTTTACTCAAGCTCGCATGTGCATTCCATTAAATTTATTAACCCACAGACCGGCCTTTTATGTGATGTGAATGGTAATATTTTCAAAACAACTGATGCAGGCCAGACCTGGAACAAAGTTCCTTCAATTACCTACAACAGGTTATTTTCTATTAATAAAATCAATGACAGTTCGATTTGTGTCGTTGGAAGGGGCGGTCAAATATTAAGGTCAAATGACTATGGAAATAATTTTAATATTCTGACCAGCCCGATCGGAGAATTAGTATCCATTAATAAAACTGATAACAATCACATTTTTGTAGCAGGGGATAATATGCTGATTAAGACAACCGATGGCGGTACAAACTGGGAAACTCATATTCTCCCTGAGCTAAGAGGATGTGTATCTGCCCAGTTTGTAAATTCTTCCACAGGATATGCTCTGACAGATTTAAATGGTTATAAAATTCAAAAATCATCAGATTCGGGCTTAACCTGGACTACCTATTACTTGCCTCCTTTGTATTTTAACCTTAATGATATTACCATGGTAAATGAATCTTTAGGTTTTATTGTCGGTGGCGGTACAAATCCAATTTCAACAATTACCTGGGGTAATTTATTAAAAACAACTGATGGGACTAACTGGAGTGAAATTAGTGGATCCTGGCCCTACTTTAATAAAGTTTATTTTAAAAACGATTCAACCGGGTTCCTTCTTGGTGGATGGGCCGATGGAAAACTATGCAAGACTACCGATGCCGGTAATACCTGGTCTTTAGTTCCCTTTGATTTTTCAAATCCATTGGTCGAAATGATTTTTGTCAGTGAAAATACAGGATTTATTGCTGAGCTAAATTCTTTTTTAAAAACTACTGATGGCGGACTTAATTGGAATGTAATTTATACGAGTAACAACAATAACTGCTATGGCTCTTTTGATTTTACTGATAGCCTGAATGTATATTTTGTTGGTGTTAACGGGAATATTCTTCATACTAATGACGGAGGTGTAAGCTGGATTGCTAAAAAAAGTTTTACAAATAACCCGTTAAACTCTATTTTACTGGTTAATGATTCATCGGGTTATATAATAGGACAATATGGTAATTTTGTTTCTTTTGGGAAACCGAACATGGATGAAGTCCCTGAAATTAAACCTGGAACAAATTTATCGGTTAGCAGTTATCCGAACCCGTTTTTTGAAACAATACATTTTGAATTATTCAGTAATATCGCTGACATCATTTCCATTGAATTATTTGATGTTAATGGAAGACAAATTGCTGCAGTAAAAAAAACCATTAAGCAGGGAAACCAGGTCGTGGAATTTAATCCGGGTGTAACTTTAGATCATGGAATATATACATACAGAATAACCGGGAATAAGATATTCAACACCGGTAAAATAATTAAAAAATAAAACCGAAAATGCCTCCCCCGAACCTGGTCAGTAAACTTACCGCAATAATTGTTGATGATGAACTTCATGGCCGGGAAAACCTGAAGAAAATCATCGAATCGTATTGCCCCGAGATTGAGATCCTGGGACTGGCTGAATCAGTGCCCGGGGCCAAGCTGCTCGTTGCTGAGCTAAAACCGGAGGTCGTGTTTCTTGATATCAACATGCCGGTGCTTGACGGTTTTGATTTTCTTGCGGATTACGACGAACGTAATTTCCTGGTGGTTTTTGTGAGCGCACATGAAGAGTTCGGGATCAATGCCGTGAAAGCAGGGGCCGCAGACTACCTTCTCAAACCGATCAATATCAGGGAGCTTAAGCAGACTGTTAAAAAACTCTTATCCATTCAGAACAAAACATTAACGATTGCAAGTTCACCGGATCCCGGTAAACTGCTTATCCCTTCCTCGCATGGTTTTATTGTCCTGGTGATTGACGATATAATCCGCCTTGAAGCGGATGGCAGTTATACTACCGTGGTTATTAAGGGTGGAAAGAATACCGTTGTTTCGCGCACCCTGAAAGATTTTGAAAACATCCTTCCCGGTGAGCAGTTTTTCAGGACTCATAAATCACATATGGTCAACCTGAAGTATATCAAAGACTATTCAAACCTCAGCGGGAACCTTGTTACTATGGCCGACGGCAGCAAGGTCGAATTATCCCGACGCAAAGCGCCTGAATTTATTCAAAAGGTCAGGACCATTCTTAAGTCGGTTTGATATGCAGGTAAAATCCCTCCTTCTTGCATTGCTTACCCTTGTCCCGTTTGGTGTACTTCATCCACAGACACCATCATATTATCATTATTCTACAACAGACGGACTGGCTTCGTCAACCGTTTTTAATATCATCCAGGGCCGTGACGGGTTTATCTGGTTTGCCACCCTGAACGGGATGAGCAGGTTCGACGGAAAACATTTTACAACATACCGTACAACCGACGGGCTTAATTCGAATACGATAACCGCGCTGGCCGAAGGGAACAGGGGTGAATTATATATCGGCAATTACGAAAAAGGGGTCAATGTACTGCAAAACGGGAGGATAGAAAATTATTGCGATAACATCCATGGAAAGAGCCTGGCTATCTCATATTTAATGGTAGTTCCCGCGGGCAAAGATGAGCAGAAGCTGTATGCGTACCGAAGCTACGGGAACATCAACACGTTTATTAATAAAAAGCAGGGGGGGGTGATTTCGGATATCTTCAACACCAGCCCGATCCATATAAACCGGTTGAAACTATTTCCCGGCGGCATGATTCTTGCCCTGACTGCTAACGGCTTATTCAATCTCAGGAAAAACAACCCTGAGAAATTGAATATTGAGGGTTTTCCCGACACTGACGTGTATTGTATTTCAACAGGCGACTCAGACAGTTACCTCCTTGGGACAAAAGGGATGATCTACCGCATTAAAAACAACAGGGTTATTGAAAAGATCAGGATCAACCTGGCCGGGAACAATGATGTCAGCTGCATTTTAAGCGATAAAAACCATAACATCTGGTTTTCGATCATGAATAAGGGATTCTACCTGATCCCGGCTGAATCAGGCAACATCATTGACATTGGAAGTAAACTGGGGCTTCAGAATTCACTGGTGAATGATTATATGGAAGACGTTGAAGGGAATATCTGGGTGAGTACCTATGGCAAGGGGGTGTACTGCCTGAATAATCTTTACCTGCAGAGTTATAATGAAAACGACGGGATGAGCAATAATAATGT
This sequence comes from Bacteroidota bacterium, assembly GCA_037141915.1. GTDB lineage: Bacteria > Bacteroidota > Bacteroidia > Bacteroidales > FEN-979 > CAIRDP01. Next base: position 36,874 of record JBAXBP010000008.1, on the reverse strand, counting down.
GTATTCAGTGGTTGAGGGCGGCCCGGGGAGACTGGTGACGGGCACTTTTAACGGGATAAACATCCTCGAAAACGGAACTTTTTACCAGGTTAAAAGCAAATCTCTTAAAACCCTGACCGATTATATTTACAGCATAAAAAATATCAATAACGAGTTTTACATCTGCGGGGCGACCGGTGCAAGTGAGATAGAAAATATTTCGTTCAGGGGGCTCAGAATGCATATCATCGACCGGCCTTCATTCTGCAAAACCCGTAATGGTTTGTACCTGCTCGGGAGCGGGGGAAATTTTATCCTCGTTCAGAATACAATCGAAAATTCAAAAGCTCCCCCGGTCATGTTCCATATTTTCGGGGACAGCTCATCAATCAACCGGGTTAATGAGATTTTTGAAGATTCTGAAGATAATGTATGGATCGGGACCACCCTGGGTTTGTGTAAAATCACCCATGCAAACGCCCCGCTGAAGGAATGGGAAAAAACATTCTTTCCCTCAGACCCGGTTCTGGGTTCGAGGATAAATGCGATTTTCCAGGACAGGAAAAATAACGTTTGGTTTGCGGGTGAGAAAGGGATCGGACAATACCAGCCCGGGAATAAAATGCTGAAAACCTACACAGCCGTTAATGGATATGATTTATCATCCTCTACTTCAGTTGCCATGGATAACAAGGACCGGGTCTGGATCGGCAGCATGAAAGGGTTGTTTTTGCTGGATGGGAATGCGGTGAAATACCTGAACCGGCAAACCGGACTTCCATCAGACGAGGTGCTTTCCTTATGTTTTGACGTTGTGAAAAACGTACTGTGCATCGGCACCAGCAATGGGATTTCGTTCCTGGACATGAAATTATTCGACGATTACCATCCTTCTCCTCCCGATGTAAGAATTATCAGTATCAAAGCCGGCAGTAAGGTTTATACTGATTATAAAAACCTGGTTTTTGAACCTGAACAGAGGGATGTTTCCATTGAATTAAAAGCCCTGAATTTCTCCTCTCCGGGTTCAGTAAAGTTTGAATATAAACTGAATAACGGATGGATTGCGACTGATTATGATTTCCTGAATTTCCTCTCGCTTAAGAATGGGACCTACAATTTGCAGATCCGGGCCAGGGCACAGAATACCGGTTGGAGTAAACCTTTTTTACTGACATTCAGGGTAAGACCGCAATTCTTCGAAACCATATGGTTCGACCTTTTACTGATCACAATCTTTATGGTTACAACCTTGCTGGTTGTGATATGGAGGGTGAGGACAAACAACAATAAGGTCAGGAAGGAGCTTGAACTTACCGAAAGGATCAACGACCTGAAACATAAAGCTCTTTCGGCAATGATGAACCCTCATTTCATTTCAAACTCACTCAATTCGGTGCAATACCTGGTCAACAGCCAAAAGTATGAAGAAGCCAACGACTATATTGCCATGATGGCTAAGCTGATGCGGAAGAACCTCGACACAGCGGTCAGCGGCTTTATTCTCTTATCCGAAGAAATCAACCGGCTTAAACTATACCTGGACCTGGAGAAGCTGAGGTTCCGGGAAAGCTTTTCATATGAGCTGATTACCGGTACTGATGTTGACTCCGGTTGTATCATGATACCGAATATGATCATCCAGCCTTTTGTTGAAAATTCACTATGGCATGGGATCATCAATTCAGGGAACCGCGGGCTTCTCACGGTTTCTTTTGCTTTTGAGGATGTGTTTATCGATAACACCCGGTGCAGATCCCTGATCATCAAAGTCACCGACAACGGGATCGGGATCGATGAAGCAAGGAAGAATAAAAAAGAGGACCATATTTCAAAAGGCATACAAATTATCGAAGAACGCCTTAACCTGCTCAGCGTAAAGATGCATCTTCCCCGGCCCATCATGTTTGAAGACCTCGGCAGCCAGGATAACAACTCCCAGGGCACGGAAGTGATCATATCCCTGCCGCCCCCTCTGTATAAACTGATCATTCAGGAGCAGGGCAACATCTTCCCCTTTACCGTTTAACCCGAATTTCATACCGTTCAGCAATTACCACATACCCTGTGTTGGTTAGGTATTGCGCTGCTACTGCATTGACGGTATGTTTGAACGGAATTTAAAAACGTTCAGTTGAAAAACCTAAGGAGCTTATTAGGCCTGCTCTCCAAAAAGCCTTCGGATCCTTCGCCCCTGCTGATCATTAAAAAGAGTTCGGGTGATGCGAATGTAAAAGAATACAGATCGATCGATGAAGCGATTGACGATCTTGAAAAGGATCCGAATGTTTCCCCCGCCAAAATTGAAAAACTGAAAACAGCTCTTAAAAATCTGAAGAATAAGAATTCCATCAGGATCAGGAATGGTGAACTCGTAAAATAGAAATAACAAAACCAGGATCATCAAAAATCAATGCTATGAAAAAAGTTGTCTTACTCATCACCATATTGTTCGCTGCCTGCTTCACACAGGCCCAGGTTAACGGTTTCACAATTACCGATCCTGCTTTCCCTGGAACACACAACCTGGGCGATTCTTTCCCGTTGAATGTTTCTTTTAACTGGACGCCTTCGACCACCAGCGATACGGTGAAGATCAATTACAATGCAGCATTGGTAAACTATGACCCTGCATGTGCCGCGGCTTTGCCATCCTGCATGACCTTGTCAAACAGCGGAGGTCAGCTTAAAATCACTATCAGCAGCCTCTCGGCCTGCACCAATACCGGCGCCATAAGCTTTAACGTTTGTTTCAGGTTTAACTGTCCCGATTCCTGCACGGGTGTTATCAAACCTTCAGTGTTTACGGGTATTAATACGGATAACAAAGGCACTTCCCTGAATTCAAACTGTACCTCGGATGGCATCTTAAACAACAACGTTTCACTGAACCACTCTTTTCAATCGTTCAACCAGTTGAGCACGGAGATCACCTTCAGGGTGTGTTTTTATAATCCGGGTTGTTTTAAGATCAATAACCCGGTTTTTGACATTGCACTTTCTCCTTCAATCGGCAGCATTACCTCGGTTTACGGAACAAGCTATACCTACACTCTTTCCGGAAATTCAATTACACCCAACCTTGCTGCCCTGAACCCGAATGCAAATGATTGTTTTTATTACGTGGTAAAGCTTGACTCCTGCCATGCAGGCCTTGGACAAACACTTACAAGCAACGTAACCTTAAAAGGAACAAACTGCAGTATTCCGGGCAGTATTATAAAAGGGCCGCTGCCTGCATCCTTCGCAATTCCTGCAGTTCCCGTTGCCTTATCAGGTATTTCCGTTTCGAATATGTCGGCTACATCTACCTCTTTTTCATATGCAGTGACAAATACCGGCAACACCCCTGTCGACCTCTCTGCTGCCAATTTCCTACCCCTGGTCCATTTAAAAAGCTCATCCGATCCCACTCCATCTATTTCAGTATCCCAGGGTACTTCACAAACCGGCTTAACCTGCAGTGTTACCTATTATGACTGCACTTCAACAGCTACAGCTGCTTTCCCCCTCACTGGCAACGGAGCTTCCAATTCTGCAGCCCCCGCATCAAATACAATAAAATTAAAGCATGCTGTAACTTACCTGCTTCCCGGTCAATGGGTGAACCTGACTTTGGATTACGATCTGTCGGCATCCTGCACCGGAGCGGCAGGCAATCCGCCATATACAGACAGTTTATCAATATCCTACACCTGCGATGCCGGGGCGGGAGGCGGTTGCGTAGCCTGCTCACAGGGAGGAAATACAACCACGGTGATTACCTACAATCCAAGCCCGTCCATAGCTTGTGTCTCGAATCAATCCATACCGGGCTGCAAAAATATCGGCGATACCATCAGCGTATGTTATGAATTTAAAAATAACGGGGATGCCGCTTTGCTTAACGGGGTGTTCAACATTCAGTTTCCTGCATGGCTGCAGGCTCTTAACTCAAGTGTCGTATATACCGGCTTTTCACCGGATCCAACCATCATATCTGCAACCAATCTGAAATTTAATCTACCAACATTACCTGCAGGCGACACGACCTATTCGATCTGCCTGAAAGCTATTGTTCAGAATGGTGCCGTTGGCGGATCAAATTCGTTCTGGACCAGTGTTTCGGGAAGCAATTCAGCCAATCCGCAGAATGTGTGTTATACATCATTCAACGTTTGCGCTTTTGCTGCAATCGGCATAGATAAACAGGTTAAAGGCAGCCTGAACGGAAGCTATGCAAACAGTGGAAACGGTAAACCCAATACCACGGTATTTTACCAGCTTACCGTCCACAACACCGGCACTATCCCGGTCGATTCCTTGATTGTTATCGACAGGATCCCAGCCACGGGGAACTTCAGTATACTGGGCAGTCCGGCTTCATTACCCTTAACCGACCAGTTTAACATGCAGATGCTCGCTGTACCGGTAAATGTTAATTATACAGCTTCCTATACCACGACACAGAATATATGCACCGGCTGGCCGGCAACAGGCACTCCCTGCACTGCAGGAACCTGGGTGAATACCGTTGAGGACGGCGGGGTTAAATTTGACTTCAATCCAACCTACACCCTGGCCCCGGGGGGAAGCTATACCTTTACGTTTACAACCAAAATACCTGCCGGTACGGCCGATGGACTGAGCGATTGCAATACGGCCGGGTTTATCGCAAAATCCAAAACGGGAGGGTATACCATCAACCCGGTTGAGACAAACCCGGTTTGCATTACGGTGGTCGACGACACCTGCAATCATCTGTGCAATTCAGACTTCGAGGATAAACAGCTGGTGCCCCCCGGAAGCCAGACCATTATCATTGAAGATTCGGTTCCATGCTGGAAGACGACTGCAACGGACCATATGATTGAAATCTGGGGAAACGGATTCCAGAGTGTGCCATCCTATTCGGGGAACCAGTTCATTGAATTAAATGCCAATATGGTTGGAACGCTTTACCAGGATTTCACTGCAATTCCCGGAAGCAGTGTCACCATTTCCTTTGCTCACAGGGGGCGCATCGGCTATACCAACCAGATGAGCGTAGCTATCGAGCCTGCTCCTCTCGGCAGCGGAACCCCGGTTGTATTGGGAACTTTCACAGCCAGCATTACAGCCTGGACCATGAATACGGTGAGCTATACATTCCCCAATACCGGCACTTCGTATGTGCTCAGCTTTATTTCACTCCCCGTGGGAGGTACCTCTGCAGGCGGGAATTTCCTGGATGCCATTTCGGTCGACTGCCATACTGATATTTGCAGCAAGACAGCCGCAAGGATCACTAAATTGCCCACTGGTGATTGTTGTTACCTGCTTGAAATTTCAAATACCTACAAGCCGGATTATTTTACAGGAATATCGGTTACATCCGACAACCTTACACTGGCCAATGTTTCATCCCTGAATCCCTGGAGCACGATCACGTACCAGGACCCAAACCAGGTGGTTTTCACCAAAACGCCTTCATATACCGGCGTTCCCATCGACTCGGCAGGTTTCCAGTCTTTAGGCACGATTTGTTTTGCAGGCAATGGCAATAACCATATCCATGTCGACTTCATAGGCAATCCGCCGGCTTACGATACCGTTTGCAGGAAAACACTGACGAACCAGGGATGCAGTATTCCCGTCGACACGAACTGCGTCGCCATCCTCGATATGAAAGCCGAATGTGACACAGGGGCTGTTAAGATGAAGTTCAGGGTAAGGAACAATTCCTCATTTACGGTTCGTGGACTGACTCTTTATTCACAGAATCCGGATGTAATCCCTTCGCCTAAATTCATCGGGATCCCCGATCTCTTACCCGGTCAGACCTCTGCACTTATCGAAACGGCGCTGATGATTTCGAGTAACGCCACACACGCATGTTTCTTCTTTGCAGCCTGCGATCAATATACAAAACCCGGTCCGAACGGCCCGTTCCCGTCCTGGTGCTGCATGGACAGCATTCCGTATTGCGTGGATATTCCCCATTGCGATCCCTGCGACGGCATCTCATTTACAGCAACAAAGAACGATCCCGTAAAATGCTGCTATGACCTTACCCTCAGCAGCAATTATTACGACGCCAACATCGAATATCTTGAGTTTAACGGTCTGTCCGGAACTCAGTTCGCGATCTTCACCGGGTGGACTATCATCCCGCCGGTTGGCAGCAGCCATATAAAGATCAAGGCTCCGGCAGGAGGCATCCCTCCCGGCCTGTATACTGATTTTGCGTCCTTCTGCCTTACAGGTACATCATCTGCCCCTCATATGGTGGTCGTCAGGAGCATTGATACCAGGGGGAACAAATTATGCACCGACACCCTGAAATTCGACTCCTGCCAGATGGTGGCTCCCAGCTGCGCCAATATTGTGAATGATTCGCTCTATTGCTCGGGAAATAAGGTGAAATACACTTTTTATGTTAAAAATAATTCGCCGTTTACCATGTACCAGGTTGACTACAGGACAACAGATCCAGGCGTAGTCCTCGATTCAAACTTCACACAGCCCCATCCTCCCATTGCACCGGGATTGACCGGGGGGCCGTTTACTGTTAGCATTGACTCTGCAAGCCAAAGCCTCGACAGGTTCTGCATGTACCTGACGGCACATAACGGGATCTATGACACGGCAACCGGGCAGGGCGCCACAGAATGCTGCACCGATTCCCTTGGCGGGATTTGCTTGCCGATGATACGATGCGGAGGCTCCGACACAAGTTGCTGTTCGTTTGAACATATGAAGATCCCTACCGGCATCACTCCCAACGAGGACGGTAAAAATGATGTATTTGAAATTCTGAATTCCTCCTGCTGCAGCTTTATTTCCATCAAGGTGTTTAACCGCTGGGGAAATGTAGTCTACCAGAACAGTGATTATAAAAATGACTGGAAAGGTGTCAATAACAGCGGGAAAAAACTGGTGCAGGGAACCTATTTCGTCCTGCTTGAACTCCCGAACGGGGATAAAAAAAGCATGTATGTCGACATCAGGTATTAACGGTTTAAACTCTGAAAAATGAAAAAATTCATACTACTTGCAATGATGTGTTCTGCAGTTGTTGCAAAAGCCCAGCAGGAACCTCAGTATACACAGAACCAGTTTAACAGCAACCTGGAGATCAACCCGGCCTACGCCGGTGCCAACGACGATGCCAGCCTCAGCCTCAGGTACCGCAAGCAATGGGTGGGGTATACCGGTTCCCCTTCCACACTTTTCTTTAACGCCGAAAGCAAAATCGTGAAACAACGGCTTGCATTGGGTATCACCGTGATCAGCGACTGGATCGGGATCACACAAAGCAATTCAGCCGACCTCAGCGTGGCCACTCACCTTCACCTGGGGACCAACGGGTTGCTGAGCGCAGGGATCAAGATTGGGGTGGAATTCCTGAAATCTGATTATTCAAGGTTGTCAAATGTCGATCTCACCGACCCCTTGTATAATACAAATTCAAGTGTTGTCATACCCTATGTTGGATTCGGATTGCTGTTTCACACACCTAAATACTATATCGGGTTCTCGGTTCCCCAGGTAGTATCGTTTGAAAGCGTTTCACCGCAGTCCAAAATCATCAAACCGCATATGTTCCTTTACGGGGGCTACAGGGTGGTTCTCAGCAGGGATTTTGAACTCAGGCCCGCAGTCCTTGGCAAATATGTTTCTGCGGCTCCTTTCGAGGCGGATATTGCCTTGGATGCATGGTTTAAAAATATGGTCGGCATTGGGGTTTCATACCGTACCTCCGATGCTCTCAACTTCATGGTAAAAGGAAAAATCGGGAACTTTTACCTGGGTTATTCCTATGACCTGACGATTTCAGGGCTTAGTCCGTACAATTCAGGGACTCACGAAATCTATTTAGGCTTTGAATTCGGTAAAAAAGGCGTGCCCGGCAGAAAGCAGAATAACCGTTATTTCTAATATATAGAGCAATGAAAAAATTGATACTGATACTGCTTTGTTTCCCGGGTATTTCAGTGTATGCCCAGAAATCACAGGCTGATAAGAAATTCAAATTGTATGAATACATTGAAGCGATTCCCCTGTACAAACAATACCTCGAAAAATCACCCGGAGACTATGAAGCGACCCTGGATCTTGCCTTATCCTACAGGTATACCAACAACATCAAAGGATCGATAGAAACTTACCGCTCACTGGTAAAACTGAAAGAGGCAGTTCCTGATGACTGGTACGAACTGGTGCAATTGCTGAGGATTGATTTAAATAATTCCGATGCAAGAATGTATGCTCTGCAATACCAGCAGAAAAACGAGGGGGAAAAGGCTCAGAACCTGCTCAGCTCTCTTGATATGTTTGATGAACTGATGTCGGGGAAAGACAGGTTCAATGTAGCCAACAAAACCTTGCAATACACCCAGTCTGTTTTTTCGCCGGTCTATTACAAGGGAGGGCTGCTGGTGACTGCCGAGAACCCTGAAGGTGCCAAAAACGACTGGACCGGCAGGGGGAATACAAAACTGTATACCTGCGATTTCAACTGCACTGCATTGACACCCCTTGCCACTGAGATCATGTCGAAATACAATGACGGACCGGCTGCAGTATCCGCTGACGGCAGCATCTTATATTACACCACCATAAATAAAAAATCACTCCGTGAACAGGATGTCAATACCAGTAAATTGCAAATCTCGGCAGCCCTTCTCAAAGAGGGCAAATGGATACCTGCAGACCTGGTCAGTTTCAATAATACCAGTTATAATGCAGCCCATCCGGCGCTGAGGAATGACGGGAAAATGCTTGTTTTTTCTTCGGACAAGCCGGGAGGGAAAGGCGGGATGGACCTGTATTATTGTACGAAACTTCCCGACAGCAGCTGGTCCGAACCTGTGAATATTTCCATTTTAAACACTTCCGGCAACGAGATCTTTCCCGGCTTTGATGCTGCCGGCAACCTGTATTTCTCTTCCAATGTACTCCCCGGGCTTGGCGGACTGGATCTGTTCGTGTCAAAAACAGATGGAAACAATTTTTCGCCCCCTGTAAACCTGAAAGCGCCCATAAACTCCAGCTATGATGATTTTGCTCTGATCACTAACAACAATCTCGAAAGCGGGTATTTATCAACCAACAGGTTCGGAACTCCCGAAACGGACGATATCGCTTACTTTTCACGTAAAGAGATCCCTAAACCGGCCCTTAAACCAATGGTTAAAATCAACGTCCTGGACAAATACACATCCACTCCCCTTCCATATGTTTCAGTAACCTTAAAAGATGAAAAAAACAATATTGTTTTCCAGGGGATGACCGATCCCAACGGTATACTCATGGTCGAAGACCTTCCTGCAGATAACTATCGCGTACAGGGGATTCTGAATGAGGTGACGACCACCATCGCCATGATAGTCAAAGAGGAATTCAGCAAAGAACTGATCGAAAAGACCATCCTGCATAACGATCCCAGGTTCACCTTATCAGGCATTGTAACGAACTCACATAACGACCTCCCGGTTGCAGGGGTGAAAGTTACCTGTGACAACACGGTCCTTCATAAAACAAATTCAAAAATTACAACTGCAGATGGAAAGTTCTTTTTTCAGCTTGAGCAGGCCGGTGATTTTAAAGTTGCGGGGGAATTGCAGGGATGGCTGAGCAGTGAAGAAATTTATGAAACGACCAAAGGGCTTGACAGGAGCAAGGACTTGTATGTCAAACTCAAGCTGAGCATGCAACAGCCCTCTGCCGGGGCGGTTATCAGGCTCGATAAGATTTATTACGATTACGATAAAAGTGATATCAGGCCCAGGTCTGCCGAGGAACTTGACAGGCTCGTCAAGCTGATGAATGACTTCCCTGATATGCAGATAGAATTATCCTCGCATACCGACAGCAGGGGAAGTGATGCTTACAACCTGAAATTGTCACAAAGCAGGGCAAACTCAGCCGTGTCGTATATACTGGGCAAAGGGATAGCAAAGAGCAGGATCACTGCCGTCGGCTATGGCGAAACCAGGCTTGTCAACGGCTGTTCAAACGGTGTAAACTGTACCGAAGCCCAGCACCAGGAAAACAGGAGAACAGAGTTTCAGATTATTACCTGTCCCTCCTGCCCTAAGATTGAACAATAATTGAGCTCCTTTATACGTACTTATGCTATGAGTATAATAAAGGACAATTATGAAATTCAAGGGTTCAATTGAAATCGACCGCCCTCAGGCCAGGGTCGCTGAATTATTTGCCGATCCCGGCAATCTAAAAGAATTCCAGGATGGATTTATAAAGAAAGTGCTGGTGAGCAAACAAGCCGGGGAAGAAGGCGCTGTTTCCAAAATGTATTATAAATTCGGGAAACGCGATATGGAGTTAACAGAAACCGTTATTGAAAACAGGCTTCCGGATTCTTTCCTGGCCAGCTATCACCACAAGCATATGGACAATACCATGAAAAGCACATTTGTCGCGCTTGGCGAAAATAAAACGAGATATGACTATGAGGTTGAATACACCCGGGTAAGCTGGGTTATTCCAAAACTGATGATCACTTTATTCTCTGCAATGTTTAAAAAGCAAAGCGATAAATGGATGAATCAGTTTAAGGCCTTTGCAGAAAAGTCCTGAGCATCTGCAAATTAAAAACCTGATTAATTATTTCGTTTTGTAAGACTTCGGATCCAGAGCCTTCATGCTCCACATCTTCAGAAAACGCTCGACTTTCAGTGTATCGTAGCCCGGAACTTTAGGGTTCGGGTATTCAAAGCCGTCGCTATCGACCGTGTTGAGTCGCTTGCCGCTGCCGTCGAGGATCACGAAAACCGGGAAGCCGAAACGGTTGGGATACTGGTATTCTGCAAACAGGCTGTAGTCTCTCTTGGCCTTGTCTTTAGCTGCGGGCACGTTGATGAGCACGTAAACATAGTTGGCTTTCATCAGCGAATCCAGCTTCGGGTATTTGGTCACCAGCGCATGAAACCTCATGCACCAGGGGCACCAGTTTCCGCCCCACTGCATCAAGACGTTTTTATGTTCTTTCTGGGCCTGGCTTACAGCTTTCTTAATATCGGCGCGTGCATCCTGGTTTTCATTGTAAGGTTTGGGCTGCTCCTGGGCATATAACATGGTTACTGCAAGAAGCATGGTAAGGGTAAGGAGAATATTTTTCATACTTTTGTTTATTGTTTAACAACCAAGGGACAAAGTTACATAAAACCAGCTTTAGCCCGGCCGTTTTAACCCCAAATCTATGAAACGATTTTTACTCTGCGGATTGATTCCGCTCATCCAGTTATTACCTGCTAAAGCTCAGACTACGGATCAGAAAAAAGATCTTAAGGACTCCAAAGAGCTCTCTGAACAGAAAGCTCCCGAAAAAAAAGCCCCTCTTTTCGGGATCACTTTTTCCGGTTATGTGAAGACGGATGTCTTTTTTGATACCCGTCAGACGAACGGACTGCGTGACGGGCATTTCCTGCTCTTCCCGGAACCGGTAAAGGCTGATGCCGACGGCAAGGATATCAATGCGAAATCGGCATACAACATCCTTAGCATCCAAACGAGGCTTGCAGGCTCCATCTGGGGACCCGATGCATTAGGTGCCAAAACATCCGCATACTTTGAAGCAGAATTTTTCGGTAATATCAATCCCAACATCAACAGCTTCAGGTTGCGTCACGCCTGGATCAAGCTGAGCTGGCCGCATACCGAACTGCTGACAGGTCAGTGGTGGCACCCGATGTTTGTCCCGGAATGTTCACCTGCCACCGTATCCTTCAATACGGGTGCGCCTTTCGTGGTGTTCTCACGAAATCCACAGGTAAAAATAACCCAGCATTTCGGCAAAGCCAGCCTGGCACTGACCGTTCTCTCGCAGGTCGATTTCATGAGCGACGGTCCTGACGGAACGAACACGAAATACATCCGCAATTCGGTGATCCCCGAATCTGACCTGCAGTTCCAGTTCCTCACCGTGAACAAGGAAAAAGGAATTGAATTCCTTTTCGGAGCGGGTGTTAACTGGCAGAGGCTGCTTCCCAGGATGTCATCAACGATTACCCTGAGTGCGGCTTATGACACGGTGATCAACGGCAAGGTCTTTCATCATGATGCAGTTACGGCCACCTATAAAACCGACGCGTACTCATCCGCCATGGCTTATAATGCCTATGCTAAACTCAAACTGAAAACCGTGACGTTCAAGATCGGCGGGGAGTACGGTGGCAACAACAATGCATATACAATGCTTGGCGGTTACGCGGTGAAATCGGTCACTGATGCAGCGCGCGGATTTGTCGATTACGCGAACATCCGTTCGTTTTCGACCTGGGCTGAATTCCATACCAATGCAACCCGCTGGCAGCCGGGTCTTTTCATCGCCTACGGGAAAAACCTGGGCGCCGCCGAGGCTGTCAAAGGGCCTTACTACGTCAGGGGCGGAAATATCGATTATGCATACAGGATCTCACCGCGACTGGTGTTCAATTCTCATAATTTCAGGCTGGCCGGCGAACTCGAATACACAGTTGCAGCTTATGGCACAACCAACGAAAAATGCTACGTGAGCAATGCTTCCGAAGTGGGTAACCTCAGGTTCCTGCTTGGGGTGTACTACTTTTTTTAAACCACTTTTTCAGGTACATGTAGTCGAGATAGTATAGTACTTTTACTGAAAAGCTGTTCGACTGCGCACTGCCGAGAGTGTTGTTCAGGTTGGTGAGGTAATTGCCCTGCAAAGCCGTACCCTGGCTGGTGATCTGGTTTTTCCATACCACGCTCAGTTCGCTGCCCGGCGCAAAATACCAGGTGTACTGCAGGTCGACCGAGAAGGCGTTGAAGTTGATGTTATTGTTCTGGTTATATGAGCTTTTATTCAGGCTGCCGTCGCGGTACAGGGTGTAATACTCGAGGTACCTTGCCTGCGACCAGTAATGACGCACCCTCAGTGAAAGCGACATCTTCGTATTGAAAATATAGGTCGCGCTGATGATGTTGTTCCAGGTGCTGATATCCCTTCTCCCGAAATAAATTACGGTGTTTTTCAGTGAATCCGTGCCGGTTTCAACCCAGCCGCTGTTGTTCATGTTCTTTTCGGTGTAAATGTCGAGACCTATCTGCAGTCGGTCGCTGAGTCGCAAACGGGGTATGTATTCAAAACTGTAGAAAAAATTCTTGTTGCCGGGGGTGTTGATGAAGGTGAAATACTCGGCATACCTGAACATTTTACGGCTGTCGGTACCGAACCTGAAAGTGCCTGTATAACTCGGGGGTGTTTTGTAAACCCAGCCCCAGACGCGGGGTTCGTAAAAATCGCTGAAACCAAGCGGACTGCTGCTGAACTGCAGGTAGAGGTTCCAGTAATTGGTAAAGGTGGCCTGGTTCTGAAGCATGAAGCTGATGCTTTTGAATTCGTTAGGCTTGTATAAAGCCGTATGCCTTACTGTGAATGTCGTGGTATTATTGATGAACTTCCACACCGGTTTGATGATGAGGTAATAGAGGTTGAGCTGGTTCACCACATCGTTATTGTATAAAATAAAGCCCATGTCGTTCGGGTCATAGTGATCACCTGTCTCCTGCCTCCCTATGTCCCACTGGAACTTGCCGCTGGGCTTCGAAAGAGAGATCACGTAAAGATGTCCGAAGTCAGGCTCTGTATTGAGCTGGTATTTCTGGCTCACATTCAGCCTCCCGAAAACCGAAAAGGTGTTGTTTTTGTTGCTGATGCTGCTTTCAAATCCCGTGACGTTTGCCGAATAGCTCCTGTCGGGGATCCAGTAATTTGTATTGATGAAAGTGATGTATGAATGGTTTTTCAGGTTCTGGTCCAGCACCAGCACATTGTAATTGGTGAAGGGCTGGGTCATGACCTTGCGGTTGGTCCATGCAACGGTGTCTTCAAGAGTGGCCCAGGTATTGGTAGTCATGGCGTTGAAAAAACCTATGCCCAGCCCCTTCTGGTTCCTGCCCGAGATCTTGGTGGCATTGATGATACGCGTATCCAGCGGGTTATTGGTGATGACTTCGGATGACTTCGCACTGTCGGTTGCAACATTCATGTATTTTGGCGGGCCGCCCACCCTGCGTGTGTAAAAAATATCGCATTTGTTGAACATCTCGGTGGCCTCGGTAAAGAATTGCCGTCGTTCCTGGTATTTCACTTCGAAGGGAGTAAGGTTGAGGATGAGGTCATCGGCCTGGACCTGCCCGAAATCGGGGATCAGCATCATGTCGAGAGTGTAGCTTTCGTTGATCCCCCACCTCAGGTCCATGCCTCCGTGGAATTCATAAGACCAGTCCTTTGTCCCAGGATTGTTCAGCACATAAGATGAGAGGTACGGGACGAACGAAAGCCTCAGAGGGGGTTTGATGTTGGTCATCCCCTTAAGGGTTCCGTAGTATTTGAATATGTTCTGAGAATTATTATTGACCCACGACCAGGTAGAATATTCCTGTTTGCGGTAGTAATTTCTCCACATATTGATGCCCCATACCTGGTTCTCTATTTTCGGGAACCTCAGGGCTGAATAAGGAAATTTCAACTCCAGCACCCATGACGAATCATTGATGCTCGTGCCGCTTTCCCATACAGCGTCCCAGGTGATATCCTGGCCAACCATGGAATATTTGCAGTCGTTCTGCACCCCCGCCGGGTTCACCTTGAACTCGTACATGTTCATTTCGTCGTTGTACGGTAGTATGTCTATCGAAAGATAATCGTTGGCCAGCTGCTCCAGCATATCCCTTTTACCGAGCTGCTTGAATATGCTGTCGGGATGTGCATCAAACATGATCGCTCCTACATACAAAGCCATATCATCATAAGCAAACCTGACCTCGGTTTTACTCGGGGGTCGGCTCCCGTTCCTCGGAGCATATTCCACGAAATCCCCCGCCACCGGCAGTGTCTTCCAGAATGCCTCATCCAGCTTCCCGTCAATTTTCGGCGGCTTGCTGATGCGGACAGCCTGGATCGATTTACGTCTGAGGAAACTTGAATCAGCAGGGGCCTGAGACTTTACATCATTGAATGATAGAAGGAAAATGAGTACCCCTAAGTAGCGAAGTAGCGAAGTAGCGAAGTAGCGAAAGTTATTACATTTACGAATACACCTTCTAACAGAGCCATTAATACATGCCGCTCCCATCTTGCAATTATTCATCGGGTTATCCCAGCAATATCCATAAGCCCGATGTCCCATTTTTTCAAAGTAAAAAGTCAAATATAGACCAAGCCCGAAATTACTAAAAAACTATTCGCCGGGAGTGGTAAAATAATCGCTGAAACAGCTAAGCTGCAAGCAAATTTTTACCCTCCGGTATACCACTTTTGAGGTTTTGCCGGATTAATAAAAAACATAAACCAAGAAACACCTGTTCACATATTTGTTAACTTTGCCATGGAAAGAAAGAATATTTTGAAGAAAAAAGTAATGAAAAATAAAATCGAAAAAATCAGAGGTGCCGGTACTTTTGATGAATTACTGAATGCCAAATATGGCCTGATCGTTTCAGATAAAAGAAATGAATTCGAGATTTCTTCGAAATCATTAATGATAGGTGAAATGCTGAAGGAAGCGCGCCTTTTTGCAGGTATGACCCAGGATGATCTGGCGCGAAAAAGTGGCACTAAGAAAAGTTATATTTCAAGGGTTGAGAATGGGAAGCTCGACATCCAGATATCGACTCTTTTCAGAATATTTGAGAGTGGTCTGGGTCGCCAGGTAAACCTTACTATTATTTAAAAAGTTTTATATACATTTGAATTATATTCCAAGTTCATGCCGGTGAGGGTAAAATTACTTTTATCAGCGTTTTTTATACTGCCTTTCACATCCTGTTTCGCACAGTCAGATTACGGGGAAGGGCCGGCAGGACCGGTAAAACTCCCTCCGCTCCGAAAGATCATCATCTTTGAAGATACCACCAAATACCGGCATTATATCGTCAGGGAGCATGACTTTATCAGGTACAGCCTGCTTGATTCGGCAGAAACCCTGAAGGGTAAGATCATAAAGATCCATAGTGACACCTTGTTCCTGAAACATGATTCGGTGGTTACAGGCGATATCGATAAAATAGTCCTCGCGCATTCAAGGTCACCTCATTTTTCTGTGACTCACAGCAGGGTTTACCTGCTGCCCGACAGCGCTTACAATTCTTCCTGCAGCAAAAAAGAATGGAAGAGCAGGGTCATGAAACCCATTATACACAGGCAGATCCTCAGAGGAACTGATTCAGTGCATAAGAATTTTATCAAGATGAACCTGGCCCGCCTGCTTTCATTCGAGATCGCATTCTCCTATGAAAGAAAGATAAGCCGCAGGTGGTCGGTGGAACTTGAGCTTGGATACGGCTTCCCCGTTGGAAATAAAAGCAACCCCAGCGGTAATCCATTAGCGGCAAAATTCTATTATCCCGAAAGCTTCTCGGTACTGGCAGGACCGAAATACTACAGAATCATTCCGAAAATGCCTGGATCTTATCTTGAGTTTTTTCTGCAGTTCAAGGATGAACGATTCCTTGACTCATACTTCTCATCTTCGGTCCCTGGTAATCCCTCGGGCAGCGAAATTAATCCTCATGGCGATGTGTACAGTAAAGTATATGGTTTCTCGTTCCGGTTCGGGACCCTCAGAAAATACGGGGCCGTAGTCGTGGATTATTATACCGGCATCGGACTGAAACTCAAGGTAAACACCTACTATCTCGACGGTTACTATAACGGTGAAAGGGATGAGTTTCACTATTACAACGCCGACCACTCCCAGGTTAAAAGTGAACAGAATGTCCTTGTCCCGGTATTCAACCTTGGGCTGAAACTTGGGTTTGGGTTCTGATCCCTGGGACTCTTGAAGTAAAAGCGAAAAGTGAAAAGCGAAAAGCGAAACTTAGAATTTTATTTCGCTTTTCGCCATTTCGCTTTTAATATTTCAGCACCTTCTTCCCAAGCGATTCGTGCAGCACTTCCGCCATGGCCAGGTAAATGGCCGACAGTCCGCAGATGACGCCTTCCCAGCCTGCAACATGGCCGATGAAAGCGGAGCCTGTCCACGAACGTGTGGCCAGCAGGAAGAACAATATCCACAGTGATAAAAAAACAAAACTGAGGCAGAAGCTTTTTCCGAAGGTTCCTATCCACATAAAAAACGTGAATAATCCCCACATGAATAAATACCAGCCGATAAATGCGTCAGGACTGCGGACTCCCTTGCCTCCTGTGACTTCCGGGAAAACGAATATTGCAACAAGGCTAAGCCAGAACATTCCGTAAGAAATGAAGGCAGTCATGCCGAAGGTATTGCCTTTTTTGAATTCCATGATGCCTGCAATGACCTGGGCAATGCCTCCGTAAAAAATACCCATGGCGAGGATCATGTCACTTACCGGAAAAAAACCGGCATTGTGAAGGTTAAGCAGGACTGTGGTCATGCCGAAGCCCATCAGGCCGAGGGGAGCGGGGTTAGCTAGTTTTGGTTCCATCGTATTGTTTTTGAAAAACAAAAAGCGAAAGGTGAAAAGCGAAAGGTGAAATAAAATTCTAAATTTCGCATTTCGCTACTCGCTTTTCGCTTTTAATTTACATACCATACATCTCAATAATCTCGGCTTTGGTCTTGCCAAGGATGTTGTACTTCTTTCCGACTTTCCTGAAAGCATCCAGGGCTTTTTCGAGATGATGCATCTCGTGGCCTGCCGATATCTGGGTGCGTATCCTGGCTGCCCCCTGGGGTACGACAGGGAAAAAGAAACCTATCGCATATATGCCTTCATTATACAGATCTTTCGAAACATCCTGCGAAAGCTTGGCATTGAACAGCATCACCGGAACAATAGGGGTGTCACCGTCTTTGATGATGATGCCTGCTTCGGTGAGTCCCTTACGCCAGAACGCCGTATTTTTTTCGAGTTTGTCGCGGCGTTCGGTGGTAGCCGAAAGAATCTCTAGTACCTTGATAACACCTGCTACAACAGGAGGGGCTATGGTGTTCGAGAAAAGGTACGGGCGTGCTTTTTGCCTGCACATTTCAACGAGCTCCTTACGTCCCGAAACGCATCCGCCGGATGCTCCGCCAAGTCCTTTTCCGAAGGTGGTGGTGATGATATCCATCTTGCCCATGACGCCGCATTTTTCATGCGTGCCGCGGCCTGTCTTGCCTATGAACCCGCTGGAATGGGATTCGTCGCAGAACAGCATGGCATCGTACTTTTCGCATAATTCAACCATCTGGTCGAGCTTTGCGGTGTCGCCGTCCATGGAAAATACTCCGTCGGTGATGACCATTTTCTGGCGCTTGTCGCTGTGCAGCTGCAGTTTTTCTTCAAGATGTCCCATGTCGGAATGCTTGAAGGTGTCGTGCATTGCGCTGCAGAGACGGATGCCGTCAATGATTGAAGCATGCACCAGGCGGTCGGAGATCATCACGTCGTCCTTGGTCAGGACGGCTTCGAAAACACCGGCGTTGGCGTCCATGCATGAAGGAAAGAGGATGGTGTCCTCGGTGCCGAGGAATTCGGTCACCATTTTTTCCAGTTTCTTGTGGATGTCCTGGGTGCCGCAGATGAAACGGACCGACGACATGCCGTAGCCATGTGAGTCAAGGCCTGCGTGAGCGGCTTTTATGACCTCGGGATGACTCGATAATCCGAGGTAATTGTTTGCACAGATGTTGATGACCTTCTTGAGCTCAGCTCCTTCGGGAAATTCCACTTCAATGTCGGCTGCCTGTGCAGAATGGATGTAACGTTCCTGCTTGAACAGTCCGGCGTCTTTCATTCCGGTCAGGATGTCGGTATACATCCCGCGGGTTTTGTCAGTGTAAGCCATATAACCTCCTTTTATTTGGTGAATTCCAGTACCAGTGTGCAGATCTTGTTCACCGAGTCAAAAGCTTCAGGTGTTGCCTTATCATCAGGAATTGAGATTTTGTATTTGTTCTCAAGGAATCTTTTGAGTGATACCATCGAGAAACTGTCGACTATCCCGCCTGAGATCAACGGGGTGTCGAAGGTAACTTCGGAATCATCCTCAACGTACTCATTAACTACATAAGTTCGTATAATTTCTTTCATGTCTTCCATAGGGTTTTCTCCTTTTTAGATTTTCTGTTTAATTATTTATTGCTTATCTATCGTAAATTTTTTGTGATGCTGATTAAAAGCGAAATGGCGAAATGGCTAAAGGCGAAATAAATTCAAAATTCATAATTCGTTATTCGATTATTCGATTATTCAAATTACGATTAATCATTTTCCAAGGTGGAAGTATCCCCAATCTCCTCTCCCCACTCCTTTGCATGAAGTATGCGGCGCATGATCTTCCCGCTTCGGGTTTTGGGCAGGTTGTCGATGAATTCTATCTCCTGCGGCATGGCCAGGGGCGAAAGTTTTTTGCGCACGAAATTCATGATCTCGAGGTCGAGGTCCTTGCTGCCCACGAATCCGGGTTTCAGGGTCACGAAAGCTTTCACAACTTCCATGTTCACGAAGTCAGGTTTCGATACTACTGCCGATTCGGCTACCGCCGGATGTTCGAGCAGCGCTGATTCCACTTCAAAGGGGCTTACAAGATGGCCACCGGTGTTTATCACATCGTCGTCGCGGCCCACAAACCAAAAATATCCTTCGGGGTCTATGCTTGAACGGTCGCCGGGCAGGTACCATCCGTTCCTGAATTTTTTATTGTAGGTTTCTTCGTTGCGCCAGTAGGTGCGCATCATCGAAGGCCAGCCTGGTTTGATGGCGATAAGGCCTATCCTGCCGGGGCCGTCGAAGGGTTCGTAAGTGTCTGCATCCAGCACCGTGGCAGTGATCCCCGGAAATGGCTTGCCCATCGATCCGGGCTTTATCTTCATGCCGGGATAATTGCTGATCATGATGCTGCCGGTCTCGGTCTGCCAGTAAGTGTCGAGGAATGCTTTCCCGAAGACTTTCTCGCTCCAGATCACGGCTTCGCTGTTCAGCGGCTCGCCTACCGATGCAAGGTGCCTGAGCGATGAAAGGTCGAACTTTTTTATCACCTCATCACCTGCTTTCATAAGACTGCGGATGGCGGTTGGCGCTGAATACCACATGCTGATCTTGTGCTTTTCGATGAACCTGTACCAGTTCTCGGCCGAAAAGCCTGAATCAAGCACGCACTGGGTCACGCCGTTACTGAATGCTCCTATGATGCCGTACGATGTGCCTGTTACCCACCCCGGGTCTGCAGTGCACCAGTAGATGTCGCTGTCCTTGAGGTCGAGCACCCATTTGGCGGTTAAATACTGCGAGATCAGGCTGTAATGAACATGCTTGACTCCCTTGGGCTGGCCTGTTGTACCTGAAGTATAATGAAGTACTGATGGCGATTCGGCTTTGGTCGGATGGATCTCGAATTTCTCGGGCTTGGGGGCATTGTCCATGTCAAAAGCTATTTCCCTTTCACCAAGCGGCTTCGAGGGATCGGCATCCACTATAATAATATGCTTGAGATAAGGCATCTTGTCGAGGATCTTCCTCACCTTGGGTGCATGCTTGCGCTGGGTTATCACAGCCGTGGTCTGGGCATTGTCGAGACGCACAATAAGCGACTCGTCACCGAATGCCGAGAAAAGCGGCTGAACTATGGCGCCTATCTTCAGCACACCCAGGAAACCGATGTAAAGCTCAGGGATCTTGTCCATGAACAGGCAAACCCTGTCTTCGGGCTGTATGCCCAGGTTGCGAAGAAACTGCCCCACCCCGTTGGAGGTCAGGCGAAGTTCGTTGTAAGTGTAGCGTTTTTCCTGTCCCTGGGAACCTTCCCAGATCAGCGCAGGTTTGTCAGCCTTTCCAAGCTCGCAGATGCGGTCGGAACAGTACCAGCCAATGTTGATGACGTTACCAGGCTGGTAATCAAGCTCTTTTTCAGAGATGCTCCAATCGAAATTCTTAATCCTTTCGTCGTAGGAATTGATGTTAAACATGGTGGTTTGAGGGTTTTGTTGGTTTATACTCACTCTGTGGCTCTTGATCCGGATCACGGCTCACGATTCACGGTTCACGTTCGATTATCACAATAGCGGTTGTTAATTCCTTAACATGCGATAAAGATACATGAATTTTTGAAAATCCCTCTTTTTCGGCTAATTCTTTTGCCTTACCATTTAATCTGATATGTGGCTGGCCAAGTTCATCATGGTAGATGTCTATGTCGGCAAACCTTATGCCGAACCTCCAGCCCGTTCCAATGGCTTTCATCAGCGCTTCCTTGGCCGAAAAACGTGCTGCATAATGCTGGTACTTGTTCCTGCTTTTGGTTTCGCAATATTCGATCTCACCCTCTGTGAATATCTTGTCGCGGAACCCGATGTCGCGCTCCATCACTTTCTGGATGCGAGCACATTCTATAATATCAACACCGGTTCCGTAGATCATATCGCTCCGAGTTGTTTGCCTACTTTTCTGAACTTATCCAGTGCAAAACCGATCTGCTCGAGCGAATGGGCGGCGCTGATCTGTACCCTGATACGAGACTTACCCTTGGGGACTACGGGATAATAAAATCCGATTACATAAACACCTTCTTCAAGCAATGCATTGGCAAACTCCTGCGATAACTTCGCGTCATTCGGAAGATGCCCGAACAATACCGGGACAATAGGGTGGATGCCATTCACTATCCTGAATCCCGCATCCTGCATTCCCTTCCTGAACAACTGGGTGTTCTCGAACAGTTTATCTCTCAATGCGGTGGTTTCCGAAAGCATCTTCAGAACCTCAAGCGTTGCTCCTGCGATCGCCGGGGCCAGGGTGTTTGAAAAGAGATACGGGCGCGAACGCTGCCTGAGCAATTCGACGATTTCCTTTTTGGCCGAGATGCATCCGCCGGAAGCTCCTCCCAAGGCCTTTCCGAAGGTAGTGGAAATAATATCCACCCTGCCCTGGGCATTACAGTGTTCTACGGTCCCTCTTCCTGTCTTTCCGACGAAGCCCGTGGCATGTGAATCGTCAACCATCACCAGGGCATTGTATTTCTCAGCCAGGTCACAGATCTTATCCACCTTCGCGATGATGCCGTCCATCGAAAACACACCGTCGGTGACTATGAGTTTGAACCTTGCTTCGCTTGCATCCTGAAGGACTTCCTCCAGGTCATCCATATCGTTGTTCTTGTACCTGAACCTCTGTGCTTTGCAAAGCCTTACCCCGTCGATGATGGAGGCATGGTTCAGCTCGTCACTGATGATCGCATCCTGCTCCCCGAGAAGGGGTTCGAACACCCCGCCGTTGGCATCGAAAGCCGAGGAATACAGAATCGTATCCTCCATCCCCAGGAACTCGCTCAGCTTGGCTTCCAGGTCTTTATGGATCTTCTGCGTACCGCATATAAAGCGCACGCTCGACATGCCGTAGCCGTACCTGAAGAAGGTCATGTTGGCCCCGGCCATGGTCCTGGGGTCGTTCGACAAACCCAGGTAATTGTTTGCGCAGAAATTGAGGACCTTCCTGCCATTGGTCATGATCTCCACTCCCTGGGGGGTCGAAATAATCCTTTCGGTCTTATAAAGGCCGTCGTTTATTATGCCGTCAAGCTGCTGCTGAAGATGTTTCTGAAATTTACCGTACATGAGTAAAAAATAGCTGGTTTAGAGTCAGTAAAATTAATTAAAAAAATCATCGGATGGTTCTCAGGTTTAAGGACCTGAGCCTGGGGAAGATCTTGAATGCGGTAAGGACTACCAGCAGGGTCATCCCCCCTCCGAAAATCACCGATGGGATCAGCCCCATAAGCTTTGCGGCAAGCCCAGATTCAAACGACCCTATCTCATTGGATGAACCTATGAAGATTGAATTCACCGAAGCCACCCTCCCCCTCATTGCATCGGGGGTCACCAGTTGCATGGTGGTCGCCCTGATAATCACGCTGATGTTGTCGAACATCCCGCTCATCATCAGCAGCCCGAAAGAAAGGTAAAAGTTCTTCGAAAGGGCAAAGAGAATTATCGACAAGCCGAATCCGGCTACGCTTAAATACAGGTACTTGCCGGCTTTCACCATGGGAGGCCTGTAAGCCAGTATAGTTCCCATGATCACCGCTCCCATCATTGGGGCCGACCTCAGGAACCCCAGTCCTTCCGGACCGACTTTCAGGACTTCCGCAGCAAAAACAGGAAGCATGGCAACAGCTCCTCCAAACAACACCCCGAACATGTCGAGCGACATGGCCCCCAGGAGGATCTCATTCTTTAGAACGAACTTCAACCCTCCCGATAACCTGTGCAGCAGGGTCTCCCCTTTTTCATAGACAGGCGCCGGCCTGCTCTTCACGAACAACAGCAGAATGAATGAAAGGAAAAGGAAAAGAAGTACACTGAGGTAAGCCGCCCTCACACCGAGGAAGCCGTAAACAATCCCTCCTATCGCCGGTCCTGTGATTGCTCCTATATGCCAGATGGTTGAATTCCAGGTCGATGAATTGGTGTAAAGATGGCGTGGTACAAGCTGTGACATCAAAGCGATGATCGCAGGGTAGAGGTAAGCCCTTGCAACACCGGATACCGCTACAACAAAATAAATGGGGATCACTCCCACCTTTTTCAGTATGCCGAGTGAGGGCACTGTAAAAAGGAATAATGCGAGGGTTCCGCAAAGGAACAAAAGCATGAACCAGGTGATGATGCTTTTCCTGTTGTACTTGTCGGCTGCATTGCCTGCGAACAAGGCTGCAGCAATGTTGGGCAAAGCTTCTGCAAGGCCTATGAGACCGAGCGCCAGTGGATCTTTTGTGATCTGGTAAACCTGCCATCCCACGATGATGCTCTGCATCTGGAAGGCAATGGTGGCAAAAAAACGGAAACTAAGAAAAAGACGGAAATCCCTTACACGCAAAACTGCGTATGCATCGTGTTTTTGGGGATTATTATCCAATGGCTTATTCTTCGTCTGACTCCTGGTCTTCGTATGCTTTCAGCAGCTTATCCTGTACATCGGAAGGCACCTGTGCATATTCTGCAAATTTCATGGAGTAAGTTGCGCGTCCGCTGGTGATTGAACTGAGCGAGGTTGAATACCTGTTCAATTCGGCCAGGGGTACTCTTGCGATGATCTTCTGGAATCCAGCCTCGCTGTCCATACCCATGATGACGGCCCTGCGTCCCTGGAGGTCGGTCATGACTTCACCCATTTTATCCTCTGGCACAAGCACTTCCACGTCGTAGATAGGTTCAAGGATCTTTGGGCCTGCATTCTTGAATGCTTCCCTGAATGCATTTCTGCCAGCAAGCTTGAAGGAGATTTCATTTGAATCAACCGGGTGCATCTTTCCGTCGTAAATGTTGAAAACAATGTCGCGTGCATAGGAACCCGTGAGTGGACCTTCTTCCATCTTAGCCATGACACCCTTGAGGATGGCAGGCATGAAACGTGCATCGATGGCGCCGCCTACGATACAGTTGTTCATCACAAGCTTGCCGCCCCATTCGAGTTCTATGGGATCCCTGCCGCGGATGGGGAATTCGGTCTGATCGGCCATGCCTTCCTTGTATGGCTGTATCATCATATGCACTTCGCCGAACTGTCCTGAACCACCCGACTGTTTCTTGTGGCGGTACATGGACTTGGCCGATTTGGTGATGGTCTCACGGTAAGGAATGCGTGGCGCGAGATATTCGATGGGAATTTTTTCAAGATTTTCGATGATCCACTTTGCAAAGTTCAGCTGCAGTTCTCCCTGTCCCTGGAAGATGAGCTGCTTGAGTTCCCTTGAATATTCGAACAGCAGGGTGGGGTCCATCCTGGCCATTTCGTTGATGGCGGCTCCGAGTTTTTCATCATCATTTGCGCTCTTTGCCTTTACCGCAACCCTGAATTTCGGTTCAGGATAATGGGTTGCCTCAATGATGTCATCGGCATTCTTGAGCGAATTCAGGGTGTTGCCGGTATGAACGTTCTTCAGCTTGATGGTGGCGCCTATATCTCCCGGCATGATCTTTTCAACCTTTTCGCGGTTCTTTCCGTTTACAACAAACAGCTGTGAGATCCTCTCCTTGCTGTGGTTGCGGCTTGGATTGATCATATCCTGCGCTTCTACGATCTCGCCCGAGTAAACCTTGAAATAGGAGATCTCGCCGATATGGGCTTCTATGGATGTCTTGAATACAAAAAGAGAAGTAGGATCGCTAGCCTTGAAACTCAGCTGCTTCCCTTCGGTGGTCTTTGCACCGGGCATTTCGTTGGGGGCAGGAATTGCGCCTGAGATGAATTCGAGTAACCTGCCAACGCCCATGTTCTGCTTTGCACAAATGCAAAGTACAGGGAACATGCTGCGTGAAACCAGGCCTATCTTCATAGCTTTGTTGATCTGCTCCTCGCTGAGGGTTCCCTTTTCGAAAAACTCTTCCATCAGCTTCTCATCCTTCGATGCAAGCTCCTCGATAAGGGCTGCCTGCATTTCTTCGGCCTTGTCTTTTTCGTCAGCAGGGATGTCGGTGATCTCGGGCTTTCCGCCGCCTGCAGGATATTTGAACATCTTCATCTTCAGAAGGTCGATGAAGGAATTGAAACCTAAACCGGCGTTTACAGGGTACTGCACAGCGGTGACATTGCTGCCGAACCTGGCTTTCAGGTTACGCATGGTCTCATCGTAATTGGCATGCTCGAGGTCGAGATGGTTTATGACGAAGATCATGGGCTTTTCTGCCTTTGCAGCCCAGCGCCAGGTGATATCAGTACCTACTTCAACTCCGTTCTGTGCATTGACCACCATCACTGCAGTGTCGGCAACGCGCAGGCTCCCTATAACCTCTCCTATGAAATCATCAAAACCAGGGGCATCCAGTATGTTGATCTTCTTGTTATCATAAAGTGAATATAACAGCGAAGCGCTCACCGAAGCCTGGCGCTCCAGCTCTATCGGGCGGTAATCCGAAATTGTGTTCTTGTCGTCGACAGTCCCGCGGCGGGTGATCAACCCACCTTCAAATACCATCGCTTCAGCTAAAGTCGTTTTTCCTGTTTTCGTGCCTCCTATGAGCACGATGTTACGGATCTCATTGGTCTGGTAAACCTTCATGTTAGTAGTATTATTCTGTTTTTATGATGAAAATGTGAATTTCCAGATAGGGATGCAAAGTTATAAATAAGGTTGGAAAAACCAAAGGCACAGCAATATAAATGGCGAAAAGCGAAATGCGTTCGCCGAAGGCGAAGTGAGCAAACAAATGAAATAAACAATTGGTGCGAATAAATAGTGAAATCAACCTGCATTTCGAATCCTGAATTACTGCGGATGATGAAATCCCTGGCCTATCAGACTTCGGCTCTGATCATGTTCCAGCGTTCACGGCTCATCTTCGACCCTATGAATTCTATTACGTTGCCCGATAGAATCGCCCCGTAATTCCCGCAGGTTTCCAATGACTTGCCCTGAGACAGCCCGTAAAGGAAGCCGCTGGCATACAGATCGCCTGCACCCGTGGTATCCACCGGTTTCACATCTATCACACCTATATCCCAGGAAGCTTCCCCGCTCTTTATCATCGAGCCTTTGCTCCCGATCTTAACCACTGCTATTTTTACTTTGGATGCGATCTCGTCGAGGGCCTGGCGGGGTTCAAGCCCGGTAAGCGCCTTAGCCTCTTCCTCATTCGCAAAAACGATGTCGATATAATTTGTGATGATCTCGTTCAGGAAATCGCGGTTGGCTTCAACAACGTTGTAACTGCATAAGTCAATGGCCGTTATTAAGCCAGCTGCCTTGGCTTTTTCAGCCACGGTACGGACCAGCTGGTGGTCCTGCACCAGGAAACCTTCTATAAGGACATAATTGTAATCGCTGAACTTGAAATTGTTGACGAACTCCATGGAAAATTCGGCCGATGCACCCAGGTGGGTTGCAAAGGTCCGCTCAAAATCGGGTGTCACCAGCGCCACAACCCTTCCTGTTTCATTTTTTGTGTGGACCATGTGAAGGTCAACGCCGGCATTCACCATATCCCTTACAAAGGCCCCGCCGAACTCATCTTCACCTACAACCCCTATGAATCCGCTTTTAGCTCCAAGCATGCCCAGGCCATGTATCGTATTCGCGGTAGACCCACCGGCCGAATTAGACTTCTCAAAAGCCTTCACCCTGTCGAGCACCTGGTTCGACCTTGTCTTATCGACCAGCTGCATACTCCCCTTAGGAAGATCCAGCTCATTGAGGATTTGATCATTATCTATTTTCACCATGATGTCAACCAGGGCGTTTCCTACTCCGAGAATCTTTTTCATAAGAATGTTTTTAAAAGCGAAAGGTGAAAAGCGAGAAACGAAATAAGAAGCAGTTTCGCCTTTCACTTTTCGCTTTTCGCTTTTTGTTTGGCAAAAGTATACATTTTCCTCTCATTTCTCCACACTTACTAATTCCCTCTCTCTCCAACGCAACCAAAATCAAGCCTTCCCGTATAACCAAGAAAAAACAGCCATGAAAACACTACGATTTCTGATATTAGCCCTTCTGTTTACGGCATTTTCAGTGGAGAGTTACGCACTCATCGACGATTGCCCTTGCCGCAGAAAGGTTGTGAAGAAGGTTGTAAAGGTAAAGACCGTAGTATATAAGGTGCCGACAAACAGGTTTACTATTTTCACCGAAATTCCATATGTTCCTGAAAATTTTGGTTGCAGCAGGCCCGCTATGCGGCAGGTTGAGAACTTCCAGCTTAAAGTCATGCCGAACCCGGTGCAGAAAGAACTCAACGTGATCTCTTATATTGAATATTCAGGCCCTGTCAAGATAGAACTCTTTACCTGCGAGGGTAAACTCATCACCACCCTGATGAATGAACATTGGGAAAGCGGCACCAACGTTCGCAGTTTCAACCTTGAAGGCAAGGTGAAACGCGGTATCGCTTATGTAAAACTTACAGCGGGCGGCGAGGTTCGCCAGGTCGAAAAGATCTTCATTCTCTAGTAAATTCTATAACCAAAAGCTAAAACCGGCGCTTCTTGCGAAGCGCCGGTTTTTTTGCGCTTCTCAACTCCCCCTCTGCTGGTTCGCTGAAATTCCGCTGCCACATCCATGCATTATGTTCTCAAATCCGGTAAATGCATCTCTCCCTCCCGAAATCACATTTCACACGTTCCGGAAATAAATTCTACCCCTCCCATGTAATAATTTCAATAATTTAACGTCTTAATTAGACTGATTCAAAATTACAGCCCGGGATACTGGTGTTTAATCTCCCGGGGTAAATTCCCCCTGGTTGGCGAGGGACCGGGGATCAAGCCATATTGACAAGGATATTATGTTTCGAACAGCATTATTAATCATGGGGTTAACGGTTTTCTGGCTGGTAAGTTGCAGCCAGGGAAGTAAATCCGTTGAACAGCAAAGCAAAGGAAAGATGGAATTTAAAAAACTTACACCCGAAGAGGAAAATGTGATAGTGAACAAGGGCACTGAAAGGCCTTTCAGCGGGAAATATGAGAAATTCTCTGAAAAAGGAACGTATGTCTGCAAACGTTGCGGAGCCCCGCTCTACCGTTCAGAAGATAAATTCGATGCAGGCTGCGGCTGGCCGAGTTTCGATGATGAGATCCCCGGGGCAGTTAAAAAGCATGCCGATGCCGACGGGATGCGCACCGAGATACTTTGCGCCCGCTGCGGTGCTCACCTGGGTCATGTCTTTAACGGCGAAGGACTTACACCTAAAAATACCAGGCATTGCGTCAATTCAATCTCCATGGATTTCATTCCTGCAAAAGCACAGGCCAAATCCGATACCGCAATTTTTGCGGGAGGGTGTTTCTGGGGAATGGAATATTTTTTGAAGAAAGCAAAGGGAGTGATCAGTACCACTGTTGGTTATACCGGCGGGCATACCGATAATCCAACCTACAAACAGGTTTGCACCGGAAATACAGGACATTACGAAGCCATTGAAGTTGTCTTCGATCCTTCCAAAACCTCTTATGAAGAAGTGACAAAACTGTTTTTCGAGATCCACGACCCCACCCAGTGGAACCACCAGGGGCCCGACTGGGGCGAGCAATACCGCTCAGCCGTGTTCTATCGCAATGAAGACCAGAAAAAAATCACTGAAAAACTGATCGCCCGGCTAAAAGTAAAAGGATATACTGTAGTCACCGAAGTCAAACCGGCAAAGACCTTCTGGAAAGCCGAGGACTATCACCAGGATTATTACAATCACAAAGGCAGCGAGCCTTACTGCCATGGGTATGTGAATCGATTCTGAGGGTCGTGATGGAAGTTCGTAAAGAAGTACGTGACGGTAATGCGTAATGAAACTCGTAAAGAAGTGCGGTTTTCTTACCGTTTTACCGTCACGTTTTACTATCACGAATTTACTTATTTCCCCCTGCCATCTGCGGTATCTTAATCTTTGCATCTTTGTTTAACCCTGAAAGGATCTGGATATTGATGCCATCGGACAAACCGGTCTTCACAAATTTTTTCTCGAATTTCTGGGGCGCTGTCTCTATTTCGACGTAAGCCGAATCCCCTTCGAACTGCAACAGGCTTTCCTTGACAGCGAGTACATTGTCGGCCCTCTGCAGCACAATATCCGCATTCGCGCTGTAACCCGAACGTATGAACTGGCTGTTCTTCAGCACCACATCGGCTTTGATCTCGAACTGCACTGCCCCGTTTTCAAGAACACCCTTAGGCGCGATGTATTTAAGAATGGCCGAGAATGTGTCGTTTTCGATGGCGCCTACTGTCAGCGAAAGGTTCATCCCGGGCTTGATCTTGCCGACTTCGGTCTCATCGAGTTTCCCCTGGAAGATCATGTCGCCTACATCGGCAACCGAAGCAATGGTGGTGCCTGCATTGAAGTTATTGGTCTCTATCACCGAAGAACCCACTTTCACCGGCACGTCCAGCACCATCCCGCTGATGGTCGACTTGATAAGGGTATTGGTGGCTTTGCCCGATTTCTTGTTCACCCCTTCGCGTATCAGTTCGAGGTTAGCCTGGGCAGCATCCACCTCCTGCTTTGCATTCTTCAAGGCGATATCGGCCGGCTGGTATTCAGCTTCGGCAATAACTCCCTGCTTGAACAATTTCTGCTTCCTGTCGAAATTCATCTGGGCGTCATCCTGAGCGATCTTGGCCCTTTCAACCCTGCCTTCGGCATTGTTCAGGTTCACCAGGTCGGGAATGATACGGACCTTTGCAATGATGTCTCCTGAATTCACCTTCTTCCCGGCTTCAACATAGATCTCTTCCACGATACCCGAAACCTGGGGTTTTATTTCGATTTCCTTACGCGGGATGACCGAGCCCGTAGCAACTGTCTTCTTCACAATATTAGTCACAAACGGCTTGTCGGTTTTGTAAACCACCGGTTTTTCCTTCGACTTGTTATACAGGTAGAAAATAGTGGCTGCAAATAGTCCGAGGATTATTACCAGCAGCGAGATTCGGAGTATCTTTTTCATTTTTCAACAGATTTGGTAATTTCATATTATAAAAGCGAAAGGCGAGTAGCGAAAAGCGAAATTCAATTCCTATTTCGCCTTTCACTTTTCGCTACTCGCTTTTCGCTTTTTGTTTATTCATACCTCAACGCGTCTATCGGTTTCACGCTCACCGCTTTTCTTGCCGGTACCAGTCCTGCAAAAGCTCCTGCCAGAACCAGTATGCCAAGGGCTGTTACAGCAACATTGAAATTAATTCCTGGGTGCAGGAACATCTCGGTATTGGCACCTGATTTTTCGAGCAGGTAATTGATCAGTTCCAGCAATCCAACCCCCAATGTAAGTCCGAAGTAACCCGAGAAAGTAGTCAGTACGACCGCTTCGGTCATGATCTGGCTTATAATAACCCAGGGGGTAGCACCCAGCGCACGCTGTATTCCGATCTCCCTGGTCCTTTCCCTGACTACGACCAGCATGATGTTACTTACGCCGATCACGCCTGCGAACAAAGTCCCTATGCCCACAATCCATACAAGCACCTTGATCCCGAAGAACAGCCCAACCATTTTTTTGTATTCGATTTCCAGGTTGAAATGCCCGATAGCGGCTTCATCTTTGGGAGCAATGGCATGTCTTTTTTTCAAAACCATGATGGCTTTTTCTTCAACAATGGCGACCGGGATCCCGTCTTTTGATGTGATATTAAAGAACCCGATGGCATCGCCCATATTATATGTTTTCTGGCAGGTGGTGAATGGCATATGTATCCTCTGGTTGTCAAAGCTTGCTGCTTCACCGGTGCGTTTCGACTTAAACAGCCCCACCACTTTAAAGTACACCCCGTTGATCTGTATATACTGGTTGATGGGGTTTTCGCTTTTCTCGAACAGGAGCTCCCTCACCCTGTCGCCGATGACGACGATTTTCCGTTTTTCCTTTATGTCAAGCTCATTGAGAAATCTTCCCCTGAGCAGGTTTACAGGGTCAATACTGTCGAACACCGGGTAGTCGCCGAAGATCTGGAATGATCCCGATTTAAGTCCGCGGATTACGCTGCTCGCACCATTAAACCCGCCCACGTTGGTGCGCGGAGCCAGGAATTTTATTTCGGGGATTGCGTCACTCAGGGCTCTCACATCCGCATTCTCATATTCAAATCTTCGTCCCCTTGTAAATCCTTTGTACGGGACCGAAGTCTGCTGCGCCCAGATGAATACGCTGTTGGTGGCCATGTCGCCGAAGTTCTGCGAAACGCCGTTCTTGAGCCCGTCGCCAGAACCCATCATGATCACAAGCATGAAGATCCCCCAGAACACCCCGAATGCGGTGAGGAAGGTCCTGAGCTTGTTCTTGCTCAGCACATGATAAATCTCCTGCCAACGATCCAGGTCAAACATTTTCTTTTTTTATTTCGCTTTTCACTTTTCGCCTTTCGCTTTTATTCTTCTCTAAGTGCTTCAATCGGCCTTATCGCCGCCGCTTTCATTGCAGGGAAAAATCCCGCGAAAGCTCCGGCAATGATCAGTAAAATGGTCGCCCCTATGGCTATTGTAAAATTGGCTTCCGGGTTTCTGAAGAAATCGGAAGGCGGCATGTTTTTCGAGATCAGTTCTAGCAGTCCAACGCCAAGCACCAGTCCGATGTAACCTGCAAACCCCGTGATCAGTATGGCTTCCTGCATAACCAGGCCGATGATGGAAGCCGGCGTTGCTCCAAGTGTTTTGCGGATGCCGATCTCCTTGGTCCTTTCCTTGACCGAGATCATCATGATATTGCTCACGCCCACTATCCCCGCGATGATTGTACCGATGCCGATGATCCAGATAAACATCCTGATCCCTGCAAACAGGGCGTTGAACCTGCGCACGTCTTCGCTTTTGTTCATGATGTCAATGGCCCTGGGGTCGTCGGGTGAGAACGTATGCGAACGCGAGAGGGTCATCTTTGCTTTTTTCAGCATCACATCGGCTTCTTCGGGAGAGGCATTTCCTGTTGTGAAGGATATCTGGTTGATTACATTGCTGGTATAAAACACTTTCTGGGCTGTGGTGATAGGGATGTAGATCCTTTTCTGTTCGTTGTCGTCCCTGCCGAAATCTCTGAAGATCCCTATGACTTTGAATGGCACGCCTTTGATATTGATGTATTTTTCGAGCGCCACGGTATCCCTTCCCTTGAAGAGCTCGGTTTTGACTTTTTCGCCAATGGCCGCAACTTTCCTGCATTCCCTGATATCGATCTGGTTGAGGAACCTTCCCTGAAGAACCTGGATCTCCTTGATGTACCCGTAATCGGGATGGCTTGGCGAGACAAAGAAGGACCCGTATTCATTTTTATTTGAAACCAGTACGCTGCCGAGAAAGAGCCTGGCCGAAATGTGGTCGTAACCTTTGATTGAATTTTTTATGAGCTTATAATCCTGGTCGGTGAACTTGATCTCCCTTCCTGTTTTCAGGCCCTTATACTGAACGCTGGTAACCCCGCTGCTGATCCATATGCCGTTCATGGCGCCGCCTTTGAACTGTTCCTTGACCCCGTTCTCGAGCCCGTTGCCCGATCCCAGGAGGATGATCAGCATGAAGATACCCCAGGCCACGGCAAAACCCGTAAGGAAGGTCCTGAGTTTGTTCTTCCTGATTGTAAGATAAATTTCCTGCCAGCGGTCGATTGAAAACATAATAATTAAATAGCGAAGTAGCGAGGTAGCGAAGTAGCGAAATAATATTTCTGATTCACGAACTTCTTCACGTTTTTTGTCACGATTTTCATTACGAACTAATTTTTAACGATTTCCGTAATCAAACCATCGGTGATCCTGATAGTCTTTTGCGTTCTTTTTGCAATATCGAGCTCATGCGTGACAATGAGCATGGTGATATTTTCATTCCTGTTGATGTCGGTAAGTATATCCATGACTTCCTGGGATGTCACCGAATCGAGCGCCCCGGTGGGTTCATCAGCAAGGATGACCTTAGGTTTT
Source organism: Bacteroidota bacterium (assembly GCA_037141915.1). Classification (GTDB taxonomy): domain Bacteria; phylum Bacteroidota; class Bacteroidia; order Bacteroidales; family FEN-979; genus CAIRDP01. The sequence goes on along the minus strand of JBAXBP010000008.1, from coordinate 3,591 downwards.
GCTATCAGTGCGCGGGCAATGGCAACACGCTGTTTCTGACCTCCCGAAAGTTCATTCGGAAGATGGTGCGCCCATTCTTTCAGCCCCATCCTGTCGAGGTATTCCATGGCGATCAGGTTTCTTTTTTTGCGTTTAATATTCTGATAATAAAGAGGTAAGGCCACATTTTCAGCAGCATTTTTAAAAGAGACCAGGTTAAACGACTGGAACACGAACCCCAGGTATTTGTTCCGGAGCTGTGCTGCCTTGCGCTCATTCAGGTCTTCGATTTTTATTCCGCTGAGCAGGTATTCACCATGATCATGGTTATCGAGTATACCGAGAATATTGAGCAAGGTTGATTTACCGGAACCCGAAGCACCCATGACCGAGATCATTTCACCGGCTTCGACTTTAAGGTCGATACCCTTGAGCACATGCAGTTTATTTGTTCCTGTAACGTAGGTTTTATGAATATTTGTGATATTAATCATTTGTAAGCTGTTAAAATCCCGCATCATGCAATCAGTCAATAAGACTCTATTTTAACGGCAGAGTTACATGAGGGAGTCTGAAAATGCCAATTATTTTCACCAAAATGCAGGTATGATCGGTGAATTGCCCAGAATTACCGATGAGTATTAAGGTTTTTTTTGGCCATGTATTGGAATTTACCGGATTCTTTGTAATTTTGCACCCCTGAATTCCTCCTTAGCTCAGTTGGTTAGAGCATCTGACTGTTAATCAGAGGGTCGCTGGTTCAAGTCCAGCAGGGGGAGCAAGATAATCAGCCACTTACAGCGAAAGCTTGAGTGGCTTTTTTAATAGTTGAATACTTTTATACCTACACACCTCTTATTTTTCCAGATAAAATAACCTTCCTTAGCACCCTTTCTACTTTCTTCTGATCACTGATTGGTAAGATAGAAATAAGCTGAGTTCAGACAAGAATCAAACCCTCCAGGGGACTCAACAAGGCGATTTTAAGAAAAAATTCATATAGTTCCAAGATTAATAGCCAAAACACAGACAGTTAAACAATTTACTGTTATTTCCGTCATTGATCAATGAGTATTGGAAGGTTGCCATGTATTTTTTCAGGTATATTTGTTAAGCCATTTTTTTATCTGCATAAAATATTTTCACTTTTGGGTCATTGTACAAGGTAAATTTTATTGAGTGTCTTTTTGTGTGATTTCTATGTGAAATCAGTTCATTCAGAAGACCTTTCATTAAGTGAATCAATGGCCTTTTATGCAAAGTCAGCTCTCTCATTTCGCACCTGGCCAAAACGCGAAAGTGGGCTTTTTTGCCAGTTCAACTCCCCTTCTCAATATGAATGTATAAAAAATGACTCATCATGACTATGAGAAAAAAAGCGACGGCAGTCTTTATAACTGCAATCGCTCCGGGTTGCTATATGCACCCGTTATCCGCATACGAGTAATATGACTCTGCGGTGATTATGAGATGGTCCAGTACATTTACATCAAGCAACATACCTGCATTCTTCAGCTTCACGGTCAATTTATTGTCTGCTTCAGATGGTTGGATGTTCCCGGATGGGTGATTATGCGCCAAGATCACAGCCGACGCATTTGCTTTGAGAACAGTCTGGAAGACCTTTTTCGGGTCCACCACCGTGACTGAAATCCCACCTTCGCTGATCTTTGCAACCCCCAGGACCTTATTGGCATGGTTAAGTAACAGGACATAAAATTCCTCGCAATATTCCAGCTTATTGCTCCAGAGACTCTTCAGCAACTGATAGCAATCTCTTGAACTGGAAATCTTCGGGCATTCCGTTGGCTTGACCCGGTATCGGTAACTGACTTTGATCTCAGCTACCTTGAAATTCAACATATCGGTTGCCTTCATGCTCGTTCCTCCAACTCCTTTTGACCGGTACCCCGGTACATATCAGAGCCATACTTGGCACGAATGGCATCCAGTGTCAGAGGCCGGTGGTTGGAAGATTTTGCTGTATGTGGCCTCCAATACCAAAGCTTCTTCTCCCTGGCCCAGAAGAATCCCATACGCTTCAGGTCCTCTTTGTACAGATAAGTCGAACCTGATAGCCATAACCAGGATCCACAGAGTTCAATTGTGATACCACTGAACCCGATGATCTGGTCAATGATAACCGGAAACTCCACGAAATCCTGTTTGGATTCCTCCTTCTGGGAAGCAAACTCGAATACTGGGTCCTTCCTGATGGCCTCATACTCAGCATTGATGGCCTGCATGATCTCCTTGCTTCCACCCCTGTCGGGATAATGGAGCATGGCCAGCTGCTTATACTTAGCCTTTACCTCATCCAGTGTTTTGCACTCTTTGAAATAGTGTAATTGCATAGTGTTTTGATTTTAATTGTTTGAATTGCAATAGTGTAGATAAAGATGATTTTGTCACCGCCGTAGGTGATGACTCAGCATCCAGAGGGAATAAATAGTTCCGATTCCCTCCGGTTCATAGATGATGTGATTGATTGTTCCCTGCCGGTCAGAGTACCGGTTTGAAGATCTTGAACAGTTCTGCAGGATCAGGTGCATGCAATTGCCTGATCTTTTCAAATGGCAGAGGGGTAGGATTGGCACTTCGGCAGCTTGTCGGCCTGGAGTACCAAGCTCGTTTGTTGGGTTCATAATGGAAACCCATTGCAATCAGTTCCTCTCGGTGAGGATAGGTGTCACCCTGAACCCAGGTCCATGTTCCCAGCATCATGACATCCAGTTTCCATCCCAGAAGCTTATCAATGATATCCGGATACTTTCGGACATCATCTTTAACATCCTCAGGATGCTGATGGTAGGCGCAAGAAGGCTCTCGAAATGCTACCTGGTACTCCAATCGGACCTTAAACAAGGTAATTGGATCCTGTCCTAAGATCGGATGATGCTGTTTGGCAAGCGCCAAATAGCGTGCCTTTACCTCTTTGAGGCTCTGGCACCCATTGAAATAATTGTTCTCCATAGCTTTATGTGTTTAAAGTGTGGAGAAAAAAATGAAAGCCGCCTTTTGGGCAGCTTTTCGGTTTCAATGATAGATTCTCCAATGACTATATTAAAGGAGTTCTAAGCTTTTTATTTAGCTTGATTTTTTCATTCTCAGGGTCTTGATAAAAAGCATTCTTTTCGTCTGCAGCAAAAAACATGCCCCCCTACACGCAGTTACCCGGGAACTTACTTAAAACCCTCTGATGACCTAATAAGCCCATACACGTATATTTCGGTGGCCCTTTGATCAGAAACAGGCAATTCCCCAGATTCGGGATAGCACTCCACTTCACTTGAGATAATCGATTACAGGCGCAAGGGGTTATTGGAAAATCGCAAATTTGAATGACGTATTGTGGAATTGCTAAAAATGAAGGAAAAACATAAAAAGTTTGCAAATATGTTGAGATCATGATAACTTTACCTATCTATTTCAACCTCTTTGTATGAATCCACCCAAACGCATTTTCCAACAAACCATAAATAAAGATTTATTATTCAGTCTTTCTATAAAGCAAATAATACGAATAAAATAGTGTTAGAGAAATTTTGATTGCAATATTTATTATAATGCCATGATCACGAATCCTCAAAAAGAAGAATTGCTAACTGAGCT
>JBAXBP010000007.1:0-43493 GCA_037141915.1 Bacteroidota bacterium | reverse complement strand
CTAAAGGTACTTATGTTAGGTCTTTGGCCTATGATTTAGGTGTTGCCTTAGGAACTGTAGGCGTTTGTAGTCAATTAGTTAGAACAGCGGTGGACCCCCGCGATTCCCTCTGGTGGTGGGCAACGGTTGACTCCCTCGACATGAAAGACCTCAACCCCATGCTGACAAGACTTCTGCCGGCTAAGATATCGCACGGGTTCCTGAAAAGATTAAATATTTCGATGGTTGCAGCCAACGATGCCACGGCTACCGGCAGTCTTGAGGTGTACTACAACAACCTGTATCTGGAGCTGACCCTGATTAAAGACGGGACCCTGAAAAAACTGAAGAACGAACTGATCACTGATGTCGCCAATTATATCCTGCCCGACGATAACCCCGACAATAACGGCTTTATGAGAAAGGGGATCATTTATTTTAAAAGGGATACCACAAAGGCCATCTTCAATTATTTATGGAAGAGCACACTGAGCGGGCTGAAATCAACCATGGGGATCAATTCACCTGAACAGAAGCAACTAAAAAAGGAGCTGAAGAAAAAGCCCAAATAAATTTTCAGTAAATTCGCCGTGCCGAATCAGCACTGAATCAATAGAAAATGGCCAGCATACCCCAGGACGAAAGGTATTTTAAGAAAAGAATAACCACTTCTTATCTGACAACAGGCATCAGTACTACGCTGGTACTCTTCCTGCTGGGCCTCATCGGGCTGATCTTCCTGCACGCAAGCAAACTCTCCGATTACGTGAAAGAAAACATAGGTTTTTCCATCATGATCAAGGAAGGCGTCAAGGAAGCAGGTATACTCGAACTAAAGAAAAGGCTGGACCTTGAACATTACGTAAAGTCTTCGGAGTACATCCCAAAGGAAAGAGCCGCCGACCAGTTGCAGGAAGAGCTGGGGGAAGATTTTATTGGGTTTCTCGGGTACAACCCCCTTCTTCACAGTATCGATCTCCACCTCAAAGCTTCCTATACGAATGCCGACAGCATAGCGAAGATAGAAAGGAACCTGCTGGCAAGGCCCGAGGTCAAAGAAGTGTTTTACCAGAAATCCCTCATCGACCTGATCAATAAAAACCTGAACAAGCTGAGCCTGGTGTTGCTGGTCTTTTCCGGTATTATGTTTTTCATCACCATCGTTCTCATCAACAATACCATACGCCTGGCGATCTATTCCAAGCGATTCCTTATCCGCAGCATGCAGCTGGTAGGGGCTACCGAAGGTTTCATACGTATGCCTTTTCTCAGAAAATCAATCGCCAACGGGGTGCTGAGTTCGTTCCTTGCTATCGGCATGATGGTGGTCACTCTTTATTTCAGCGTGGACCAGCTGCCCGAGTTGATGGAATTGCAGGATCCCCTTCGGCTTGCTGTACTTGTAGTTCTGATCATCGGCATGGGTATAGGCATTTCGTGGAGTTCGACATACATGGCTGTTAGAAAGTACCTCCGCATTAAAACTGACCTGCTGTATACCTGAGTACAAGAAAATTTCATAATTTTGTCACCCCTAAACCGAGTTTCATGGATAAGAATAAAAAGCCAGTTTTATCAAAGAAGTCTGTGGAAACAGCCAAAGCGTCCCCAGTGGTTAAAATTGGCGAATTCGCTTTCGGAAAAGAAAATTACCGTCTTATGCTGATTGGGCTGGCCTTCATTGCTGTGGGCTTTCTGCTTATGATAGGCGGAGGTTCCGACAACCCTAAGGTTTTCAATTATGAGATCTTCAGCTTCCGCAGGATTACTTTATCCCCCATACTGATCCTTGCAGGGTATGTGATCGAGATCTTCGCCATCATGAAAAAACCCAAAGATTAATGACGGTTTTACAGGCTATTATAATGGCTATTGTGGAAGGGATCACCGAGTTCCTCCCTATTTCAAGTACGGCACATATGGCTCTTACGGGAGCTTTTCTGGGGGTTAAGGACAAGGATTTCATGACCCTGTTCATTGAAACCATACAGTTCGGTGCTATCATCTCGGTGCTGGTGCTCTACTGGAAGAAATTCCTCGATTTCAAACATTATAGTTTTTATCTCAAGCTCATCGTCGCCTTCATACCCGCAGCTATCGTTGGGGTGCTTCTGAAGAGCAAGATCGAGGAGGTCATTAAAAGTCCTGTCACGATCACTATCATCATGTTCCTTGGCGGGATCATCCTGCTGTTCATTGATAAGTGGTTCAAGCATCCCGTGATAGAAACGGAAGAAAAGATCACCTATAAAAATTCGCTGGTCATAGGTTTGTTCCAGTTGCTTGCTGTTGTTTTCCCGGGTTTCAGCCGGAGCGCGGCAACCATCATGGGTGGCATGCAGCAGAAACTGACACGCAGCGCGGCCGCCGAATTCTCTTTTTTCCTTGCAGTCCCCACGCTTGCAGGGGCTTTTGCAAAAAGCCTTTGGGATGCATGGAGGCACAACCCTGAACTTCTGACTCATCATAATATCAGCATGATTATCCTTGGCAATACAGTGGCCTTCATCGTAGCCATCCTGGCTATTAAAGGATTTATCGCTTTCCTTGTTAAATATGGCTTCAGTGGTTTCGGCTGGTACAGGATTGTCGTTGGACTTATCCTGCTCATCTTCCTCCTCACCGGGCATAGTTTAGCTCTCTGATCATATGAGCCTTCAGTTTGAACAGGGCGAAGTCCTCCTGATCAACAAACCCTATCAGTGGACCTCCTTTGATGTTGTGGCCAAACTCCGTTCACTCATCTGCAGTCATCTGAAAATAAAAAAAATTAAAACAGGCCATGCCGGCACCCTGGATCCCCTGGCTACCGGTTTGCTTATTGTATGTACGGGGAAATTTACGAAACGCATTGATGAGTTCCAGGGACTTGACAAGGAATATACCGGGACCTTCCGCATAGGTGCCACCACACCTTCATTTGACCTTGAAAAGGAAATAGACAAAGAGCTGCCTTTTGAGCATGTGACTATGGAACATATCCATGAAGCGGTGGCACAGCTCAGCGGGACGTACGACCAGGTCCCCCCGGCGTTTTCGGCGAAAAAGATAGCAGGCCGCAGGGCATATAAATATGCGCGCCTGGAACAGGAAGTTGAGATCAAACCCAGGAATATCACCATCAGCGGGTTTGAGATCACCGAAGTAAGCCTGCCGTATCTTTGTTTCAGGATCAGCTGCAGCAAAGGCACATACATACGTTCAGTTGCAAGGGACCTTGGTGTTATTTTAGGCACCGGGGCTCACCTCACAGCGCTCTGCCGTACAAGGATAGGCCAGTATCATTTAAGGGATGCATGGGAAATGGAAAATATAAGTCACCAGCTTTTTGGTGAAAATCTTATAAAGGAATAATGAAAGCCGCATCATATTCTTTGTTTTCTGATGAATACTTCATGAATGAAGCACTGAAGGAAGCTCATAAGGCTTTCGAAAAGGATGAAGTGCCGATAGGCGCCGTGGTTGTTTGCCAGAACCGCATCATTGCCCGCGCCCATAATCTTACGGAGACCCTCAATGATGTCACTGCCCACGCCGAAATGCAGGCTTTTACAGCTGCTGCGGATTATCTTGGAGGGAAATACCTGGATGAATGCACGCTGTACGTTACACTGGAACCCTGTGTGATGTGCGCGGGAGCAGCCTTATGGGCCCAGCTCGGGAAGATTGTATACGGGGCGAAGGATGAAAAACGGGGGTATAACCTGGTGCGCCAGCCTCTGCTCCATCCTAAGACCAGCGTTAATAATGGCATACTGGAAGATGAATGCAGAAGTTTGCTGAAAACGTTTTTTGCAAGGAAAAGGAATAAATAAACCGAAAGATGAAGCCAAAATATATCAATGTCGACCTGACGGTAAACCTCGATCCACTGATCAGCTTTACGCAGGATGTTTTCCAGAAAAAGGAAATAAAGAACCTGACCGAAGAACTAAGTCGGGTTGCAGGTTATCTCTGGGAAAGACGGTGGTCGGAGCGCAATGCAGGCAATGTTTCTGTGAACATTACTTCGTTTTTTACTGAAAAGGAACTCGGTAAATTTTCGGCTTCCCCTTTTCTTCCCCTGCCAAGGGAATATACCGGTTTAAAGAGGCAGCTCCTGCTGGTTTCTGCAGCAGGTTCCAGGATGCGCGACATTGCCCGTGATCCGCTTGAGGACATCTGCCTTGTTTACATCAGCGATTCATCGACGGCTTACCATATTATTGTTCCCGAAAAGGCCGCCAAAGACCTGAGGCCGACTTCCGAACTTCCCACGCACCTGGCGGTCCACGAGATGCTCTGCCTTAAGAAATCGCCGGAGAAAGCGCTCGTACATTCGCATGTGACCGAGCTTATAGCTCTTACACATAACTCAAGGTTCAATTCGGCAGATGCTCTGACCAATATCCTCTGGAAAATGCATCCCGAAACGGTAATGCTTCAGCCAAGGGGTTATGGCTTTGTACCTTTTACCATTCCCGGCACCGAGAAGATCGCCAACCTTACAGCCCGCTGTTTCGAACACAACCCTGTAGTGGTCTGGGAAAAGCACGGGGCCATGGCCATCGGCAAAACTGTTTCGGAAGCCTTCGATGAGCTTGACCTTGCTGCCAAGGCTGCAGGCATATACCTCAGTTGTTCACGGGCAGGTATCGAGACCCCGGGGCTCACCGATGCCGAAATCAGAGAAATCAGGCAGCATTATGGGCTGTAAAGCGGCTGTTATTGCTTTACGCCGTAATCCTCAGCCTTTTGAATTTTATTCCTTGCCTGCAGGAATTTTTTACACCCGTATGCAGTCCCCATTGTAATAAGTATTCCGAGGCCACCGTCTATGGGAGCGCCGGCAGGTCCCTGGTCGCCACCTGTTCCGTGACCGGAGGGAGGAGGCGGAGGACCGGGTTCATCACTGAATGCCGGTAAAGCAGTCCCAAACAGCAAACCACCTCCCAGCACCAAAAGCTTTACCATTGTCTTCATTTGATCAGGATTATTTTGTGAATAAAAGTTTCTTTGAAACGCCTGCCTTGCCGAGGCTGAGGCGAACGATATAACATCCGGGGTCAAGGTCCAGTGGAACCACGCTCTGCCTTGGAGGGATAAGCTTTTCAACCACCTTTCGCCCGTCCATATCGAAGATCTCCAGTATTTCATTACCCGTGAAATCCTCGAGGCCTTCAATCCTCAATCCCCCGGCTATTGCATACATTCTTACCTTATCACCTACCGATGAAGTGTAAGTTCCCGTGGTGTTTTTATAATGAATGAAAAACCTTTCATTCTCTACAGCCTGCCTGCTTGCAAACTCGTAACTTGTAACCTCCCTGAGGTTTATATTCCTGCCTTCAACCCGGTCTTCAAGGTAAAAAGCATCCTCCCCTGAGAGTGTCTCAATCCCGCTGAATTCAAGGCTCAGGGTATCGGTAAAACCTTTTCGGATGCCCAAGGGGATGACCCAGTTCCCGCTCAGGGTGTCGCCCTGGAAAATGGAAAAGAAACTTCCTCCTTCAATGAAATAAAGCTGGGGCGCATCCCTGAACCCCATGAATTTGCCAACGTTGTGCATGGTGTCATGAAGGCCTGGCTGAGTCCTGGAAGTGTATAAAACAGTTTCATCGCAGTATGCACCGGCCGAAAGGGAAATATGCAGTTCAAGGGCTGTTATCGACTTATATGCAGGCAAACTGCTGTGTACCCTGGATGAAGCAGGAATGCTGAGAGATGGCAGTGGGCCGGTAGCTTTGACAAAAAACCCCTGCATGGCAGGGATGATGCCGCCCTGCAGAGTCCCTGCAGATCCGTTCCATGTCCTGTAATTTCCCGAAGCGGGGTCCCAAACCCATATTGCATCCCCGGTATTGATTTTGCTCCAGTTATTGATGTCTGCATTTAAGGCTGATGTATATGGATTACCCACCAGGTTATATCCTGCATAGTCCCCCTGGGTGTAACTCATCTGTACGTCCAGGTTTGAGTTGCTGGTATTCCCCGAGAAAACTCTCACCACATCCGACGACGAGGCGATAAGGTAACCCCGGCCTTTAATGAAAGTCCGGTCATCGCCTGGCTGAAAGGAAGTATTCCAGGACCCTCCGGTGGTTTTTGAATTAACCCAGACGCCACCGGGTTCGTCCCAACGGTAGAAGTCGGTGGGATGATCAGGGGGATCGGCGACGAATTCAGGCTGAATATTCTGGGGCGAAACGGGGGAGGAGAGCAGGTGGAAGTTGGCATCATCAGGGGCAAGGTATCCTGCAATGAATTTTTCAACTTTCACAGTCCCGCTTCCACTGATGCCGCCGTTGCAGATGAAAGAGCCCGGAGCAGAAACCGCATCCCCGGACTTAAGTACAAGGCCATCCGCAGACTCGAGAATTAAATTACCCTGGACTGTGACTGCTCTTGACCGGGGGATTACAAGACAGCATGAATTTGCAATGTCAAGGTCTCCGTTAATTGTAAGGTCCCCGGGGCTGACCGTCTTGTCTGCCCCTCCGCTGATGATGAGGTTGCCGTATGCCGAAGGGTTGCCGACGTTCTGGGCTGCCGTTCCCGAATATTCAATTGTTGAAGCCTGGGCGAAAGCATAGGAGTTGTTCGTCGTGCCTATCGTTCCCCAGTCGCCCGAGGTGAAATTCAGCTTGCCCCCGTTGCTGATAGTGGTAAAATGGCCTGCATTACCGCTGTTGGTACAGATAACCGAAGCGGTATTCACCACTCCCCCGCTGTTAATTGTACAGGACACTGAGTATGTTGATGAATTGTTGTCGGTGGTCAGGTAAAGGATGCCGCTAACGGTCAAGGTCCCGTTCACGGTTATTGACCCCCCGTAACTCGAGCCGTTGGATGCATTGGACCCGTCAATGCAGATATTACCCGGTATCCCTGAATTTCCCATGCAGTTCAGCGTATACCCTGCCTCTATTATAATATGGAAGTTTGTTGTGGATTTGTTGTTGAAAATGGCAGTGCCGTTATACCTGAGATTCGCATTCATCGATACGGTGAGGGTGCCTGTTGAATACAGTGAGGTGTTCTTTCTTATCCTCGATGCATCGAATGTTCCGCTGCCGCTGATAAGGCAGGCAGCGCCTTCGATATTGAACGAGATGCCATCATTTACTGAACCGTTGCCTATGGTTCCGTAACAGGTGATGTTCCCGTATATGTCGACATACCTCTGGCTCCCACCGGTATTGGCATAAAGTTTTCCCCCGCTTTCGACCAGGAGGTTTGTACAGGATTTTGTTCCTGTGCTTGGAATGGTAATGGTATGGCCGGCTTTAATGGTAGCCTGGTCTCCCTGAGTGGGTACAACACCACCGACCCAGGTACTGGCGCTGGTCCAGGATCCTGATTGGGCGGTAACGATATCTGCAGCTTCGGCTTTGAACGAAGCATGGGACAGCAGCCAGCAGGCCAGCAGCCCCTTGAAAAATTTTCCTTTCATAAGCATTTTTATGCTTAATCCGGGAAGAATTAAAAAGTGATAGGGTCAGTAAAGGAAAACCAGCTTATTTTTTATGCACAGGTTTGTGGTAATAGATTTTTCCCTTGCTGTATTTTGAGTGTTTTACTGTATGCGGAGGAGCAGGAGTCGCCCTTTTGCCGTTTACGTATTTAGCGATGAATGCATCGGGGATCTCTTTGGATGTGCGTAATGAGGTCATCAGCTTTTTAGCCTCATTGAGAATGGTGAACGAGCCGATGGTGTAACGGTACCATCCGCCCGAATGTTCTTTCGACACCTCCTGGCTGAGTTTGAATTTCTCCCTGATCTGTTCGGCCGGGTATGTGTCTTCTTTGAAGGCGAATACCTGTACCCTGTATGAAACACCCTTCAGATGAGCAGGCACGGGCAAGGTGTCGGTTACGTTTTCTTCGGAAGCTACAGTATCGGGGACCAGTACCTGCTGGGCGGGTTTGAGGGTGTCTTTCACAGGCAGAGGGGGAGGAAGTTTGAGAGATTCAGCCTGCAGTGCTTTTGCAGCCTGTGCTTTCTGTTTCTCGGCGGCTTTCTCGGCAGCAATCTCAGCGGCAAGCAAAGGCTGAGGAGGAGGAGGGCCAATTTGTTTCTGGGGGGAAGCAGTGGTGAGTTTATTGCTTGTATATTTATCGAAATTATAAGTCAGGTTAACTGCCAGCATGCTGTATGAATCATAAGGCCACCCGCCAACGGTTGCATCAAGACGATCAATGACCAGTTGCCGCATGGTCCATTCAAGTCCAAGGTTTACCTTGTTTTTAATAGTGAAATAAGCGCCAAGACCTGCCGGGATCACAAGGTGGGGATTGATCGTGGACCAGCTGCCGTCGGTGGCGATGATATTATTGGTGGTGATGTCTTTTTTCTTAGTGATCCAGTCGGCAGCACCTGCACCTATCGTGCCGTATACAAAGAAAAAGCGTTTTGGGTTATATTTCCCGAATAGGTTGCTGAAGTTAATGGTTGTATTCAGGTTTATTTCAAAGATATCGCTTTGAAAATACTCGTTGCACGGACTTCCGTCTTTATAGAGTAACTTTTCTCCGGCAAGCTGTCCGAAGAAGAACTGCCCCCTGAGCATGAATACATGGCTGAGTTGGCGGTTTATTGAAAATGTCCCTGCATACCTTAGCTCGTTGATTGGAGTCAGTGCAGGCAGGACCTTGTATTCCTTGATGTCTCCGAAAAAGATGTTTGGCCCCCCGCTGAGGCTGACAGACCAGTTGTTGAAAAATCCTTTACCAAGGTCGCCGTTTGTTTGAGCAGTAACCTTCGGACTAAAAAACAACAATAGAAACAGGAGAGGTAATGAAGTAAGTTTATGCATGCAGTGCCCGGTAAGTTAGAATCGGGGTAAAGATACATTCATAAAGAAACTGAAAATTCGCTGTTTTAATAACTTTATTAACAGTCAATTGTTACTTTTTTAGCTGGAGGGCCCTGGTGAAATCACCTACCGAATTAGCATAGTCTCCCATGGCTTTCAGCGCAAAGCCGCGGTAATAGTAACCGTCTGACAAATCAGGTTTTAGCTGGACCACTGCCGTAAAGTCCGAAACAGAGCGTTTATATTCCAGCATTTTTAAATAAATAAGTCCGCGGTTGCATAAGGCGTCTATACCCTGCTGGTTTTTGCGGATTGCCGTTGACAGGTCTGATAAAGCTTTCGAATATTTTTCCATATAACCGTAAAGACAGCCCCTGTTGTTATATCCCATGTATGAACGGTACCTGGTAAGGAGGATGTTATACGACTTCATGGCCTGCACGTTATCTCCTGCAAGCCGGTACAGGTAGCCAAGGTCAAGCAGGATCAGGCTGTCTTCGGCAGGTTTAAGGTCATGGACTTTGACCAGCATGTCAATAGCTTTTTTATACCGCCCGAGGTTATAGCTGTATGTGCCGTAATTGTAATATGCTTCAAGGAACTTATCTTCACGCGAGCAGAAACTGTAGGTTGCATCGATCAGCAGGGTGTCGGTGGGTTTGTTCAGCACCTGGTTGGTACCAAGGATATATGAGATGAAAACCCTGTCCTGGGTGTATTCAGCGTTGCTCCAGTAATCGGGCTTCATCAGCTCCTGGCCGGGAACGTTCAGGGTATTCCCGCAAATACCGATGATGCTGTCGCTCATATGCAGCTGCATATAACAGAGGGCGATGTAAAAGTTACAGATGTTGCGTTTGATGTTTGTATCAATCCTTGCGATCTTGAAATCCCTGATGGATTCGTTATACTGGCCTTGTTTCAGCAGGCTGATCCCCCGGTAAAAATGAATGGCGCTTTTTGCATTGCTTTTAGGAAAAAGATCTTCCTTGTATTTGTCGGCCAGGGTCGAAAAATCAGTTTTATAGGTCAGGACGCACAGCTCCCTTAAGGGGGGTACCTGGTCTTTCCCCTGCTTGTCCTTGGATTTATCGGAGGTTTGGGTTTTTGATTTGCCCTGGGATTTCTTCTGAGCGTCGCAAAAGAAGGGGATTGAGATGAAAATCAGGGCTACGGCTAAAGAAAGACACTTTTTCATGGAAGGCAAATATATAGTCTTTTGATCAGGGTTATGCTGCAGTATCTGCGAAGATATCAATGGATTATTAACAATAGTTACAGGGGCTAACCAGATGTTTACTGGGGCGGTTCATGACCTGGACGCCAGAGTTGAATTTCTCTTGGTTTCCTTTTCCTCGGATAAAACACAGGGGTCCATTCTATTTCAATATATGCAGCCGAAACCGGAATGCCGGGGTTGATATTCCAGCCATTATAGTTTTTCATGGCTGCTCCCGGGAATAGGAGCTGGTAGTCAAAAGTCAATGCAATTGTATGTACAGGTGAATAGGTAAATGTCAGCTCGGCCTGGTGCATCAAACTCTTAGGGACCTTGACCACCTGTATACTGAGGCTGTCGGGATTGAATTCACGCATATAGGGATGGACCAGGCTGAACCAGTGATAGGCGGCTTCTATGCAAATATTATGGGTAATATCTATGGTTGCAACAAAATACAGGTTGTTGAGGCCGGGGTGAAGGTTCAGGCGGTAGGTATTGGTAAGGATACTTCCGGCTCCGAATGAACGGGTCATGTTCCCGTAGAGCATGCTGAACCCGTGCACCATCCATTTATTTTCTGTTGTATCAGAGTAATTATCTCCGCTCATATGCTCAAAGGCTGGCATCAGGTTGAGCCATGAAGTCGCACGGTAGCTTACATACATTGCTGCATACCATGCACTAAGTAAACGGCCGTCATTAACATGCCCGAACTGGTAATACCCGGCCAGGTTGAAATCCCAGTCATCGAGCGACAGCCAACCGGAACCTCCGAGGGTGTTGCGGCCGTAAAGCAGGGTTTTTTCATACCCGTTATCATCGGCAGTGAAAATATTCATGAAAGTGAGAGCAAGCTGGTCGTCGAACATGCGTTTATATGCATGCAGAAACGACATGTACCTGTAATTGTTGACTGACCGGTTGGTGCTGAAAATTCCCACAACGGGATCAAATTTATTTGCAGCAAATCCGAGGTCTGCCATGTAGCTGGTATCCGGATCAAGGTAGTGTGCAATGATAGCATTATGGCTTGTAACCAGGCCGTTAAAGTCCCGGGCCGCGAAAAAGCGCTGATCATCAAATTGAATTTCAATTCTTCCGGCCTGAATTGAAAAATATTTCGAAAAATAATACCTGAACCAGGCTTCATAAAATCCGGCGTCAACCAAAGCCGGGGCCTCAATCGATGAAAGGGTTGTTCCTTTATTGTAAGTTACAAACAAAGAACCGTAAAGGTTCCATTTCTTACGCAGGTACTTAAAGTCCAATTCGGCAAATCCGGCAAAATTCAATGTTTTGCTGTTCAGGGAATCAGAAATGGTCCTGTGCAGGTTCATATTCGAAAGTCTTCCGTCTATGTCGCCCGACAGGATGAACTGGGCTTTTGCCGGTTCAGGTCTTATCGTTGTCCACAGCAAAATAATAAGGAACAAATTTCCGCTGAAGAATTTTTTGTAGTATCCCGGATAGTTCATCATACGTAATCAGGCAAAAATAATGGATTTAGCATTAATACGATATTAATATAGAGGATTATTATCTGGCAATCAGCAAGCTTTTTGTACTTTTGCCGTTCTTATACGATTCAGAATAAAAAATTCAGTAATTACTTATGAACCAATTCAGAAAGCTTAACACTATTGCGGGCTGGTTTGTTTTTACCGTCGCCCTTATCGTGTATGTTAAAACTGTCGAGCCAACCGTCAGCTGGTGGGATCCGGGCGAACATATCGCCACATCGTATAAACTTCAGATCGGGCATCCCCCCGGGGCGCCTACTTTCCAGTTAACGACCAGGGTAATGTCGCTCCTGGCATTCGGGGATACAACGAAGGTTGCTGTTATGATCAACATGGCCTCCGTTTTGTCCAGCGCTTTTGTTATCCTGTTCCTTTTCTGGACCATCACCATGATAGCTAAAAAGCTAGTTCTTCAAAAGGGAGAGGAAATGACAACGGAAAAAACGTGGACGATACTTGCGGCAGGTTTCGTTGGCGCAATGACGTTCACTTTCACAGATTCCTTCTGGTTCTCGGCGGTTGAAGCCAACGTTTTTGCCATGTCGTATTTCTGTACTTCGGTGGTGGTTTGGGCTATTTTCAAATGGGACGAAGTAGCTGATGAAAAGCACCATTACCGCTGGCTTATTCTCGTGGCTTTCATGATCGGGCTTTCAATCGGGGTTCACCTTCTGAACCTGCTGACAATTCCCGCACTGGCCATGGTGTATTATTTCAGGAAATATGAACCAACCAGAAGGGGGATTTTAACTGCACTTGGTCTCTCGTTCGTGATGGTTGCCATGATGATGTATTTCGTGATCCCGTGGATTCCCAAACTTGCAGCCTATTTTGAAATATTCTCAGTGAACGGGTTCGGGTTGCCATTCAACACCGGAACCATTGTTTATTTCCTTTTGTTCTTCGGATTGCTGATCTGGAGTTTATGGTATACCAGGAAAAAAGGAAAAACAGTGCTGAATACCGTGCTGCTTTCCCTGAGTTTTCTGCTGATCGGATATTCTTCGTTCATTTCCCTCGTGATCCGTTCCAATGCCGATACTCCTATCAATGAGAACAAACCCAAGGATGCTCTTACGATGGTCTCCTTCCTGAACCGCGAGCAATACGGTACCTGGCCCTTCCTTTACGGACAGTACTACACAGCCCCTGTCATAAAGTATGACGACGGCAGTCCTATATACAAAAAGAATACAACTACCGGAAAATACGAGGTGGTTGATGAGCGCAAAGGTACCATTCCTGTATTTGACCCGAGGTTCACCACCATTTTCCCGCGAATGTACTGCTCCAACCAGGAAAGACCGGGAAGTGCTGAGTTCTTTAAAAATTGGGGAGGTCCGGGTGTCCCGATGGAGATCACCGGGGAAGATGGCAAATCGCAGGTCGTAAACCGCCCAACCTTCGGGGAGAACCTGAAGTTTATGATATCTTACCAGCTCAACTGGATGTACCTCCGCTATTTCCTGTGGAATTTCTCAGGACGCCAGGATGATATCCAGAGCTTTGGCAGCATTAAGAACGGGAACTGGATCACCGGCATACCCTTCCTTGATAAGTATCATGTTGGTAATTCGCTGACCGACCTTCCCGACAGCGTCAAATCAAGGGCCTCGCATAAATATTTCATGCTGCCGCTGATACTCGGACTGATAGGTTTCTTTTTCCAGTTGAAAAAGGATTACAGGAACAGCATCGTGGTCATCCTGCTGTTTTTCATGACAGGTCTTGCCATTACCATCTTTTTGAACCAGAAACCATATGAACCCAGGGAAAGGGATTATTCCTATGCCGGTTCTTTCATGGCTTTTTCAATCTGGATCGGACTTGGTGTGATAGCCATTATTGACTTCCTTCAGAGAAAAACAAAGCTCAAAGGGCTTATCCCGGTGATCCTTGTTACGGTGTTCACCACCTTGCTTATTCCGGTCATCGTGGCACAGCAGAACTGGCATGACCATGACCGCAGCGGAAAATATGCAGCCAGGGATTTTGCTGCAAATTATCTTAATTCCTGCGATAAAAACGCCTTGCTTGTGACTAATGGCGACAATGATACATTCCCTCTCTGGTATAACCAGGAAGTTGAAGGTGTGAGGACGGATGTGCGGATCATTAACAGGGAACTTGCATCAGGAGCATGGTATATCGAACAGTTGTACAGGAAGATGTATGAATCAGATCCCGTTCCCCTCAGTATCCCTGTTGAATCATATCAGCCGGGCACCAATGACGTGATCATGTACTACGATATCGGTATCAAAGGATATGTGGAGCTGAAGGACCTTATTGATTTCATTAAAAGCAAGGACCCCCAGACCTATGTAACATCGCAGGGCGGGGAAAAGATCAAATTCTTCCCTGCAAAAAAGATTAAGATCACAGTGAACAAGGAAAACTGCCTTAAATATGGCATAGTCCCTGAGTACTTCAAGGATAAAATGGTCGATTCCATAACCTTCACGATCAAATCGAACATATTGTATAAGAATGATATCATGACCCTTGACATGATTGCCACTACCGACTGGAAACGGCCGGTTTATTTTGCAGCACCGAGCTCAGTACGTAATTTCTTTGATGTGGAGCAGTATTGTTTCATGGAAGGCTGGGTGTATAAATTCATGCCGGTAAAGGCGGATTCAAACAATAATTACATTCCGTCTCTTGGAAGCATTGATGCTATCGGTTCGAATAAAATTTTCATGAATAACTTCAAATTCGGCAATCTCGATGATCCTAAGGTATATGTTGACCCCGAGAGCTACAACAGCTCGATCAGGCCAAAGATGATAGCCTTGTTCGTAGGTCAGCTGCTGAGTAATTCGGGGAAAAAACAGGAATGTAAAGCACTGGTTGACCTGTACCTGAAAAAATTTCCTGACCCCAAATATGTGTATGATATGTACGACCTTCCCTTTGTAGAAATATACTTCAAGGTGGGCGACACGGCATCCGCAATTAAACTTTGCAGCAGAATGGCCGAGATCATGGGGCAGAACCTCGATTACTATGCATCTTTCTCAGCTTCTGACAGATCTGTTTTCAATGAGGATTCTCAGACTGCAATGGAAATTTTAAACAGGCTTAAAGCTCTGGCCGACGAGAACCGGCAAACCCGGCTCAGTGCAAAATTAGATGCGCTGATCAAGCAAAAGACACCCGGGATTTAGTATTTTAGTGGTCTGCAATACCATCCCGGCATGCATTGCATGCCGGGATGGTATTGCAGACTTAAATACACAGAACATGATAGGAAAATCCTGGTTATTGCTGTTTCCGGCATTTTTCCTGTTACTGATTCCCTCTATGTCAGTGATTGCCGGACAACAGGCAAAGCCTGACACCCTGAGCAGTGAACTCAAACGGGATTATCAGCCTTCAACACCGGCCCAGTATGATCTGCTGATGATTTTCCAGAAAGCCCGCAACGAAAGAAAAAAGAACCCTGTCCGTTCCATTCAGCTTTACGAGGAATTTTACAATGAATCGGTATCAGCACATGTGCCTTTTTATTCCGCCACTGCGTTGTTCGAGATTTGCAGGGTATACATGGACCGCCACCTCTACATTACGGCCATGGAATATTCACTAAAGGCATACCATATCCTAATCGATAATCATCTTCAGTCAAAATCCAATTACTTCATGATTGGTATCGGGAACTGCTATTTCCAGACGGGTAATTACCTGATTTCGGAAGGATATTTCAGGCAGGCCGAACAGCTTTTTGTTAAAACCGGTGATTTCCACGGTGAGGCTGTTGCACTGAACAATATTGGCCTGGTAAAGCAGAAGCTCAGCCAGAAAGATTCAGCCCTCTGGTATTTTCAGAAAGCACTTTTACAAAGGAGGAAATTAAACCAGTTGCCGAATATAGGACATTCATATTATTACATAGGGACAGCCCTGTTCGATCTCGGTAAATTCACCGATGCAAGGAATTATTTTGAGATGGCAATTCCCATGCTGAATATCCCCACTGATAATATTTTCCTCAGGCACGACTATTTGTCGACTAAGGCCGATGCCTGGTTTGAACTAGGGAAGCTCAGCGTTATTCAGAATGAACATAACCAGGCATTGGTAAATTACAATAATGCTCTGATGATATGCGATACAATCAATGAAAAGGTGAAAATGCCTGAAATATATATTGCCATGGGGCATTCATATCTATGGATAAAGGATTTTAAACAGGCTTTGGATTCTTACAGGAAAGCAATGAAGATTGCAGATTCGGCGAACCTGCCTGAATTGAAAAAGAGCTGTTATGAAAATATAATCGAGGTATTCATCCGGACTGGTCAGAATGATTCTGTTTCATCCTATTTTGAAAAGTACCGTCTTGTAAACGATACCATACAGGCGCAGATGATAAAAAGCAGGTTCAATGAGATTGGCATGGCTATCAGGATAAGGGAATCTGAGAATGAAGCACTGGAGAGGCAGAACAAAAGCAACCTGGCAATCGCCTTCCTTATTTCCTCTGGCATATTGTTGCTTATCCTGATCCTCATTTCAATGGTTTATATCAGCAAACTGAGGAAAAGGAAAACGATGGCTGAAGCAGAGATAAGGGCTCGTGTTCACGCTGAAAATAACCTTGAAAAGCTTAATCTTGAGCTCAAGGAGATTAATGAAGGCAAGGACCGTTTTATTTCCATCCTGTCACATGATCTGAGAAGCCCTTTTAACGCACTGATGGGTTTTGCTGATCTCCTGGTCGAGGAGACAGAGGATAAGAACATCCCCGAGATAAGGCAGTATTCCAAGATGGTGCAAAAAATCTCCAGGAGCGCCTACCAGCTTCTTGAAAACCTTCTTACATGGTCAAGGCTGCAAATGGGGACCTTGAAAGTGCAACCGGCCAGCCTGCAGTTGTACGAAGAAGTCAATGTCGTTATTGATTCAATGATGGTCATAGCCTCGAGAAAAAACATACGGATAAGGAATCTTGTCAGCGCCGATGCCCTGGTGTTTGCCGACATTAATATGCTCCAGGCCATTGTCAGGAATCTTATTTCCAATGCAATAAAATTTACAAACCAGGAAGGTGTAATTCAGATCACCAGCGTATCTGAAAACGATTTTCATGTGGTCAGGGTTTCTGACACCGGTACAGGCATTCCCGGGGAGATCAGCGGTAATCTTTTTGGCGGGGGGAATGAACTTCTCTCAACCTACGGAACTGACAATGAGAAAGGCCATGGTCTGGGCCTTAAGTTATGCCACGACATGGTCGAGATTAACGGGGGCAGGATATGGCTGGAATCCACATCCCCTGAAGGAAGTGTCATTGCCTTCAGCATACCTGCCGTGAAAAATTAAAATTCACATCTGCTTTGCCAGAATTCCTTTGTGTCAATGTCCATCAGGCTTAACAGCCGCCTGTGCCCTGCTCCTGTATCCATAATCCATAGATTGGCCAGCCGGGTCGGCTTGTCCTGCATTATAAGTTGAGAGGGAGAATGCCCTATAAAAATCTCGCTGAATTCCTCAAACTGTTTACCTTCATAATCATATTCCGATGCCGCCCTGAACAGGGAGCGGTCCCAGAGCAGGGTCAGATGTTCGGTCATCTGTTTGGAGAAAGGGCGGAAACGGTCAAACCCCGCATGGACGAAAAGACGGTTTTCATCATCAATATAAAACAGCCTTGCCGACGCAAAGAACTCCTTGTGGGGCTCTCTTTCAGCCTGATGTTCAATATAATCGTTCATTGTGCCATTCCCTCCCTGGAAAAGCCAGTCGGCTGTGACTTTCCCGGTCCTTAAATATTCAAGGCACCAATAATCATGGTTGCCAAGGATATAAATAAGGTTACGGATCTTCATCAGTTCGTTAACCACCTTTACAGGTTCCGGCCCCCTGTCGACCACATCACCGAGGCATAACAGAATATCGGTATCATAGTCAAAACCGGCCTGCCTGAAAAGATCTAACAGCGGCTTGTGGTTACCATGAATATCTCCTATGACAAAGGAACGGGGCATACGTTTTGTTTCCTGTAGAATTTTTTTCTGAATGCTGATGGCCGGTTACCGTCTTCAATCTTTAATGCCCTAAATTACAAGAAAAGAGCCAACGATTTCATGTTATGGTAAGTTTTTACTATTTTTGAAACTGGAAATTTCTCGACTGTCTTGTATCTCTTCCGGGCCCCGCTATTCATAAGCCGCCTGAACTGCTTAAGTTCAACCATTTCCTGCATCTTTTGTGCATGCCATACAACCTGTTAGGGTTGCTAAAAGTATGTTTGTATTAAGACCGTCCCTGATGAGAAGATCTTTACTGGTTACTTTTATTATTCTGTGTTCCTTTACAGGTCTGGGACAAATAATTTTTACTCAGAATTTCGAGGCAGCATGGACCACCCCGGGTACGTTATCGCCGGCCTGGAGCGGTACAGCAGCACCTGCAGATAATCAATGGCATCGTGATGATTACACGACTGGCTGGACAAGCTCAACAGGGTCCTATACACCGGCGGGCGCGAATTCCACACTCCACTCTGCAAGATTTCACAGCTATGATGCCGCAAACGGGACTACCGGGGATTTTATTTCGCCTGTTATCGATCTTTCTCCATACACTGCCGGTGTTTTGATGGTTAAATTTTACTATATTAACCCGACCGGTGCGGATATATTGAATATTTATTCTTCAAATGATGGGGGAACGACCTGGTCTGCTGCACTGAGAGCCGCCCTGGGTGTTTCAGCTGCATGGACTGAATACACGGTTACACTTCCCGGTAATTCTGCTACAACCAGGATTAAATTTACTGCAACTTCCGACTATGGTAACGATGATATCGGGGTTGATGAATTCAGGGTGCTGAACCCGGTCATCCCGGCTCCTCCGGTTTCCTTCACCGCTTCATCGGTCACCTCATACGGAATGACAATAGGATGGACGGATAATTCGACCAATGAAACCGGTTTCAGAGTTTACCGTTCACCCGATGGCATTACGTATACCCAGTCAGGAACTGACATTACATCAACTTCAGTAGCAACGACCGGAACATTATATTCACAGGTTCAGACCGGCCTTACTCCGGGGACTACTTATTTTTACAGGATTGTGTCTTTTGCCGATGCAGAGTCGGCCTACCTTACAGGATCGCAGGCAACTTTAGCTCCACCACCACCGATTCATGGAGTCAGGACAATCCCGAGTGCAAATTATCTGAGTTTTACAGTAGCCTGCGATTCCATCGCCAACAAAGGGATTGGACCCGGAGGAATTATTTTTAATGTTGATCCTGCCTATACCGAAACAACGACCGGACTGCTGCTGACCTCGAACCCAACCTATCCTTCAACCGCGGCCAATCCTATCACCTTTCAGAAAAACGGGGCAGGGGCGGATCCCCTGATCTCAAGAACCGATGCGGGAACCCTGGCAACTTCAACACTGGGAGGACAGGGCGACGCTGTGTTCATTATCCAGGGGGCGGATTATATTACCTTCGATGGCATCGATCTCAGCTCTACGAACAGCGGGATAGAGTATGGGTATTACCTTAGAAAAGCCAGCCCCACCGACGGCTGCAAAAATGTGACCATAAAGAATTGTGCCATCACCATGACAAAAGGTGCCAGCGCCTATGTAGCCGGCATTTATGCCTCCAATAACGATGCTTCTTCCGCGGTATCCTCTTCGGCCGGTATTACACTTACTTCGACCGGAGGCCGCCATGAAAATGTAACACTTACAGGCAATACCATCAGCAACGTCTTTTCAGGCATATTGCTGATAGGCTATTCAGGTGCTGCTTCTCCCTATGATATGTATGACCAGAATTTTGTTGTGGGGTCAACAGGTTCAGGAAACATCATCCAGAATTTTGCAGGGAATACTGCTTCAGCAGCCTACGGTGTGTATATTGCATACCATACCAATCCTGCGATAAGCTATAATATCATCGATAATGCAGGTGGAGGAGGAGTAAATGCAACAAGTACGCTCTACGGAATCTACATGGGGACTTCGTCTTTGCCGGGAAATTTTATCGCCAACTACAACACGATTACTCTTGGACAAGCTTCAACTGCAACATTAAGTTCAATTTATATCTCTCCGACTTGTGCAACAGTAACAGTCAATAACAATACTTTGAACTTTGGAACATTTGCTTCTACAACAACCTCATACTTGATTTATTGCAGTAACAGCACTCCGAATATTACCATCAATGGCAACCAAACCGGAACCTTCACGAAATCAGGCATTGGTATATTATACGGGTATTACAACAACGGATCACCTACCGGCGGCACTTTCACATTCAACGGGAATAATTTCTCGAACATAACACTGACGGGGGCTTCAGCTTTCTATGCTATCCAACAGACAACTTCGACCACCCAGGCCTTTGTAATCACAAACAACACAATTTCAAACATTACGGGCGGCAGTTCGGGATTATACGGAATCTATGCAGGTTACGGTGCTGCCGGATCTACAGTTAACGGGAACACGATTTCTGGTTGGACAGGTACCGGTTCAATGTACGGGCTGTATCTTGGGGCAACTACGGCCCCTCTTTCACTGACAGCCTATAATAACAGTGTGAGTGGGTTGAACACCACGGGGGCGGCTACGGTATACGGTATTTATAATAGTTTGGGCACCCTGAACAGTATTTATAAGAATAAAGTCTATAATCTTCAGGCAAACAATGCCTCCGGGGTAGTTTATGGAATATATATCGGCGGTGGTACTACCACCTACGTTTACAATAATTTTCTCAGTGACCTGAGAACGCCATCGGCAAATGCTGCAATTCCCCTTGCAGGGATCTATGTTTCATCAGGGACAACCAATTACCTGTTTTACAATACGATCTATCTTAATGCCACAAGTTCCGGTGCATTGTTCGGAAGCGCCGCAGTCTATGCTTCTACCACACCTACAGTGGATATGAGGAACAACATCCTGGTTAATGTTTCAACCTATAAAGGAACAGGTATTACAGCTGCATACCGAAGAAGCAGTACAACCCTGACATCCTACGCGAATATAGCCGATAATAATTTATTGTATGCGGGAACAGCCTCTGCGAACAACCTTCTCTATTATGACGGGACCAATTCCGACCAGACTCTTGCTACCTACAAAACCAGGGTTTCACCAAGAGATGTTCATTCGGTTATGGAAAATCCACCCTTCATAAATGTGGCTGCAACTCCTTATGATCTGCACATCAGTCCTTCGGTTGCGACTCAATGCGAAAGCGGCGCCTTCCCTGTAACTTCTCCCCTGGCTGTTACTGTCGACTATGATGACAATGCACGTTCAGCAACATTTCCTGATATAGGAGCCGATGAATTTGCAGGCATCATGTCGGATCTTACATCCCCTTATATCGTTTATACACCCCTGAATAATACCGCCTCCACATCTGCCCGTACCCTTATAGCAACAATTACCGATCCAAGCGGTGTTCCCGTTACCGGGATAGGGCTGCCTGTGCTTTACTGGAAAATAGGGGCAGGGGCATATTCAGCAGCAACGGCCACTTCACTCGGAGTCGGTCAGTACCAATTTTCATTTGGAGCCGGGGTGGTTGTCACCAACGTGGTCTCTTACTATATCTGTGCCCAGGATAATGTGCCTACTCCAAATGTTGGTGCAAGTCCTGTTGCGGGAACCTCAGGGTATACGCCTAATCCACCGGCATCTGCAACTCCTCCGACCACACCCAGCAGCTATACTATCATGTCGGGCTTGTCGGGTACAAAAACTGTAGGCACCGGCGGAGATTATATTAATCTTACCGGGGCAACAGGCGCTTTCCTGGCCATAAATTCAAGCATCCTCACCGGCAACCTTACCCTCAGCATCATTTCGAATCTCACCGAAGACGGGACCAATGCGCTAAACCAGTGGATGGAAGATGGTGCAGGAGGTTATACGGTAACCATTCAGCCGAATTCAACCACCGAAAGACTGGTTTCAGGAGCTGTGGCAAACGGTATGATACGCTTGAACGGAGCAGACCGCACAGTCATTGACGGCCGGTCGGGAGGAAGCGGAAGGTACCTCAGGTTCAGGAATACCAATACTTCGAATCCTGTATTTATCCTTATTAACGATGCCACTAACAACATCATCAGGAGCTCATACATCGAGAGTCCCACTACCGCAACCTCAGGCATAATCCTCTTCAGCACAACCACCGGTACGACCGGGAATGATAACAACACGATAACCGATAACGTGATCCGCGACAGGACTGATGCCACAGGGGTTCCCTTAAACGGTATCATTTCAGTAGGGACATCGGGAATGGACAATTCATCGAACACAATCAGCAACAACGAGATTGCCAATTTCAGCTCGTACGGCATTTATCTTATAACAGGCAGCGGTGACAGCTGGACGGTGAGCGGCAACAGTTTTTATAGCAGCCTCGCAACACCGCCTTCCACATCCCAGTATGCCATCTATTTCGGACAGGGCTCTTCTTCGGTAAATAATGTTATTTCGGGAAATTTCATCGGCGGCCAAAGTGCAAACTGCGGGGGAGGATACTGGGTTAACAGCGGGGCCATTTCATTCTATGGCATTTATCTTTACAGTTCCACCCAAACCACTTCAGTCCAGAATAATACGATACAGAATATTTCTTTAACCAATACGGGACCTGCAACTTTCAGGGGAATTTATGCGTACATGGGGACAATCGATATAGGCTCAGTTACCGGCAACCTCATAGGTTCGCTTTCAACTCCGGCCAGCATTCTCATAGCAGGGACGGGAGTTCCCGCCGGGATACAGGGGTATACAACCTGTACCATTGCCAAAAATACCATTGCCAACATGGCGATCTCCAATTCATCCGCTGCTCCCAACTGTTACGGGATCTATCTCTATGGCAACTACCAGATGAACGTTTATGGCAACAAGATCTATAATATCGGGCCCACTTCAGCTGCAGCAAATGCAGTAAATAATTATCCCACCGCCGGCATCATGCTTTACGGTCCTCCCGCATCGCCGAACACTTATAATGTTTACAACAACCTGGTATTATTGGGAGGTGATGGATATTCCCATAATATCAGCTTGCTTGGATTCTGGTTTTATTGCACATCAGGAAATTCAGTGGTCGATCATAATTCTGTTTATATCAGTGGAACGTATGCTGCAGCAAACACAAGGTATTCCATAGCTTTCGAGAAACAGGGAACAGGGATTGTCGAAACAAAGGATAATATTTTTTCGAATTTCAGGCTGAACGGAGCGGGTGGAACCGGGTTCAATATGGCATACTTCGCCGTTGACATGACCAATCTCACTTCAGATTACAATGACCTTTACACCATTGACCCAACCACGGTTGGAGCCTGGAATTCTTTTGTTTACGATTTTCCCAATTACAAGCTTGCATCAGGAATGGAAACCAATTCCATTTCGACCGACCCCCTCTTCATTTCCTCCACCGACCTTCATCCCCAGCAGCCTCTTCTTGTTGCGGGGACAACGGTGCCTTTGGTTACCACCGACTACTCGGGGATAACCCGTAAAAATCCGCCGACCATGGGAGCATATGAGATGCCCCAGGTGACCACGGTGGCAGCTTCACCCATAGGGCAAACCGGAGCTACTTTGAATGCCACGGTGAATGCCTGCGGAATGAGTATGTCCACTTCATTTGAATACGGACTGACCATCGCTTACGGAAATACGGCAGCAGGCAGTCCGTCAACGGTAACAGGAACAAGCAGTACTGCAGTCAGCTCAGCCCTTGCCGGACTTACCATCAACACCATTTATCACTTCAGGGCGAAAGGGGTTGTAGGTGCTAATACCTATTATGGAGCCGACATGACCTTTGACCTGGTACCTTCACCTTCGATCATTTCGGGCCCCACCCAGGTTTGCGTGGGTTCCACAGGGAATGTTTATGTAACCCAGGCGGGTAAAGCAGGCTATGTATGGACTGTTTCCGCAGGAGGGACAATCAACAGCGGGCAGGGAACAAACAGTATTTCCGTGACCTGGGGTTCGGCAGGGGCTCAGACAGTAAACGTAAATTATCAGAACACCACCGGGACATATGCTCCCTCTCCTGCTGTATATAACGTAACCGTAGACCCGGCATCCGTAGGAGGCAGCATAGCAGGCGGGACCTCCGTTTGCACCGGCACGAACAGCACCCTTCTGACTCTTTCGGGGTATACCGGTACCATCACCAAATGGCAGTATTCGACGGACAACTGGGCTACCTCGACCGACATTGCCAATACAGCATCAACATACACTGCAACGAACGTTGCAATCACTACTAAGTACAGGGCTGTCGTGACTAATGGAAGCTGCGCCCCCTCTAACTCCACCGATGCCACAGTTACCGTGACCCCGGCTTCGATAGGCGGATCCATAGCCGGTTCGGCCAGCGTATGCACCGGCATCAACAGTACCTTGCTTACATTATCAGGATATACCGGCAGCATCACTAAATGGCAATGGTCAACCGATAACTGGGCTACATCGACCGACATAGCGAATACAACTGCAATCTATACCGCAACAAACCTGGTAATGACAACGAAGTACAGGGCCGTTGTTACTAGCGGGATATGCACTCCCGCCAATTCAACCGATGCCACGATCACAGTGAGCCCTGCTTCAGTTGGCGGATCCATTTCAGGTTCAGCAACGGTTTGCGCCGGGACCAACAGCACCCTGCTGACTCTCTCAGGCTATACCGGAAGCATCACAAAATGGCAATTTTCAATTGACAACTGGGCTACTTCGTCCGACATTGCCAATACCATTGCAACCTACACCGCAACCAACCTTTCAGTCACGACCAGGTACAGGGCCGTTATTACCAGCGGGGTTTGTTCACCGGCCAATTCAACAGATGCTACAGTGACTGTTACACCGGGTTCAGTGGGAGGATCCATAGCCGGTTCAGCAACGGTATGCACAGGGACAAACAGTACATTGCTTACCCTGTCAGGTTATACCGGTTCAATCACCAAATGGCAGTACTCGACCGATAACTGGGCCACTTCGACTGATATAGTCAATATAACAGCAACATACACTGCCACTAACCTGGCAGCGACAACAAAGTTCAGGGTGGTAGTGACGAACGGCAGTTGTTCCCCGGCCAATTCAACCGATGCCACGGTAACCGTGAACCCGGCTTCAGCGGGCGGTTCCATAGCCGGCTCAGCCACTGTTTGCGCCGGGACCAACAGCACCCTTCTCACTCTTTCAGGCTATACCGGAAGCATCACAAAATGGCAGTTTTCAATTGATAACTGGGCTACTTCGACCGACATTGCCAATACCATTGCAACCTACACCGCAACCAACCTTTCAGTCACGACCAGGTACAGGGCCGTTATTACCAGCGGGGTTTGTTCACCGGCTAATTCAACCGATGCCACAGTCACTGTAACACCGGGTTCTGTCGGAGGATCCATAGCCGGTTCGGCAACGGTATGTTCAGGGACCAACAGCACACTGCTGACCTTATCAGCGTATACTGGCAGTATCACCAAATGGCAGTATTCAACCGACAACTGGGTTACTTCGACCGATATAGCAAATACAACAGTAACATACACCGCAACCAATCTTTCAGTCACAACCAGGTACAGGGCTGTTGTGACTAACGGCATCTGTTCGCCGGCCAATTCCACTGATGCTACAGTCACCGTGACCCCGGCTTCGGCAGGAGGTTCCATTGCCGGTTCGGCTACGGTATGCACCGGGACCAACAGCACCCTGCTGACACTTTCAAGCTATACAGGAAGCATCACCAAATGGCAGTATTCAACCGACAACTGGCTTACTTCGACAGACATTGCCAATACGACTGCAACATACACTGCAATTAACCTTATATTAACCACGAAGTACAGGGCCGTTGTTACCAACGGGATTTGTACACCAGCCAACTCCACCGAAGATCGGAATAGCGTCGTGTCGGGAAAGAGTGTAGGATCAGGTGTAGGTTCGGGTGCCGTATGCTCAGGTATCAACAGAACCCTGTTGACCTTATCAGGGTATACCGGGAGCATTACCAAATGGCAGTATTCGATTAATAACTGGGTTACTTCCACCGACATCGCCAATACCACTGCAACCTATACCGCAACTAACCTTGTGGCAACCACAAAGTACAGGGCCGTTGTGACTGCAGGTACCTGTGCCCCGGCCAATTCATCAGATGCAACAGTGACAGTAACACCGGGCTCCGTCGGGGGCTCCATTACAGGTTCTGCTACCGTTTGTTCAGGAACAAACAGCACCCTGCTCACCCTCTCAGGTTATACAGGATCCATCACCAAATGGCAATATTCAACCGACAACTGGCTTACTTCGACAGACATTGCGAATACGACTGCAACATACACTGCAACTAACCTTATATTAACCACGAAGTACAGGGCCGTTGTTACCAACGGGATTTGTACACCGGCCAACTCCACCGATGCTACCGTCACGGTGACCCCGGCTTCGGTCGGTGGTTCCATTGCAGGTTCGGCAACGGTATGCTCAGGGACGAACAGCACCATGCTGACCCTCTCAGGTTATACGGGATCCATCACCAAGTGGCAGTATTCAATAAATAACTGGGCTACATCAACTGACATTGCAAATACAACTGCAAGTTACACTGCAACAAACCTTGTGATAACTACGAAATACAGGGCCGTTATTACCAGCGGGATATGCACTCCGGCCAATTCATCTGATGCTACTGTAACAGTAACCGCAGGATCAGTTGGAGGTTCCATTTCCGGCTCCGCTACCGTATGCGCAGGCACCAACAGCACCTTGCTTACGTTATCCGCTTATACCGGCAGCATCACCAAATGGCAGTATTCGACCGACAGTTGGGCAACGTCCACCGATATTCCCAATACCCTGGCATTCTATACTGCAACGAACCTGTCGGTAACCACCGCTTACAGGGCCGTTGTCACGGCAGGCAGCTGCTCCCCTGCAAATTCGTCTCCAGCAACAGTCACGGTCAGTCCCACACCGGTTCCAACGGTAAGCGGACCAACGACCTGTTACCCGGGAAGTTCAGGGAATATCTATACTACCGAAACGGGAATGAGCGGATATTCATGGACCATTTCCGCTGGAGGTATAATCAACAGCGGGTCTGGAACGAACAGTATTTCGGTGACCTGGAATACGGCCGGGGCCCAGTATGTGACTATAACCTATACCAACGGCAGTGGCTGCAGCCCCGTCTCGCCGTTTACCTATAATGTAACGGTTTCGGATATCCCCGGACCTGCCGGTCCCATCACCGGTGTTCCCACGGTTTGCCAGCAGCAGGCCGGCGTGGCATATTCAGTTGCAGCAGTATTCAATGCCACAGGTTATGTTTGGACACTCCCTGCAGGTGCGTCAATTTCCACGGGACTCAATACACGTTCCGTTACGGTCGATTTTTCGGCCGGTGCTGTTTCCGGAAATATTACCGTTTACGGGACCAACGCACTGGGAAATGGCAACACCTCACCACCTTTTACAGTTACGGTGAATCCATCATCCTACATATCCCTTACCTCCTGCAATGACCCATACACGACTACTTCTTCGAAGCCGATTGTCCTGGCAGGAGGAATTCCTCCTGGCGGGCAGTATTATCTCGATGGAAACCTTGTAAGCGGGGGGATACTTAACCCTGCGACACTGGCAGTCGGCATTCATCCGCTCGTTTACAAATACACAAGTTACAATACCTGTGTGAGCACTTCGGTTTCCATACCGCTCACGGTCATTACCGGCAGCAACCTGGCAACCTGTCCTGCAACGTTTACCGACCCCAGGGACAACACTATTTACCACGCTTCTTTCATGGGATCCCATTGCTGGATGCTTGACAACCTCAGCTATGGAAATGTTCTCAACCCAACCGCCCAGCATCAGAAGGACAATTGTGTTCCTGAAAAGTACTGCCCTCCTGCCGATCCCTCCTGCACTCTGAACGGAGGCTTGTACCAATGGAACGAACTAATGCAGTACCTCGACCCTTCGTCGGGCAGCAACCAGCACGGTCTTTGCCCGCCTGAATGGCACGTTCCCACTGATGCTGAATGGCAGCTGCTTGTCAACGGACAGGCGCATCCAGGCAACGGGGAAGCCGGATGGGATCTGAAAGACCAGGGCGCAGTAAACGGTTTCAAAGCCCTCCTCGGCGGAGTACAATACCAAAACTTTGTGTGGGCCTTCAATAACGGAAACCCTGACGCCACCCTCTTCTGGACTTCAACACAAAACGGTTTATGGAAAGTCGTCACCAGGGGACTTAACTCTGCCGACCAGAGTGTGTCAAAGTACTATTCCCTGAAGAACAATGCCTTTCCGGTCCGTTGCGTAAAAGATTAGGGTCCCGGCCAAAGGATCAGTTTGGGTATTAATATTTTAAATGAAATACGGCTGCCGCCGGATGGCAGGAAATAAAAGATGCCAGTGAAAAGAAGTGGGATGTGAGGGATTCGAACCCACGACCTCGCGCGTGTGAGGCGCGCGCTCTGAACCGGCTGAGCTAACATCCCGTTTGATTTTTCAAAAATACAGAAAAATATTTTACGGTCCACTGCTTTACCGAAATCAGGTATCTTTGCGCCTCGATAAAAAACACCGGGGATGATTTCAGTAGACGGGCTTACCGTAGAATTCGGAGGGACAACACTTTTCAAGGATATTTCGTTTGCGATCAACGACAAGGACAGGATTGCCGTTATGGGTAAAAACGGTGCAGGGAAATCCACCCTTCTGAAAATAATAGCAGGCAATAAAACTCCTACACGGGGCAAGGTCTCTTCTCCCGTTGATGCAGTGATCGCCTACCTTCCCCAGCACCTGCTAACGCTCGACAGCCGCAGCGTTTTTGAAGAAGCCGCCCAGGCATTTGCCCATGTTCTGGATATGGAAAAGGAGATAGGGGAACTGAACGAGCAGCTTGCCACCCGCACCGACTATGAATCGGCCGGCTATTATGAACTGATAGAAAGGGTATCGGCACTGAGTGAGAAGTATTATTCCCTTGCCGAAACCAATTACGATGCAGAAGTCGAGAAAATACTCCTGGGGCTTGGATTCGCCAGGGAGGATTTCGGGCGCCCAACAGGGGAATTCAGCGGGGGCTGGAGAATGCGCATCGAGCTGGCGAAAATCCTTCTGAAGAAACCCGACCTGCTTCTGCTTGATGAACCTACCAATCATATGGACATTGAGTCGATACAATGGTTTGAGGAATTTCTTATCAACAGTGCAAAGGCAGTGATCGTGATTTCGCACGACCGTGCTTTTGTCGATAATATCACAACACGTACCATCGAAGTGACCCTGGGCCGCATCTATGACTACAAGGTGAATTATTCAACTTACCTTGGGCTGCGGAAGGAAAGGCGGCAGCAGCAGCAGAAACAATTTGACGAACAGCAGAAGTTCATAGCCGACAACCAGGACTTTATTGACAGGTTCAGGGGCACCTTTTCTAAAACGAACCAGGTCCAGTCGAGAGTTAAAATGCTTGAAAAGATCATCCCGATCGAAATAGACGAAGAAGACACTTCGGCACTCAGGCTCAGGTTCCCGCCATCTCCCCGTTCGGGCAGCTATCCGGTGATTCTTGAAGGAGTTGCCAAAAGCTATGGGGACCATAACGTGTTCTCCGATGCTTCGTTCAGCATACAGCGCGCCGAAAGAGTCGCATTTGTCGGTAAAAACGGCGAAGGCAAATCAACCCTCGTAAAGATACTGATGGGCGAAACCACCTATGATGGCAAACTTACGATCGGGCATAATACGATGATAGGTTATTTCGCTCAAAATGAAGCATCGCTTCTGAACGAAGAACTGACAGTGTTTGATACCATTGACGACGTGGCCAAAGGCGATATCCGCACCAGGATCAGGGACCTGCTTGGAGCATTCATGTTCGGCGGAGATGACTGGAATAAAAAAGTCAAGGTCCTTTCAGGCGGGGAACGCACACGCCTGGCCATGATCAAGCTTTTGCTCGAACCGGTGAACCTGCTCATCCTCGATGAGCCTACCAATCATCTTGACCTCAGAACAAAAGACATTCTTAAAACTGCTTTAAAGGATTATGACGGCACGCTGATCCTGGTATCTCATGACCGTGATTTTCTCGACGGCCTGGTTTCAAAGGTATATGAGTTTGGGAATAAAAGGATCAAAGAACATCTCGGAGATATCCACAGCTTCCTGGAGAAGAAAAAGCTGGAAAACATGCGCAGCTTATCCTGATGTTGAGCATAGGTATAAGTTAGCAGGCGGGCTACTTACTCACAAATGTAAGTTAATAAATATCAGTCATCCCCGGATGAATTCTTCCTGCAGGTGGGATTCAAGGAGTTCGATCTTTTCGAAATTCTTCCATTTGAAATTTACGCGGCGCCCATGTTCGTCCCAGGAATAAACATTGTCGAACATCCTGCCGAATCTGAATTTGGTGGAGTCATAATACACTGCATGG
This sequence comes from Bacteroidota bacterium, assembly GCA_037141915.1. Lineage (GTDB taxonomy): Bacteria > Bacteroidota > Bacteroidia > Bacteroidales > FEN-979 > CAIRDP01. Next base: position 13,475 of record JBAXBP010000007.1, on the reverse strand, counting down.
GCTAACTGTTCTCCCGTGCTGATGTCGTTGCCAATAAATGCGTACTTGACATGCAGGAGTATCTTGCCGTTCAGGGAGTCAGCCAGCGCCTGCCTGAGTTTTAAAGCGTCGGAGTTATCCAGGTAAATATCATAATAGAGTATGCTTTCCATGTCGGCCATTTCTTCTTCGTACTGAAAGATCCTTACCCTGGAATTGTTTTGCACTATCCAGGCTTCAAATTTTCCTTTCATGTCGATGAGCGATCTGCCTTTATTTCCAAGGCGGATCGAAAGGAACCATTTATCCCTGCGCAGGCGGATGTAAACAAAACGTGTGGTGAAGATATCATCCCTTCTCCTGATCACAAAATATACCAGGAAACCTGAAAAAATTGAAGTAAAGAAGAGTGAGCTGAATGCCTCGGTCATGAGTATATACCTTCCTGAAGCAGTGAGAGGGTAGATGTCACCGTAACCTATGGTATGAAAGGAGACTATACTGAAATATATCGCTTTCTGGAAGTCGATGGGTTCGTAAACTCTCTCGATCGGCCTGTAAAATCCTATGCTCCCGGTTTCATAGTAAAGAATGGCGAAGAGGAAGATCAGACAAGTATAGATCCCTATTGTAACAATAAGGAATTTGAGGATCTCCCGGGTTTTTGCAGTGAATTGCATAAGCTAACGATAGTCATTCAAAGATAATAAATAATCGTTAAATCGACCGGTCCATAGTCTTCATTCTCACCAGATTCGAAATAAAAACGTACCTTTGCACCCCCAATTTGAAAATCATGGCATTAAACAGAGTAAGAAATATAGGGATTGCTGCCCATATCGATGCAGGCAAGACCACAGTGACGGAACGCATACTGTTTTTCACAGGTACAACCCGTAAAATGGGAGAGGTCCACGACGGACAGGCTACCATGGATTTTATGAAACAGGAACAGGAGCGTGGCATCACCATCGCTTCAGCAGCTATTTCATGTACGTGGAACAACCATGCGATCAACCTCATAGATACACCGGGCCACGTTGACTTCACAATTGAAGTTGAACGCTCCCTTCGCGTTATAGACGGCATGGTTGCAGTATTTTGCGCGGTTGGTGGCGTTGAGCCCCAGAGCGAAACGGTATGGAACCAGGCCGACCGCTACCGTGTACCCCGTATTGCATTCATTAACAAAATGGACAGGACCGGTGCTGATTTCCCGGCCGTTGTTGAACAGATGAACAAATACCTTGACGCCAATGCCTTTCCTTTCCAGGTGCACATGGGGGATGAAGAACATTTTGACGGCATCATCGACGTTATAGAGCGCAAGGCATACAAATTTGAAGAAAAGGAGAGGATTGAAATCCCCATCCCGGAAGAATTCAGGGAAAAAGTCGAACAGGCCAGGTTAAAGGTTGTTGAAAAGGTTGCTGAATTCAACGAAGAGATTATGGAGATGTTCTTTGAAGAAAAAGACGTACCGGCAGATCTTCTGAAACGCGTTGCTCGTGAAGCTACTCTCAAACTGCTCATCACCCCTGTCTTCTGCGGAGCCGCTTACAAAAACAAGGGCGTTCAGCTGATCCTCGATGCAGTTAATGATTACCTGCCCTCACCTATCGATAAAGGAGCAGTAACAGGTACCGACCTGGATGATCCCGAGAAGCTGCATTCCTGTCATCCTTCGCCAAAAGAACCGTTTTCGGCTCTTGCATTCAAGCTCATTCATGATCCATATGTAGGTCAGCAGACCTTTACCCGTGTATTTTCTGGCACCCTTAAAAGCGGGATGCAGGTGTACAATTCCACCAAGAAAAAGCACGAACGCATCGGCCGTATTATGAAGATACATGCCAAGGAAAGAGAGGAAGTTGCGGAAGCAGGTCCGGGAGATATTGTAGCGCTCATAGGCCTTAAGCTTACCAAGACAGGCGATACTCTCTGCAGCGATGATCATCGCTTACTGCTCGAAAACATACATGTTCCCCCTTCAGTTATTGAATTGAAAATAACACCCTCAAAGCGCGGGGACCAGTCAAAACTCGGAGAAGCGCTTCATAAACTTACAACCGAAGACCCTTCCTTCAACGTAAGGTATGATGAGGAAACCGAAGAAACAGTGATTGCCGGGATGGGCGAACTTCATCTGGAGATCATTGTTGACCGTCTCAAGCATGAGTTCAAGGTGGATGCCATCGTTGGCGAGCCTTCCGTAGCCTTCCGTGAAACAATTACCCAGGAGGTGCTATCTAATTACAGGCATGTGAAGCAGACCGGGGGCAAAGGCCAGTTCGCACATACCGTAATGCGTATTGAACCCAATCCCGGAAAAGGTTTTGAATTCGTTGAGCATATCAAGGGAGGTGCAATCCCTGCTGAATTTATCACCTCAGTCAGAAAGGGACTTGAAAAAAGCCTCGACAGGGGTATTCTTGCTGGATATCCGATTGTTGACGTGAGGGTAACCCTTCTCGACGGAAGTTTCCACGCAGTCGACTCGTCCGACATGGCATTCCAGACATGCGCAGCCATCGGTTTCAAGCAGGGATTCATGAAAGCCGGCCCCATCCTTCTGGAGCCTATCATGAAAGTTGAAGTGAACACTCCCGACGAATATATTGGTGATATCGTAGGTAATCTCAACCGCCGCCGTGGTAAGATCGAAGGCATGCGCCGATACCGTAAGGGATCACAAAAAATCAATGTGTTCGTACCGCTGATGGATATGTTCGGCTATTCAAACCAGCTTCGAAACGTTTCATCGGGTCGTGCAAACTACGCCATGGAGTTCTACCAGTACCAGGCATTGCCGAAAGCCTTGCAGGAAGAGGTGCTGAAGAAGGTTGCAGCGGAGAAAAAGTAGCGAAGCGTTTTACACCACCGCTACGGTTCGCGGGATACTCATTTCGTTGGCTAATTCAGCATTTTCCTCTCATTGCTTCGCAATCCGCTCACCTGATTCGGCTTGTGTAATACGCTTCACTACTTCCTTTAATATTCATTTTTCGGGAAATATTTTGCACTAAAATTCGTTTTTATCTGAACGACAAAATCAACATTATGCATTACAATACTTTAGGAAATACAGGTGTCCTGGTGTCGGAACTTTGCCTGGGTGCAATGACTTTCGGCGGAAAGGGATTCTGGACAAACATCGGCAGGCTACCACAGGAAGAAGTCACAAGCCTGGTCAAATTAGCCATAGATAACGGCATTAACTTTATTGATACAGCCAATGTATATTCCGAAGGACTTTCCGAGATGCTTCTCGGGAAAGCATTGAAAACCCTGGGGATCGGCAGGCAGAATGTATTTATCGCCACGAAGGTCAGAGGCCGTATGGGTGATGGGGTCAACCAGGTAGGTTTATCAAGACTGCATATACAATACAGCGTAGACGAAAGCCTGCAGAGGCTCGGCCTCGACCATATCGACCTGCTATACATCCATGGAGTCGATCCTTTAACCAGCCTTGAAGAGACTATGCGCGGGCTTGATGAAGTGGTTAAATCGGGCAAGGTGCGCTACCTTGGCATCAGCAATCATCCCGCATGGATGGTTGTCAAAGCCAATGCCATTGCTGATAAGATGGGATGGAATAAATTCGTTGCACTTCAGAATTATTACAGCATCGCAGGGCGTGACATAGAAAGGGAGATAGTTCCTATGGCGGTTTCCGAAAATCTCGGAATTATGCCATGGAGCCCGCTGGCAGGAGGTTTCCTCTCAGGAAAATTCACCAGGGCAACACAGAAAGCAGGTAACAGCCGCAGGGATGAGTTCGATTTCCCGCCGGTGAACAAAGAAAAAGCCTACGATATCATCGAGGGGATGCAGGAAATTGCATCAGCTCACAAAGCAAGCGTTGCAACGGTAGCCCTTGCCTGGATGCTCCGAAAGAAAGGCATCACAAGCATTATCATCGGTGCGAAAAAAGCAGAACAGCTCCGCGAAAACATTGCTTCAACTTCTTTATTATTGACTGCGGATGAGATGTCCCGTCTCGACAGCATTTCTGAACTGAACAAGGAGTATCCAGGCTGGATGATCGAGCGCCAGGCCGACGGGCGAGTCCCGAAAGTATAAACCGCGAACCGTAGCGGCGGTGTAAAGATGCATGCGATAGAGAATTTCGCTTTTCGCTACTTTTTTAAACTGTATAATCCCACCCCGAACAGGTAGATCATACATGCGATCAGTACATAAATGCCTGCAACGACCGAGCTGAGGTCGCTGACCCAGCCCATGACCAGGGGAATGACAGCCCCCCCGCATATTGCACTCATCATAAGTCCCGAAATTTCATTGCTGCGGTTCGGATATTTTTCAACGGCGATCGAGAAGACAAGGGGCCAGATATTGGCTACGAACATCCCGATAAGGAAAACGAGGACCCAGGCTGAAGCAGCCGAAGGTATAAGCAGTATTGCGATGAGGGTGAGGATGCCCAAAAACGAAGTCGCCATAAGGAAGCTGCGCGACGACAGCTTTGTAAGAAGAAGTGCACCTGCAAAAGTTCCAAGCATACGTCCGAAAAAGTAGACAGAACGTCCTGACTTGGCAAGGGACGGATCAATACCAAAGTGTTTGATAAGGAATTGTCCCGAATTTGAATTAAATCCGACATCTACCCCAACGACAACAAAAATTGCAAGAACCATAAGGAGGATGAAGGGATTACCAAGCAGGCTGAAAGCCGAGCCAAAAGTGACTTTGATGTCTTCCTGCCTGCGCTCATCAACTTTGGTAAATCCAAGCCAGATGGCTGACAGAATGGATACGACGCCGAATACCAGGAAAAGCAGTTTCCAGTCGCCGAATTTCAGGGCGAAGTACCCTGCAAGAGGGGCTCCGATCATCGAACCGATGGCTTTGACGAACTGTGAAAAGCTCAGGAAACTCGAAGTACGGTTCGAAGGCACCACATCCACCAGCAGGGGGTTGGCCGAAACCTGTACAATAGTGTTTCCTATCCCCAGCAAAGCAAACCCGAAAAGCACCATTGAAAAGGAATACATGAAGAACGGGAACAGCAGTCCGAAGGCAGTCACCATAATCCCGGCATTCAGCATTTTACGTTTGCCTATCCTGGCCTGCATAATGCCGACAGGCACCGACAGAAGCAGGAACCACAGGAAGGCAGCCGACGGTATCAGCTGGGCAAGGGTATTTGAGAGTCCCATGTCGCTTTTTACATTATCAACGCCAATACCAACCAGGTCTACAAAGCTCATTACGATAAAAGCCATCAGCACCGGCAGCAGTTTCGGGATATTCAGTTTTTTCTGTTCCATGGAATTTTTTGTTAGGGTGATCATTGAAAGGCAAATATAGAAAACTCCCTGATAGAAATAAAAAAAGCCGCCTCCCGTAAGGAAGACGGCATACAACTCAGTCAATTCTCAATTCAACCTTCCAGCCCTATATCAGGCGGAAAGAGAGTTTGATGCGGTAATACTGGTTCATCGGGCTTTGCAGCTTATAGAACTGAATATCCGAAAGGGCCTTCCTTACATAATCCGAAAGATCCTCGCTGTTGGAGATTATACGTTTGACAAGCATTTTACCGTCGCTGGAGATGGTGAAAATGATATCCGCACAGCAGGTATTATCCTTGAGGTTGTAAAAACCGGGATGCTTTAACTGTTCCTTGATAGTTTCGCGAATGGTGGCTGATGTGTCTTTTGAAACTTTCCCGGCCCATGCTGGGGTGGCCAGGATCAGAAGGAAGGTAAGTGTTACAATAAATGTTTTGGTTTTTGGGTTCATGGCTGTTTCCTCCATTATTTAATTTATGCTATAGGTCGTGTTATTTTTACCAAGGTTACAGTTTCCTGATTACTTTAACAAATGATTAACAGTTCTTTAGGCTTCGATTCAAAGGTACGTCAGGGCGAACCCCTGATAAAAAGCTAATCGGTATCGTTATAAAAAGGAATCCTGAAACTCAGTGGATTATCGCTGAACGGAAGACTTGCCTCCAAGATGCCGGAAAACAATCGCCAAAATGCCTTTTTTCATGTGTGATTATTTTCAGAATATGTTCAAGGATAATACCGGCATATTAAAAGAATGCTTTTACTTTGTACAAGGATTTCGCAATAACATTAAATCATATATGATGAAAAAAGCAATTATTATTATGGTTATTGCCGCCATGGCCATTGGCGGAACCATCACCACTTCATGCAAGAAAAAGACCAAGGATCCAACTTATCCCCAGCTTGTAGGAACGTGGAACGGGACCACATCACAGGCCATCCCCATCCAGGTCGCAGTTACCAACAACGGCGGGGATCTTTATGTTACCTCTGTTACTTTCAAATATTCAAGGGGCCCGGGAGATACGGTCTCCCTTCACAGGTACAACAGCGACGGGCTCTCCATGCTTTCAGGGACTTCATTTTATGTGGTGATGGACGGGACGGCCCCATTTCAAACCGTAGTGCAGGGTACTTTCCGCACCGATACTCTTAAACTAAACGGAAGTTTCACAGGCTATACCTCGGAGTTCCAACCTGTACCGGGAACCTACACGGCTTTCAGGAGCAAATAACGTCTGTGCATTTTAAAAGGGTTTAAGTCTGCCTTACTAAATCCTTCCCCGTAATTTGTACATGGTACATGGTACATTGTACATTGCACATTATCTCACCGGCCCGGTTGCAGTATATTGATCCATCACATTATTCAGGCTGCGCTGGCAGACTTTACAAAAGCGAATATGCCTTGTATACATGATACAATCGAGTTGTGAACGGTACATCCCTTTCTGGGTATAGTTCGCGCCTTCGAACGCCCCGACGGCATCCTTGTATTTTTCTTTGGAAAAATATTCGTCCTCCTGCTTGTACTGCCTCACGAACAAGGCTTCCATGACTTCTTCAGGGACTTTTGCCTTCCTCAGGCTGTCGCGCTCTTTCTGGACTTCATAACCGAATTTGTCGAATGGTTCCTTGTTCCAGGGAGTGGGGATAGGAGTGCCTGCTGTCACCAGGTCTTTCCATTTCAGGTTGTTTTTGTCAAGAAGGGCTGTAACATTCGGCTCCCAGGGTTCGACTTTGATATCCTGAGCTTCATAGGATACCGAAGAAGTATAGTACTCGTCAGCAAGCCCGCCCATATGATGCCCGAATTCATGCACCATAATGTATTCGGCATATTTGTTATCTACCGAAACAGTAGTATACAGGTTATAAATGCCTCCGCCCCCGTAAGTGCGCTCATTGATCAGTATGATCATGAAATCATAAGGCACCTGAGAAGCCGCGTTCCTTACAGTTTTATTGTCGAACGTAAGCGCATAACGCTCCGAATCGAAGGCGCCGTATTGCACGCTCAGTGCACTGCGTTTGTATACCCCGGGGTGTGGCTTGCAAACTCCCGAAACTTCCGAAGGTGTTTCAACGGCACGTATGTTGATGTCCTTGACCCTGGATTTATAAGGATCCTGGGCCATCATGAAGGCCGAAAGCTTCTTCGCATCGGCTTTGAACTTCCCCATTTCGGCTTTGGAGTAGCCGTCGCCAAGGATAACGATATCTAATTTCGCGGAAGCGGGACCGTTCTCCTGTATCACATCCACAACATTGGAGTGTGCGAGATCTGCCGGATTCACTTCCCTGGATGCAGGGTCAACATCGGTGGACCATATGGTTTTGAACTTGTTTGTCTGCGGATCGCGTTTTCCCATGATGACGGTAACGGGTTTCAGTGGCCAGGGAAACCGGACTGATTCGTTGAACGAACCCCAGGTCTTGTCGGCTTCAGGAGTGCTTGACCATTCGCCGAAAATATTGGCAAATCCCCGCGAGAATAATAGTGTTTTGCTATCCTTGTCGATCACGCTGAAAAAATACGGACCCATGGCGAGCTTATCGATCAGAACGAATTTACTTCCCGGCCATGGCCCGTCGGAAACGATACGGTCAACAGCAAAATGTTCTTCTTTGGATGTGCCGCTGTGGTTGAAGTCAAGACGCATAGTCTTGTCGGTGAAGTACCGGTCAAATTGAATATTCCCGTTATCAACGATCTGTAATTCGGTTGTTGTTGAATCTGATGCAGCAGCAGATACCTGATGTTTCGCCGGCTGGTTGCATGAAACCATGATCCCGGCCAGGGCTAAAAGAAAGAAAAGCTTTTTCATTTGAATGTGAATTGGGTTCAGGATGGTAAAGTTAATGATTCCAACCGACAGCTTAACCCGCTCCCTCATCCGCAGACAGATTATTTTAAAGAAGATATCGGGGAATATGGCAGTATGGGCGAAAGGATTTCGGATTCCCCCTATGAAGGGTTAGTTTTACATTTGCGATCTGATTCTGTGAAATAACTACAGGTATTCAGCCAAAATGAATAGTGCATTACAGGAGGTTTGAAAATATTTATCAGTACAAAGTGTAACTATTAGCAGGATTTGCCGACAAATATTCAGTACATATACCAATTTGTAAACTTGATTCAACCAAACCAGGAGGTCTTATGAAAAAAACAGTTTTCTTTTTTATTCTATTTTTTGCGGTTATCTTACAATTGCATGCCCAGGAGGGAATGTGGCTGCTAAACCAGATCAACCAGCTTGACCTGGCTAAAAAAGGATTGCAGATACCTGTATCTGCTGTGTATAACCCGGGCAAACCTGCAGTATCCGACGCCATTGTACAGCTGGATGGGGGAACGGCATCCTTCGTCTCGAAGGACGGGCTGCTCGTTACAAATCATCATGTTGCATTTTCGGCTATTCAACGCAATTCCAGCGTAAATAACGATTACCTGGCCAATGGATTTCTGGCAGCCAAACGCAGCGATGAGATCACGGCTCCCGGCTACCAGGCCAGGCTGATGATCAGCATGAAGGATGTGACAGCCGAAGTGCTTGAGGTGGCTAAAGGGATTACAGATCCGACGGAAAAAAACAAGAAGATCAATGAAAAGATTGCGGGCATGACCAAAGCCGCCAAAAACGGTAAGGAAGATGTCGAAGCCATGGTTTCCCAGATGTATAACGGCAGGCAGTATATCCTTTACGTTCACAAGGTGTTCAAGGATGTGCGCCTGGTGTATGCGCCACCTTCTTCAATTGGAAATTACGGGGGAGAGACCGACAACTGGATGTGGCCAAGGCATACGGGGGATTTCTCATTTTTCAGGGTGTATTGCGCTTCCGACGGGACCGGCAAGGAATATGCATCAGATAATGTGCCTTACCATCCGAATGTATGGCTTAAGGTTGCAAAGGATTTCCTGAAGGATGGCGATTTCAATTTCATTATAGGGTATCCCGGGCAGACCACACGTTACCGTTCATCCACTTCGGTGTATTATAATGAGCATTATAACTATCCTTTCTCCATTAAAAATTTCCAGGAGATTATAGATCTCTGCGACCAGCTTACCAGGAACAACAGGGACGGGCAGATCAAGGTAGCAGGGCAGGTAAAAGGCCTTGCCAATGCCATGAAAAATTACCAGGGCAAGCTCGACGGGATGAAGAAGACCCATTTCTATGAGAAGAAACTGGAATTCGAAAAGGAATTCGTGAACTGGGCAAACAGCAAGCCTGAAACCAAGGCAAAATATGCGGATATCCTGCAGAAGGAAAAAGCTGAATACAAGCTGATCGAAGCCACGAAACAAAGGGACCAGGTATTTTCACTTCTCCAGGGGTTGTCGGGAATACCGCTTGCCATCGCACAGCAGGTGATCGCATTGGCACAGGAAAGGGACAAAGCTGATGGTGACAGGCAGCCGGGATCTCCCGACGATGCCGTTAACCAGGCCATCGAAGGCTTGCAATACGCCTATGAAGGGTACTTTGAGCCTGTTGACAAAGCGCTGATGGTACGTTCGCTGGATGTTGCCAAAGCGTTGCCGGTGGGGCAGAGGATTACCGGGCTGGATTATATTTTCAATTCAGGCAAGACGAACGAACAGTTTGTCGAAGAAGCGTTCAAAGCTTCAAAGCTTACGGATATCGGGTATGCAAAGACCCTGTTCAAAAAAACGACCAAGGAGCTGAAGGACCTTAACGATCCATTCATCACCCTGGCCTACAGCATAGACCCCATGGCTATTGAGATACAGGAGGCCGGTCAGAAATTCAATTACAATGTCACCGACATCCGCAAGATTTACCTCGACGGGCTATACGAATGGAAGGGGAGTACGATGTACCCCGATGCCAACGGAACCAAGCGTTTCACCTGGGGCAAGATCAAGGGTTACAAGCCTGCTGATGCGGTATGGTATTACCCGTTTACCACCCTTGAAGGAGTGGTTGACAAGAATACCGGTATCGAGCCGTTCAATGCACCTGATGCACTTGTGAATCTTTATGCAAAGAAAGATTTCGGCCGCTGGGTGAACCCCTCTATAAAAGATGTTCCTGTAGCCTTCCTGAACCAATGCGATATTACCGGAGGAAACAGCGGAAGCCCTGTGATGAATGCGAAAGGTGAAATCTGCGGTCTTGCTTTTGACGGGAATTATGAATCGATGATCAGTGACTGGCAGTATGATTACAAACTTCAGCGCTGCATTAACGTAGATATACATTACGTACTGTTCATCACCGAGAAATACGGCAAGGCCGGGTTCCTGCTGGAGGAGATGGGGGTGGGGACATCTTTTTTCTGATTCATGGTTTATAACCCGTAGGTATCGATAAGGTAGACCAGCTCCGCCATTGCGGCAGCTCCGAGTTCGAGTTCGCGAACGTTGATCTTGTCGAAGGTATCGTTGCCCGAATGATGGTAATCGAAATACCTCTGGGGATCGGTAACGAGCCCGATGACAGGGGTCCCCTGTTTTTTCAGGCTGCTAATGTCGACCCCGCTGCCGCCTTTTTCAAAGAACCAGATATTGTAGGGTGTGAAAAAAGGTTTCCAGCTTTTTATTTTATTGAGCTGGGGATCGGGAGCATCGATGGAAAAGCCCCAGGGGCTTGCGCCTCCGCGGTCGGCTTCTATGCCGGCTATATGTTTTTCTCCTTTCTTTTTGGCAGCATCGGCATAGGCTGCGGCTCCTCGCTGGGCTATTTCTTCATCCATGAATGCAACGGCCCTTATGGTATGTTTCGGCCTTATGCCAAGCGCTTTATATATCCTCAGGACCTCTATTCCCTGGACCATGCCTGCACCGTCGTCATGCGCACCTTCGCCTTTATCCCAGGCATCGAGGTGGCCGCCGAACACTATGACTTCTTCGGGATGTTCACTGCCCCGGATCTCGCCTACGACATTTGCGCTTGGAGCCTCAGGGAAGTTCTGACAGTCCATGACCATGTTCAGCTTAAGCGAAGGATCTTCCTTAAGCCATGACGACAACAGGTCAGCATCGTTGGTGCTGACGCACATTGCAGGTATGGCTTTCACAGTATCGGCATAATGCTGAACCCCGGTATGAGGGAAATCGTCATGCGCGGTAGTTGCCGAGCGGATAATGACGGCTGATGCCCCGAATCGGGCCGCCTGCATGGCGCCCTGGGCGCGCTGGTTCACGGCTCCTCCATAAGATTCGAAAGTGTTGATTCGTGATTCATCGGCGGCCCGGTTGAAAAATACGATCTTCCCTTCAATGCCCGCCTTTCCAATGGCTTTGAGCTGATCAAAATTCCTTACCTCCACAATTCCCGCCTTTATCCCTGCATCCCCGGTGCCGATTGAAGTTCCGAGTGAACATACATGAAGGTCTTTCCTGCCTTTCTTCTTTGATATTACAATGGCAACTTCCTTTTTGCCCCTTTCCCAATGCTTCACCATTAATGGCTGAAGGTAAACACTGTCAAGTCCCATCCCTTCGAAAACCTTCTTTGCAAACTGTACTGCTTCTTCTGCCTTGGCGGTTCCGCATATCCTGCCGCCAATCTTCGTACAGAGATATTCAAGGTTTTTATAAGCTACCGGATTGGTAAGGGCTTCAGAATACAACTTCCTTATCGTAAGCGAATCCTGGTTTTGGGCCATTGAAACCTGCATGAGTACAGGCATTAAAAGGACCAGTGTAAGAAAAAGCTGTTTGTGCATAGTTTCATTTTGGGCCGTAAAATTACAATAATATCGGCGCAGGATGGCTTGACAAGAATTCAAGTCCACAGTAATAAACAGTAGAAAACAATAAAAAACATTGACAAACCTTATTTATTTATTATCTTTGTTGTTAATTAACATACATTCATTATGAAATCCTCATCCGGCCTTCGTGAAGTATTTCAGATCTTCCAGAATAAGGAATCCTTTTTCGGGGAGATTGAAAAAGCAAAGTCAAACCGCCTTATCCTTTACCAGCTGATGATCATCTGCATCTTCGCCTTCCTTTACGGTGTGGTCATGGGGAGCTACCATAGCTTCACCCAGTCTATGGTTGCCGGGGTGAAAGTCATCATACTTTTCCTTTCCACCATTATCCTTTGTTTCCCCTCGTTTTTCATAATCCAGCAGGTCCTTGGTTCGAAGATGAGCTTAAGGCAGATGACGATGATCGTGCTCAGCGGGGTGGTGCTCACGGCTACCATTGCCTTGTCCTTCGCTCCCATAGTGATAGTGTTCCAGGTCACAGGGGGCAACTACCATTTTCTTCAGCTTCTCCATGTTGCGATCTTCATTTTTGCAGGGATCTTCGGAATGAAGCTGATGGTAGACGCCCTGAGATATGCCTGCGACCAGAGAAATATTTATCCCCAGGTTGGTGTAACTGTTTTCAGGATATGGGTTATCATTCTTGCATTTGTGGGAATTCAGCTTGCCTGGAACCTCCGCCCCTTCCTATGCGAAAAGAACGAGGAATTCAAATGGTGCAGGAAATATGAAGGGAATTTTTACACAGCGATAGTGTATTCGGTGGGGCAACTGGTTTCACCCGCGAAGCCGGTTGAAAAACCGCCCCAGCCGGGCGATCGGACAAACACTCAGGTCAATCCGCCTTCCGACACACTCAAACTGCTACATGAATCAGGAAAGTAGTCATGGAAGATATAATGACCCTCGAAGAAGTTGCGAAATACCTCAAGGTTAAGCCGCAAACCATTTATACCTGGGCCCAGGACGGGAAGATTCCCGCTGCGAAACTTGGCAAGGAGTGGAGGTTCAGGAAGTCGGTCATCGACCGCTGGTTCAACGAACATATCGACAATAAGTTTTCACAGTTCCTGTAAGATTTTCCGAAATAGCCGGTGCCGACAGGGCGGAGATGCAGAGTCTTTCACCGATTGCATTTGCCTGATTGCGGATTGCTTTTTACGCCCTGGACTTTTCCACCTCAAAAAACTGCCGGTGATCAGGATTTACCATCATGATGCGGAGTATGGACCACACCCGGGATCTGAAGGATTTGAATTCCCTAAATCTGTCTTGATCAGCGAAAGCGACCCGAAGGTCATAAAGCATTATCCAAACGCATTTACGAAAACCTGCCTCGACAGCCTGCTAAAACAGCTGGGAGTGAATACTGTCATTCTTTGCGGGTTAAGTGCCACAGGATGCGTCCTTGGTACCTAT
>JBAXBP010000006.1:0-45522 GCA_037141915.1 Bacteroidota bacterium | reverse complement strand
AAGACGGTGTTGATGAAGTGCCTTGTCGGGCTGTACGAAGTCGACAGCGGGCAGGTGTTCTATGACGGAAGGGACTTTTCGGCAATGAATATCGGGCAGCGCAAGGAAATTAGGCAGGAACTGGGTATGCTGTTCCAGGGTGCCGCCCTCTTTGACTCTATAAATGTGCAGGAGAATGTGATGTTCCCTCTCAATATGTTTACCAAAAAGAGTTCGGAGGAAAAACTTGAAAGGGTAAATTTCGTTCTGAAACGCGTAAACCTTGAAAACAGGAACAAACTGATGCCGTCGGAGCTCAGTGGGGGAATGAAAAAACGGGTTGCAATTGCCAGGGCGATAGTAATGAACCCCAAATATTTATTCTGCGATGAACCTAACTCAGGACTGGATCCTCTTACCTCCAACCTGATCGACCTGCTGATACAGGAACTTACCTATGAATACGGGATCACAACTATTGTTAACACCCATGATATGAATTCGGTGCTGTCGATTGGCGACTCAATTGAATTCATTTACAAGGGCAGGATCTGGTGGTCGGGGAACAAGGAAGAGATCCTGCATATGGGGAACAATGAGCTGAATGAATTTGTATTTGGCACGGAACTAACCAAAAGACTGAGACAATGAATTTTTTTGATGTTCTTATTTTTGGCTTTCTGGCATTGTTTATAATCAATGGCTTCAGGAAAGGCTTTATTATCAGCCTTGCCAGCCTGGCTGCTCTTATCCTCGGGATCTACCTGGCTGTCCATTTTTCAAATTTCATCCAGGATATTCTGCAGAAGAACTTTCATCCTTCCCAGGCCTGGCTTCCCATCCTTTCGTTCATCCTCACTTTTGTGGTCGTGGTTATCCTTGTCCTTATAGTGGCAAAGATCGCGGAGAAGATCATGGATGTTGTAGGCATGGGTTTCCTCAACAAACTGGCCGGCGCTTTACTCGGACTTGTCAAGGGGGTGGTCTTTGCCAGCATCATCCTTTATATCATTTTCAGCATCGATAAAAACAAGAAATGGATCACTGAGGATGACCGTAAAGGGTCTTTCAGCATGAGTACCGTTGAGAAGGTCTTTCCCAGGATAATCTCAGCCCTGGGCGCAAACATTCATTTTCCCCTGCTCAACGGAGAAGAGAAGACGGGAAACAGCAAGTAAGGAAAGGTTCGAAAGATTTTAGTCCAGGATTGCCTTGATGCCCGGCAATTCTTTCCCTTCAATATATTCAAGCATTGCCCCGCCCCCGGTAGAAACATAACTTACCTTATCGGCCAGTTGATACTTGTTGATGGCGGCAACAGAGTCTCCTCCGCCAACCAGGGAGAAGGCGCCGTTTGCGGTAGCTTCTGCAATTGCAAAAGCCATGCTTTTGGTGCCTTCTTCATAGTTATTCATCTCGAAAACACCCATTGGTCCGTTCCAGAGGATGGTAGAAGATTTCCCGATAACATGGTTGAATTTCTGAATTGCGGAAGGTCCGATGTCAAGGCCAAGCCAGGGTAGAGGAATATCGTAGGCGCTTGAGAGTTTCTTGTTTGCATCGTTGGAAAAGGCATCTGCAATAACGGCATCCGGGGGTATGTATAGGTTGACACCGAGAGCCTTTGCTCCTTCGATGATATTCTTTGCAAGCTCTATGTATTCATCCTCAACGAGAGAGGCACCTGTTTCACCTCCCAATGCCCTGATAAAGGTGAACATCATCCCACCTCCGATAATCAGGTTATCGACTTTGTCCATCAGGTGGTTGATGATCTCGATCTTCGTCGAAACCTTGGCTCCGCCCAGAATCGCAGTAAACGGGCGCTGAGCGTCTTTAATGCATTTATCCAAATTCAGGATCTCGCTGGCCATCACGTACCCGAACATTTTGGTTTCGGGGAAGAATGTTGCAATGATGGCTGTTGATGCATGGGCGCGATGGGCAGTACCGAAGGCATCATTAACATACATATCGCCGAGTTTCGCCAGTTTGCCGGCAAAGGCTTCATCGCCTTTTTCCTCTTCCTTGTAGAAACGGAGATTTTCGAGAAGAAGAACTTCACCGGGTTTCAGAGCGGAAGACATGTTTATGGCAGACTCACCTATGCAGTCATCGGCAAACTGAACAGGGCGGCCAAGTTTTGATGCCAAATACGGCACCACATGCTTCAACGAAAATTTTTCTTCGGGGCCTCCTTTTGGCCTTCCAAGATGGGACATCAGGATTACAGAGCCGCCCCCGGCCAGGATCTTGTTTATAGTCGGGATGGTGGCGTCTATCCGGTTAGTATCGGTTATATTATACTGAGCATCCAGGGGTACATTAAAATCGACCCTGATAAGAGCTTTTTTGCCTTCAAAACTGAAATCATCGATGGTTTTCATAATTTGATTTTTTAAAATCAGGCAAAATTAAAATTTTTAAGCGGCACAATGCATATCTTTTTAATTTTACCCTGAAATTCAATCATCTCACCATGCAGGATTTAAGAATAGCTTATATACAGACAGACATTAGCTGGGAAGACAAAGCACGGAACCTGGAACGGTTTGATGAACATCTGGCTAAGGTTAAGGAAGATGTTGACCTGGTCATACTGCCCGAAATGTTCAATACAGGGTTTTCAATCAATCCTGAACGATTTGCTGAACACATGAACGGGGAAGGGGTAAACTATCTTCTGAACAAGGCAAAACACCTTAAGTCCGTTATCATCGGAAGCCTGCTTATCAGGACCCGCGACGGTTTCGTGAACCGGCTTGTAGTGGCGCATCCCGGGGGGAAACTTGAAACATACGACAAGAGGCATCTTTTTCGTTTAAGCGAAGAATACAAGATCATCAGGGGAGGGGATAAAAGGCTGGTCATTAAAGTCAAAGACTGGAAGATACGCCCTCTGGTATGTTATGACCTGAGGTTCCCTGTGTGGAGTAAGAATACTTTCACAAACGGGAAATATGAATATGACCTCCTGGTCTATATTGCAAACTGGCCCGTGGTCCGCTCTGCGGTCTGGAAAACGCTGCTTGCAGCCCGGGCAATGGAAAACCAGGTATATTGCATTGGTGTCAACAGGGTTGGAGAGGACGGAAACGGGATAACCCATTCCGGTGACTCAATGGCTGTTGACGGCAAAGGGAACATACTTTCGTCGGTTTCTCCCGGTAATGAAGGGGTGAATATTGTAAGCCTTTCAGGAACAGACCTTGAGCTGTTCAGGGAATCCTTTACCCTCGGTATGGACTGGGACCGGTTTAACATAGAGCCCTGAGAATATGCCCCCGATATCAGCAGTCATTATAGCAAAAAACGAAGAGGATAAAATCAGGCGCTGCCTTGATTCACTGAAACCGTTTGTCTCAGAGATTGTGGTTGTGGACTCCATGTCGACCGACCGCACTGCCGAGATCTGTAATGAATATGGATGCCGGGTTATACAAAGGGAGTTTGACGGATACGGGCAGCAGAAACAATTTGCCGTTGATCAGGCCGTGAACGACTGGGTTCTTTCCGTTGATGCGGATGAGATTTTAGGACCGGAGCTCCGGGAAGAAATGAAAGTACTTGCAGCCGCAGGGGAGCTTCAGTTCGACGCCTACATCATCCCGTTTTCGCTGGTATACATGGGAAGAATTCTCAAACACAGCGGGGTTGGGAATGAATCCCACCTTCGTTTGTTCAACAGGAAAAAGGGTAAGTTTACCACATCCCCGGTCCATGAAGGCATACTTACCAGCGGTGCAACAGGTAAGCTTAAGAACCGCATCTTTCATTATTCCTACACTGACATCAGCCATCATCTTGAGAAGATCAATATTTACACCAGCCAGGCGGCTGAAGGACTTGTAAATAAAGGCAGGCGTTATTCCGTTCCTGCCATTGCCTTCAAGTTCCCCATGAGTTTCTTCACGTTTTATGTGATCAAAGGAGGTATCCTCGACGGCTACCCGGGTTTTATGTGGTCCTGGTTGTCGGCTTTTTATGCAGCCCTGAAAATTGCCAAAACAAGGGAACTTCAGAAAAAGCAATGAGCACACTCGAGATTATCATACCGGTCCTGTTTTTCCTGGTTCTCGTTTACCTGGTCCTTGAATATAACCTGCTGGCTCCTGCCAGGAAAGGGCTTCCGGTGCTGATGTACCATAATGTCTCAGATGGCCTGGCCGACGGGTTGAATATACCGGCCGATAAACTTGAACTGCAGTTTATGTACCTGAAAGAAAAGGGATACAACAGTTTGTCGGTGAAACAGATTTCAAGGCTGATGACCGAAGGTGGAAGCCTGCCCAAAAAGTCGTTTGTCCTGACTTTTGATGATGCCTATGAGAGTATTGAAACTTTGCTTCTTCCTCTGCTTGAACGCTATGATTTTACTGCCGTGGTATTTGTACCCGTGGCATTTATAGGAAAAACCAATATCTGGGATGAGGGAAAACTTCCAATACTTTCGGCCGACTCCCTGCAGAAAATATCCCGCAATAAACACATCGAGATCGGGCTGCATTCATTTCTCCATCGTTCATACAATGAGATGGACCTTGACGATATGAAGGATGATCTTCAGAACTGCAGGCGGTCGCTTGAATATTACAAGATACCTTATGTAAACGCCCTGGCTTATCCTTATGGGGCTTACCCGAAAAAAGACAAGGGTTTTAAGACTGAAATGTTTGAGATGTTCAGGGAAGCCGGTCTTGAATTTGCGTTCAGGATAGGGAACCGGATCAATGCATTTCCTTTGAAAGACAGGTATGAAATCAAAAGGACAGACATGAGGGGCACGGATCCTTTTTTTATTTTTAAAACCAAACTGAAAAAGGGCAGGGCGAAGGTCTTTGCCTGAAATTTCATGAAGATAACATTTGCTGATTTTTGCAGGTACTGGTACCTGTTAGCCCTGGCAGGGCTGATTGCCATGCTTCCGTTTTCGAAGTATGTGATCAGTATATCGGAAATGGTGCTAACCGTAACCTGGATTGTGCAGCGGTATGATTACCCAGGACTGGTGAAATTTCTGAAACAGCGCTCCCCACGGGTTGCGGTCACACTGGCGTTTCCTTATGCATTTTACCTTGTTTTTAAAGGGATTGCAATGGGGTTCCGTGATCTTTACAGGAATAAACCGGCCCTGGTATTTCTTTCCCTGTACCTCCTTCATGTTGCGGGCCTCATTTTCACCACCGATTTTGATTATGCCATGAAGGACCTGAGGACCAAGGTGCCGATCTTTCTGATCCCGCTTTACCTGGGTACTTCGAAACCAATTGGCAGGAAGATGTTCGATGCTTACCTCTTCCTTTTCCTGCTTGCCCTTGTTGTCGGGACGATGATGTATTCCTGGAAAATATATTCCCTGGAATATATTGACATACGGGATGTCTCAAGGAATGTATCGCATATTATTCTGGGACTGGAGCTGGCCCTGGGATTATTCATCATGGCCTGGTACTTTTTCAGGAAATCATTCCCGGCCTGGGGTAAGGTGTTGTTGCTGCTGGTATCGGCCTGGTTCATGGTGTATATTTTTTACAGCAGGTCATTCACCGGCCTGGCCGTTTTTGCCATAACCCTGGTGATTCTGCTCCCCATCCTTGTCTTCAGGCAAAAACGGCCAGGCCTTAAGATCCTCCTTGCCGCCGTCATGATACTCGTTACGACAGCAGCCATCCTATACATCCGTGCGACAGCCAGGGAATTTTACACCGTTCACCCGGTGGATAAGACCAGGCTCGACAGCCTTACCACAAGAGGAAATCCATATACAAACAATATTAAAAGTGATCTCACCGAAAACGGGAATTACCTCTATCTCTACTGCCAGCTTGACGAGATGAAGGATGCCTGGAACAAGCGAAGTAAAATCGCATGTGACAGTAACGGTATAAACGGTGAAAGGATCACTTTCACTCTCATCCGGTTTCTGACTTCTAAGAATCTCAGGAAAGACGCTGATGGGGTTGATGCGCTGAAAACTGACGAAATCAGGGCGATTGAGAGAGGAATCCCGAACTACCTTTTCTTAGATAAATTCAGCATGAAGTCGAGGATCTATGAATTTCTCTGGGGTTATGATATGTATAAGCGGACCGGAGACCCCACAGGGTACACCATTATGCAAAGGATAGAATTCTGGAAGGCTTCACTTGGGATTATCAGAGATAACTGGATTACTGGCGTCGGTACCGGAGATATGAACGAAGCCTTTCAGCAGCAATATGTAAAAATGGATTCAAAACTCAGGCCCGACCAGCGGTGGAGGTCGCACAACCAGTTCCTTTCGGTTTTTGTGGGGTTTGGTGTGCTCGGATTCCTGTGGTTCCTGATCTCAGTCTTTTATCCCGCCTGGAAGCTCAGGGGATTTTCAGATTATTTTTTCCTGGTGTTTATGATCATCGGCATCCTGTCAATGCTGACCGAAGACACCCTCGAATCCCAGATGGGCGTGACTTTCTTTACATTCTTCTACTGCTTCTTCCTGTTTGGCAGAAGGGAGTATGACAGGATCTGAAACTTCAATAATCATATCCGGTCAGGGGAAAAAGACGGAAAGTTTAAAACCGGCAAAATGCTGGCCAACCTTATAATCAATGGTGCTGTATTGGACCTTGGAAGTATCGCTTTTCTGATAGTAGTTATTGTAACTGGAATTTACCGCCTGGTATTTGTAAAAGATCTCGTAACCGAATTTCAGCTTTTTTGCAACTTTCATTTTATATCCCACACCAAGCATCAGTGCAAAACCGCCACTGCCCTGAGCAACGTAGGAAATGTTGTTTTCGGTCCCTCCGCTTGAATACCTTGTGCCAATTCCATAACCCAAGTATATATTGGCGAAGAAAGTATTGTCAGTTTTTTTGAAATTGTAGCCCAGGTATCCATAGATTGGCCAGAACAAACCGTTCCGCCATTTCTCAACACCAATGCTTACACCCAGCAGCCAGCGGTTATTATACATAATACCGTTTACAGTCTGAAAAGTACCAATTATCTCATCGTTTTTTAATTTATATGTTACCCCGTTGGAAACGTTATTGGGGTATGATCCAAGCCCGAACGACACGCCCAGTTCAGTCTTATTAAAATATTTTAAGGTTCCCGAAGCGGTGTCACTTTCCTGGGCGGCAGTCCTTACAAAAAGCAGCAGAAAAACTGCTGTAAGCAAGCTGAATCCGTATTTGCTGGTCATAGGTATTTAATTATTTCATAAAGGTAAAATAAAAAATAATTAACTTGCCCGGCCTTATTAAAAATTGAACTTTCCAATTTTATGGCCGACGATCAAAAAACGTGGTATTTTATTGTCAACCCGAATGCCGGCAGCCGTAAAGGTGTCCGCGACTGGCCTAAGATATCCAGGCTTATCAGGGAGTCGGGTATTCAACACGAGACTGTGCTTACAACGCATCGCGAACATGCCATTGATCTTGCCGTGGATTGCATCAGGCAGGGCTACCGAAGGATCGCAGTCGTGGGAGGTGACGGTACGCTGAATGAAGTCCTTAACGGTATTGTCATCCAGAAAAAGATAGATCCTAAAGACATCTTCCTGGGAATGATACCTGTTGGAACCGGCAACGACTGGTGCCGGTCGTTCAACATACCCTTTGATTATAAGAAAGCCCTTGCTGTATTGATGCAGGAAAAAACCTTCGTGCAGGATGTCGGGAAAGTAACCCATTATCACCACGACAAACCTTCAGTCAGGTATTTCATGAACGTAGCCGGCATGGGTTATGACGCCCTGGTAAACAAGAAAACCAATATGATGAAGGACAAAGGCCGGGGCGGCCCCCTCACCTATTTTTATTTTGTTTTTGCCAGTCTCTTCCAGTACAGGTTTATGGAAGCTGTTATCGAAGTCGACGGGAAAAAGGTTTTTAAAGGTGAGATATTCTCAATGAATGTTGGGATCTGCAAATATAACGGCGGGGGAATGATGCAGGTTCCCTTTGCTGTCCCCGATGACGGGCTGCTCGATGTAACACTGATCATGAAAGCGCCAAAGTACATGGTCATACAGCATGTGCGTAAACTTTATGACGGCTCCCTGGTAAATCTTCCTTTTGTGAAAACATTCAAGGGGAAAGAGATAAGGATACGCTCAACCGGCCGGGTTTTTCTGGAAACCGACGGCGAATCACTGGGGCATACCCCATTTACCTTTGAAATAATACCATTGGGAATAAGGACTGTCGTAGGTTAATCTCAGGCATCAACAGGTTCAGTCCAGTCACCGTTTTCCTTTATCAGTTTGATGAGTTCATCCACCGCATTGCTCTCTGGGATATTCTTCCTCACGGCTTCCTGGCCTTTGTACAGAATGACCTTCCCTCTTGCTCCTCCCACATACCCGTAATCAGCATCTGCCATTTCACCGGGGCCGTTCACTATGCATCCCATAACTGCGATCTTTAACCCCTTGAGGTGTGAAGTGGAGGATTTTACATTTTCCACTGCTTCCTGTATGTTGAATAAGGTGCGTGCGCAGGATGGACAGGAGATAAATTCAGTACGGGTGATCCTTGTTCCTGTTGCCTGGAGTATCCCGTAGGCTACTGGGATTTCAAATTCAGGATCCTCGGTAATAGATACCCTGATCGTGTCGCCTATGCCGTCGGCCAGCAGGCTGCCTATTCCGATTGCTGACTTCAGGCGCCCGTCTTCGCCTGCTCCGGCTTCAGTCACTCCCAGGTGTAAGGGGTAATCCATGCCCGCAGCTTTCATTTCCTTTACAAGGAGGCGGTTCGATTGGATCATAATCCGGGTGTTGCTGGCTTTAAGGGAAAGCACCAGCTTTCCGAAACCATGATGCCCGCAGATCCTTGCAAATTCAAGTGCCGATTCGACCATTCCCTTCGGAGTGTCGCCATACCTTGTCCTGATACGTTCCGACAGGGAGCCGTGATTGACACCTATCCTGATGGCAGTACCGTTCTCCCTGCAGATCTTTAACAGGGGGGAGAGTCTTTCCGAAATAATCTCCAACTCCCTGGAATAGTTGGCTTCATTCATCCAATATGAAGGATCGGTCTGCCTCCTTTTTTTATCAATATAATTTCCAGGGTTTATTCTCACTTTTTCAACGACGCGGGCGGCAAGCTCTGCAATGGCAGGGTTGAAATGTACGTCGGCAATCACAGGAGTGTCAAATCCTTCCTTCCTGAGCCTGGCACGGATACTCTTCAGGTTTTCGGCCTCCTTAATCCCCGGTACCGAGACACGCACATATTCGCAGCCGGCTTCTATCATTCTGATCGACTGCTTTACTGTGGCTTTAGTATCCAGAGTGCTGGTATTGGTCATCGACTGCACCCTTACCGGGTAATTACCTCCCATGGGAACACCCCCGATGTCGACGATGCGGGTCTTGAAACGCTTATATAGGAGAGCAGGCATGATGCAAAGATAAGGAAAGGAATATCGAAATTCAATCTTTCAGTCCCTTCACCCTCGGCTTCCCCGCAACGAAGTCCTTCAGGTAATGGGGTTCGAAATAGGCGAGGTTTTCAAACTGCACTAGCCTGAACTTTTCAACAGCAAGAGGATACAGAAAACGGGCCGAAAGCCTGAAATCGTCAAGGAAGACCGAATGTTTATGATGCCCCAGCAAGGGTTTGCATTTTAAAGCGCCTTCACCCCCGAAGATCACGGTACCGGTATCGAGCAGGTCCATGAAAGAATCAGTTGTAATGATCTCGGCCGAAACCGGCCTTATCTCATTCAGATGGCTGTCATAAACTGCAGTGTAGACTTCCATCCTCCTGGCATCAAGCATGGGGCATAGCAATGCGGTTTCAGTATCTGCGCATGAATGAATCCCAAAAGCGAGTGATTTCAGTGTGGGGATGGCTACCAACGGCTTGTCCAGTGAATAGCAGAAACCTTTCGCAGCCGCAACCCCTATCCTGAGACCGGTATATGATCCCGGACCCATGCTTACAGCGATGGCATCCAGTTCTTTCAGCTTCAGCCCGGCTTCATGAAGTGCTTTCTCAATGAGTTCCGATAATTGTGATGAATGCGCATTTGGAATTTCAGATTCCAGGCAACTCAAAATCAGGCCGTCTTTCCCGACTGCGACTGAACAAACCTTTGAGGAGGTTTCAAGGCAAAGGATAGAGCCCATAGGCTATTTTTCCTTTTCAAAAAGATCTTTCTTGTCGACTTTCTTCACCTTGTCCCCGTTGTTGAGGGTCTTGGAGACCAGTGAATAAGGGGCGGTGATGACTTCGTCGGATTCCTTCAACCCCGACAATACCTGGATATTGGTATTGTCCTGGATCCCTGTCTTGACATCGATCTTTTTCGCTTTTCCGTCGACAATTACAAAGACACATTCTTTGACTTCATCGGATTTCTTCTTGGTGCTGACAAATGTGATCTTTTCATCCCCGTTATCGCGGGTTTTCTGTGTCTTCTCATTCAGTTTGTCGAGACTGTCCTTGGCAACCCTGGTTGTTACCGCCTGGATGGGCACCGATAGGGTATTGACTGCTGTTTCTGTCTGGATCTCAACGGTACACGACATCCCCGGTCTGAAAGGGGAATAATCCGGCTTTGCAGGATCAAGCAGGTCCTGGTAAGCTTCCTTTAAAAGATGGATTTTCACATTGAAGTTGGTCACCTGGTCAACACTGACACCCGTGGTATTTGCTGAAGTTGCGATTTCGGTAACAAGTCCTTTGAACTTCCTGTTCAGGTAAGCATCTACTTCAATCAAGGCAGTGTCTCCCATTTTAACCCTTACAATGTCGTTTTCGTTCACCTCGACAAGTGCCTGCATTTCGTTCAGGTTTGCGATCCGCATGATCTCTGTACCACTTGAAAACTGGGAAGCACCGGTAACTCGTTCACCTTTTAAAACACTGAGTTTCGAAACAGTTCCGTCGTTCGGGGCATAAATTGCTGTTCGGTTCAGGTCCTGGTTTGAACGTTTCAGCGCAGCTTCTGAATTCTTGACCATGAATTCTGATGCATGGATATCCTGTTCGCCTGCAGTAACCTGGGCCTGGGCGACCTGGAAAGAAGCTTTGCTCTGGTCATATTCTGCTTTTGAAATGACATTCTGCTGGAACAATTTCTCCTGGCGTTCAAAAGTAAGCCTGGCGTTTTCGAAGGTGGCCTTTGACTGTGCCAGCCTGGCTTTTGCGTTAGCCAGGTTTGCTTTCTGGGTATTCAGTGAAGCTTCGGCCTGGTCTGAGGCAGATATATATATCTCAGGGTCGATCTTTGCAAGAAGGTCCCCTTTCTGAACCTGTACTCCTTCTTTTACCATCAGCTCAACCACCTCTCCAGAGATGTACGGGCTTATCTTGATATCCTTTTCAGGCTGGATCTTTCCGTTGGATGATACAGTCTGGATGATCGTCCTTTTTACTACTTTTTCAGTAGAGACCTTCTGTGCGTCATTGCCTTTTCCTTTGACGACAGCGATGATAACTATAACTGCAATAACGGCTACTGCAGCGATTATGATCCATAATTTTTTCCTGGATTTTACTGAGCTCATGCAAGGATTATTTAAGGTTATTAAGGATTAAGCAATTATTGCTGGATCTGAATAGGATTCCCCATATAAAACTCCAGAATAGTGGTTTTGAAAATAAAATCATATTTTGCCTGCAAGAGGTCAGACTGGGATTTCGTAAGGTCCTTCTTGCTGTTGTTATAATCGAAAGAGGTCATCAGTCCCACATCGAATTTCTGCTGGGTATATTTAAAGGATTCCGTCTGGGCACTGAGCCTCTCAAGAGAGGAGTTGTATTTTTGAAGAGAAGCAACGGCATCAGCATATGACTGTTCAATGAGCTTCCGCAAGTTCCTTTTCTGTATATCAAGGTCCAGTTCAGCCTGGTATTTCGATATCTTAGCCTGGGTTATATTGGTCCGGCCCTGCCAGCCATTAAAGATGGGAATGCTGAGGCTGAAACCCACACTCTCATTATTGTTGGTTCTCAGCTGATCTCCGAAAGACTTGACCCGGGTGGCATAATTAACCCCGGGCATCAGAACCAGGTCTTTTGATTTCTGGGTGATCCCGACCACCGACCAGGATGTATCGCCCGGGACATTCGGGTCTCTTTCCAGGGCTGCTCCAGAATACCCTGTACCCCATGATCCGCTAACCGATAAGGTAGGCGTGATAATGCCCCTTGCGATAGCTAGCCGTTTTTGTGCGGCATCCACGCGGAGTTCAGCAGACCTGATCTCGGGACGATCCTTCAATGCATGCTCGTAAATAATTTCCGGTGTGACTGGCTGTTTTGGTGCCGCTACTTCTTTTAAAACCGGCTTTTCGACGCGGAAATCTTTTGCCACGGGCATATCGATAAGCTGCTGCAGCGAAAGGTAGGATATGCTCAGGGTGTTCGCTGCCTGGACCTGGGTAAGCTCCTCGGCAGCCCTCTGTGCCTGTATGTTCAGCAGGTCTCCCCTTGCAGATGACCCGGCATCAACCATTTTCTGGATACGGCCTACCTGCAGCCTGGTGATCTCAAGCTGCTGTTTTGCCACATCAAGCAATTCAGAATTGAAAAGGATATCCAGGTAATATCCTGCCACAGACAATGAAATGTTGTTTTTCAGCACATCCAGATCATATTTGCCTGCCAGAACCATGATCTGGCTTTGTTTCACGGTGTTTAATTTCTGTAAGCCGTTGAACAAGACCATGTTACTGGAAATATAAAAATTATTTGACCTCACTGTGGTGGTTGCAAAAGTATTCGTGTACTGGTCGATGGTCTGGCCGAAATTCCAGAAGTTAGTCCCATTGGCATTAAGGTTTGGAAGCAATCCCAGGGCGCTCTGGGTGAGGTTGGCTTTATAGGATTCAACGGTCTGGACCTGTTTTTGTATGTCCAGGTTATTTTCAAGGGCGTAGTTGATGCAGTCTTCGAGCGTCCATACCTTCTGAGGCATCGCGTTGGAAGTAAAAAGCAGAAGAAAAGCAAGAATATAAATACCCGGATGTAAAATTTTCAATACCCGCATTGCAATAGGTTTTATGGTTAAGCAAAGATTGGGAACCTCAAAAATAGGCAATTTCCCGTGAATGGTACATTAAGACGAGGAATTCGGGTAAAGGTTACAGAATAGACTTGCCCATAGAAAAAAAATTGCGACATTGCAGCTTGCAATGCAAGTCATCCTTCAGTCATTGAATTCATTCTCAGAACCTGGAGCACCTTCTTTGCAAGAAAACTGTCAAAAAATCAGAAAAGTTTTTATCTTTGCCGTTCAGATTTTTATTCAGAAGATGAGAAGACATTTCCCGGCACGTACTAGCTTCTTTTTCAGGGCTGTTTTACTTATTCCTTTCTTTTTCTTTGCTTACGGATTTACGGGCATGGTAAGCGCCCAGGAGAATGTGAATCTCGTACCGGCAAATGACAGTGTTATTTCAGGGAAAGAGCACAAGGAGAAAAAAGCCGAAGGGTTCAATGCCGGTGACATGATCATGGAACATGTTGTTGATAACCATGAATGGCATATTCTCGAGGCCGGTCATTTTACACTTAGCATTCCGCTTCCTGTGATTCTTTATTATAACGGCAGGCTTTATACTTTCTGTTCTTCAAGGTTTCATAACGAAGAGCACTCATACCAGGGCTTCAGCCTTCCTGCAGAGGGGCCTGCAAAAGGGAAGATAGTAAGAACTCTTGCCGCCCCAGGCGATCCCAGGGTGTACGATTTTTCAATTACCAAAACCGTACTTGCAATCCTCATCAGCGCTGCTCTCATGTTATTTATTTTTATTTCCGTTGCAAGGGCATATGCAAGGAACCGCAACCAGGCGCCCAAAGGAATGCAGTCCATGCTTGAACCCATTATCATTTTTATACGTGACGATATTGCCAAGAGCTCGATAGGGGAAAAGAAATATGAAAAATACATGCCATACCTGCTCACGATCTTTTTCTTTATTTTCCTGAATAACGTACTGGGACTTATCCCGATCTTTCCGGGAGGTGCCAATGTCACCGGCAATATTGCCGTGACAATGGTGATGGCTGTCTTTACTTTCATCCTTACCACGGTAAACGGGAACAAGCATTACTGGGTTGACATTGTAAACACCCCGGGAGTGCCATGGTGGCTTAAGCTTCCCCTGCCCCTGATGCCGATTGTCGAGATCATCGGGCTCATCACAAAGCCGTTTGTGCTGATGGTTCGTCTCTTTGCAAACATTACCGCAGGTCACATCATTGCACTGGGTTTTATAAGCCTGATCTTTATTTTCGGGGCCATGAACGCCGCCCTGGGATACGGGGTTTCAGTTGTTTCAGTTGCATTCATGATCTTCATGAACCTGCTCGAACTCCTTGTCGCTTTCATACAGGCATATGTGTTCACCTTGCTGTCGGCTCTGTATTTCGGGCTGGCCACGATGGAGCCGGAACACCATTAGAAGTAGCGAGGTAGTGAGGTAGCGAAATAAAAATACTAAATCGTAAATCGTAATTAAATCGTAAATCGTAATTTTAGTAGTAACCCTTAATACAAACAACATGACTCTATTAGCAATTATTCTGCAGGTCGCAGCCAACCTGGTTCCGATCGCAAAGATGGGAGCCGGTCTGGGTGCAGGGATAGCAGTTATCGGTGCCGGTATCGGTATCGGTAAGATCGGGGGCAGCGCTCTCGAATCCATTGCCCGCCAGCCTGAAGCTGTTGGTGATATCCGTTCAAACATGATCATCGCCGCCGCTCTCGTCGAAGGAGTAGCATTTTTTGCTATCGTCGTTTGTCTGCTGATCCTTTTCATCTAGCAGTAACGGCAGGAATTCAACGGCATGACGGTTGGTCATGCCGTTGAATTCCTTAATCAAACAAAAAAAGAACGAACTATGGAACTGATCACCCCCGGATTAGGCCTTATTTTCTGGATGACGCTGGTCTTCCTGGCTTTACTTTTCCTGCTAAAGAAATTTGCATGGATCCCGATTCTCAAAGCCTTGAAAGACAGGGAAGATGCGATAACCGATGCGTTGTTATCCGCCGATAAGGCGAAGGAAGAAATGAAGCAATTGCAGTTCAGCAATGAGCAGCTTCTGGCCGAAGCCAAGAATGAAAGGGATAATATCCTCAACGATGCGAGGAAAATCAAGGAAAAGATCATAGAGGAAGCCCGTGTGAAAGCCGGCGAGGAGGCAGGGCGTATCACAGCCAGCGCCCTTGAGAATATCAGGAACGAGAAGATGGCTGCCCTTACTGAGCTCAAGAATGAAGTGGGACAGCTTTCACTTGAAATCGCGAAAAAGATATTGCAGAGGGAGCTTGCAGATCCCAAAAAACAGGAAGAATTCGCACGCCAGCTCCTGGATGAAATAAAACTTAATTAAACCAGATGAACGTTACCCTCATCGCCGAACGTTACGCAAAGGCCCTGTTCGAAATGGCCCTGGAGAAGAATGTCCTGGAAGATGTCCACAAGGATATTCTCCGGCTCGCAGTAATTCTTCAGGAGAACAAGTCTCTCAGGCTTTTCCTCAGGGCCCCCATCATCAACCCGGGGAAAAAGCGCAATGTGATGGATGAAATTATTAGGGGATTCAACCCGGTTACCGTAACCTTTATTAACCTTCTTATTGCGAAGAGGCGCGAGAGGACAATCCCGGAGATCACCTTACAGTTCATTGAACAGTATAACCGATACGAGAATATAGTCATTCTGAAGGTGGTGAGTGCCATACCGATGAGTGAAGAACTGAAGACGAGGCTGAACTCGATGATGGCTGGGTTTACCGGGGCCAATATCCAGATCCATGAAGAAGTTGACGCCTCGGTGATCGGTGGTTTTGTCCTGAGCTGGGACGACAAGCAATATGATGCCAGCATCCTGAAGCAGCTTGAGAGAATGAGAAAGGGTGTGGCAAGGATTAATTTATATGTAAAAGGAATAGACCATGGCAGACATTAAACCCGCTGAAGTTACTGCGATTCTGCGCAGGGAACTTGCAGGTTATGTAAACGTGACCGAGCTTGAAGAAGTCGGCACAGTGCTTACCGTCGGTGACGGGATCGCAAGAATTTACGGAATGAACAATGTTGGTTCCGGAGAACTTATAGAGTTTGAAAAGAACGGGGTCCTGGGTATTGCACTGAACCTTGAGGAAGACAACGTCGGCGCAGTTATTCTTGGCGAATATTCCGAAATTAAGGAAGGCGACAAGGTCAAACGTACCCGGAAGATTGCTTCCATCGATGTAGGCGAAGGACTGCTTGGGCGTGTCATCAACACTCTTGGACAGCCTATCGACGGGAAAGGAAGCATACAGGGCCAGCTATACCAGATGCCGCTCGAACGCAAAGCTCCCGGCGTTATTTTTCGTCAGCCGGTAAACCAGCCGCTTCAGACCGGGATAAAAGCTATCGACGCGATGATTCCTATCGGGCGCGGACAGCGTGAGCTCATCATCGGCGACCGCCAGACGGGTAAAACGGCTATTGCCATTGACACTATCATCAACCAGAAACATTTTTACGAAAAGGGGGAACCTGTTTATTGTATCTATGTTGCAATCGGGCAGAAAGGTTCGACTGTTGCAAACATTGTAAAAACGCTTGACGACAAAGGTGCACTGCCCTACACAGTGATTGTCATGGCTACCGCTTCAGACCCTGCGGCCATGCAGTTTTATGCGCCCTTTGCAGGTGCCTCGATAGGAGAATTTTTCCGTGATACGGGCCGCCCTGCACTGGTGATCTATGACGACTTGTCAAAACAGGCCGTTTCGTACCGCGAAGTTTCACTTCTGTTGCGCCGTCCTCCCGGACGCGAAGCTTATCCAGGCGACGTATTTTACCTGCATTCACGTTTGCTGGAACGCGCAGCAAGGATTATTTCTGCCGACGACATCGCGAAAAAAATGAACGACCTTCCCGAATCGATCAGGCATATGGTCAAGGGAGGTGGTTCGCTTACCGCTCTTCCAATCATTGAAACCCAGGCCGGTGACGTTTCGGCTTACATCCCCACCAATGTGATCTCTATTACCGACGGGCAGATCTTTCTTGAGACCGGTTTGTTCAACGCGGGTATACGCCCTGCCATCAACGTTGGTATTTCAGTATCCAGGGTTGGGGGTAATGCCCAGATCAAATCTATGAAGAAGATTGCCGGGACCCTTAAACTCGACCAGGCAGAGTTCCGCGAACTTGAAGCTTTTGCCAAATTCGGTTCCGACCTTGATCCTGCAACCAAGCAGGTCATTGAAAAGGGTGCCAGGAATGTGGAGATCCTGAAACAGCCCCAGTATTCTCCTATGCATGTGAGTAAACAGATCGCGATCATTTACTGCGGTACCAAGAACCTTTTAAGGAACATCCCTACCCGCAGCGTTGTGAATTTCGAGGTCGAGTTCCTGCATCATATGGAAACCATGCATAATGATGTTCTTGACAACCTCGGCAAAGGCCTGCTGAAGGATGAGGACCTGAAGGTGCTTGAACAGGCCGCAAAAGATGTATCGAAGAAATACGAAGAAAAGAAATAATTTCACTCATGGGCGGACTTAAGGAAGTCAGAATACGTATTGCGTCGGTAAAGTCGACCCAGCAGATTACTTCCGCCATGAAAATGGTGGCGGCATCCAAACTGAGGAGGGCCCAGAATTCCATTATCAAACTCAGGCCGTATGCAGCCAAACTCAGGGAGATGCTGCAAAACCTCAGCGAGAGTATTGAGAATTCAGGTGAAAGCAAATATTCTGAACAAAGAGAGCCCGAAAAAATTCTGCTTGTCGTTATAGCCTCAAACAGGGGCCTTTGCGGAGCATTCAACTCCAATATCATGAAGGCCACACTTGCGCTGATAGCCGAAAAATACCAGGCCCAGTTCAGCAAGGGAAATGTGAGCATTATCACTATCGGCAAAAGGGCAACAGAGTATTTCACCAAGCGGAACTACAATGTGGCAGCACATCATGATGACTTCTTTGACAAACTCACCTTTGCATACATTGCACCTTTTGCAGAATCCCTGATGCAGGCGTTTGTAAAGAAAGAATTCGACAGGATCGAGATCGTTTACAACCAGTTTAAGAATGCAGCAGTGCAGAAACTGGTGACCGAACAGTTCCTCCCCATAGTTCAGGATGCTGCGGCAGATAAAGCCATGAAAAGCCAGGCTGCAGCGGATTACATTTTCGAACCTGACAAGGAAACCGTAGTCAGGGAGCTTATACCAAAAACCTTACGCATCCAGGTGTTCAAAGCAGTGCTGGATTCCTATGCCGCCGAAATGGGAGCCAGGATGACAGCCATGCAGCAGGCAACGGATAATGCAAAAGACCTTCTCCGCAACCTTAACATTTCCTACAATAAGGCAAGACAGAACCAGATCACCAGCGAACTCATCGAGATTGTGTCAGGCGCTGAGGCGCTTAAAGGATGATAAGAATGTACAATGTACCATGTACAATGTACAAATGATGTGTGGAATTTACAATTTACAAATTTTCATTAAGAGCGTATGATTACAAAGAACGTTGAAAAAGCTCTGAGCGAGCAGATCAAAAGGGAAGAGGATTCTTCACGCCTTTATTTAGCAATG
Source organism: Bacteroidota bacterium (assembly GCA_037141915.1). GTDB lineage: Bacteria > Bacteroidota > Bacteroidia > Bacteroidales > FEN-979 > CAIRDP01. The sequence continues at coordinate 26,984 of JBAXBP010000006.1, read as the reverse complement.
GCATCATGGGCCGAGAGGGCAGGCTACCCCGGAGCTGCCGACTGGCTTTATGCGCAGACTGAGGAGGAGCGACTTCATATGCTTAAGCTGGTTCACTATCTCAACGATCGCGGGGGAAATGCAGTCATCCCGGCTCTTCCAGCCCCCAAAGCCGGATTTAAAACCCTGCTTGACGTATTCCAGAATGTGCTTAAACACGAGGAGTTTATTTCCGCTTCCATCAATGATCTCTATGCTGTTTGTGTGACCGAAAAAGACTTTACTACCGCAAACTACCTGCAATGGTACATCACCGAACAGGTTGAGGAAGAAAGCACGGTGCGCAGCATTCTTGACCAGCTCAGGCTTGCAGGGACTGAACAGGGCGGCTTGTTCCTGATGGATAAGGAATTCGGGACGAGGGCTATAGCCAAGCGTGCTGCTCTTGCAGCCGCAGGTGGCACAGGCCAGGCCACGTAGGGCTTATTGTTCGATGAGTTTTAAAAGCCTGTTATACCAGGCTCTTCCGTATTTCCTGATCAGTGCCTGATCAAGGAAACTGTACATCTTCACTTTTTGCCTGTATCCTTTTTCAACTGCCTTTTTGCAGATGGACCATTTATGGTAGTTCAGCCCCTCAGCCCCGCTGGCAAGTTGTTTGATACGGATTGGGTAAAGGTTACATGATACTGGTTTGGGAAAAGGGATGGCTTTCTCCCGGAAAGCTTTTTCAATTGCACAACGGGCAATGCCATCCTCATAATAAACAAAAGCACAATCTCTGTCATTCACAAGAGGAGTCACATAATTTCCATCTGCATCATAATCAAACACACCCGAAGATTCTATGACCTTTTTACCACCCGGCAGCATGTAAGGCAGAATAAACTCAAAATAATCTTCTATCAGGGAGATCTCCAACTCCTCAAGAGGAGCCCCGGCATCGCCTTCCACGCAGCAAGCCCCTTTGCATGCATCAAGGTCACAACAGAAAAAGCTGTCGCGGATGTCGTCAGAGATAATAGTGTTGTCGAGATGGATCATGAGTAAATGATTATGTACAATTTACCATGTACCATTTACAAATACTGAAATATTTATAATTTGTACATGGTACATGGTACATCGTACATTATTTGTATTTCCGGTTCATACTTACTGTTCTTTTTGCGCTATGATAGCTACAATCCTCAATGGTGAGCCGCTTCCGCCTTTGATCTTCATAGGCAGGGCTACGATATATGCCCCGGTTGAGGGAAGTTCATCGAGATTACAGAGATTCTCGTACATGGTAAGAGATGCCGCGGTAAGGATCCTGTGGGTCTGAAAGTCTTTTGACTGCCCGAAATCAATACTCGGGGTATCAAGGCCGATGGCATTCACCTTACGGTATGTAATTATCCAGGTTGATGCTTCAGGAGACAGGCCAGGGAAATGCAGTTCCGCCACTCCTTCCGGGCCTTTTTTAAGAGTGCCGGTGTATTTCTGATGATCGTTCCAGAATTTTCCATACCCGGTATTAAGTATAATGATGGCGCCTTCGGGAATCCTCCCGTGCTGATGTTCCCAGCTATTAACATCGTCGGTGGTTATAAGGTAATCCCTGTTTCTGGCACATTTTTCTTTTATATCGATTACAACGGCGGGGCCGTGAAGCTGGGAAACCGGGACCTGGTCTATGGTATTCCCGCCCTTGTGAAAATGGATGGGCGCGTCAAAATGGGTGCCTCCATGTTCTTCGGCTGCATATTTGAAAGATGAATAAAAATAACCCTTTTCGGTCATGCCGTAAAAGACGGTATCATGCCTGAAGTTCACATCAGTTGGCCAATATACGGTTGTGGAATCATAATCATGGGTAAGGTCGATCCATTTTGCATTCTGGAGCTGAAGCATGAGATCAGGGCGGCTGCAGGCAAAACAAAGCAGGCATAAGGTTGCAATAAAAACTTTTTTCATTGGGCAGTGATTGGGAACGATCAAAATTAGTGCATTTTTGCAGAGCCTGCAAGCCGACGCATTCTCATCCGAAGTCAGGATACTGTGAAAATAAACACAACAGGCGCGGTTTTATTGTTTTTATGTTTAATTTGCATGAATAAAAGACTATCCATTATGTTCAGGACCAACGAATATTTTGAAGGAAAGGTGAAATCCATCGCCTTCAACACGGCTGAAGGACCTGCCACCATCGGTGTTATGGCTGCAGGCGAGTATGAATTCGGCACATCCACAGTCGAATATATGACTGTTACATCAGGGAGCATGACAGTGAAGCTGCCAGGTGAACCCGATTGGAAAACATATAAACCGTTTGATACATTTATTGTTGCAAAAGATAAAAAATTCAGCCTCCGGGTCCCTTCCGATGTTTCTTATCTTTGTCTTTATCGCTGACCAAATCGCAGATTGATAAATCTCAATATCCCTAATGATATTTTACGGATCCCGTAGTTAACTGATCTGTAAATGAATACATTGTCCAATTTTTACAGAGTATAAACTGTACCCTTCGTTAGGTTAAGTCAGATAAATTTTTAATTTTGCGGGCAGATCTGTTAACATGTTAACATTATGAGTGCTGAAAGCCTGATTTTATTTTTTATAGTCGGGGCATTTTTAGTTGGTATCGCCCTGCTATTCTCGAGTTACATCCCGCCAACGTCGACAAACCCTCAGAAAGCCGAAGCTTATGAATGCGGTATTCCCACGGAAGGCATTACATGGCTGCAATTCAATGTAGGGTATTATCTGTTCGCGATCATTTTTCTCGTGTTCGATGTTGAAGCAGTGTTCATCTTTCCATGGGCAGTTATGATGAAAACCATGGGAATCACTGCCTTCACCGAGATCGTGATTTTCTTTTTCGTATTGGGTATAGGACTGCTTTATGCCTGGAAGAAAGGAGCATTGAAATGGGAATAAAGAATATCAAGGAAAAAGATTTCCAGGACAACGAAACCCTGGAATTATTCAGAAAAACCGGTTCAGGCATACTGATGACCACCATAGATGCAGTCATTGACTGGGGACGTTCAAATTCAGTATGGCCACTGACATTTGCTACCAGTTGCTGCGGTATTGAAATGATGGCCACAGGGGCATCGCGCCATGATTTTGCCCGGTTCGGCATTGAAGTGTACCGTGCCAGTCCCCGCCAGGCCGATGTTATCGTTGTTGCAGGAACCATAGTGAACAAAATGGCCCCTGTTTTAAAACGCTTATATGACCAGATGTCAGAGCCCCGGTATGTCATTGCCATGGGAGCATGTGCAGTTTCCGGAGGTCCGTTCTATTATAATTCCTACCATGTGGTTAGGGGCGTTGACCAGGTGATCCCTGTGGACGTTTATATCCCCGGCTGCCCTCCCCGCCCGGAAGCATTATTGTACGGTGTGATGCAGCTTCAACGCAAGATCAAGCTCGAAACCATTACCCGTCCGGAGGAATCCATGATCATGGGTCGTAAATAAACAAATTTCGATATTTCGCTATTTCACCATTTCGCTACTTATACATATGGATAACGAAACATTAAAAGCCCGGATTCTCTCGATTGTGCCTGATGCACAGACGGAGGAAAACAAGCAGTATCTGACACTGGTCGTCCCGGCAGCCGAATTACACAACCTGGCGGAAAAGCTGAAGAACACTCAGGAACTGAGTTTCGATTTTCTTTTCTGTTTAAGCGGGGTCGATTATGGTAAGCAGCTTGCCGTGGTATATCATCTCAATTCCACAACCCACAAGCATGCAGTCGTTCTCAAAGTAAAGACCGACGACAGGGTCAATCCGGCATTTGATACGGTTTGCGATATCTGGCGGACTGCCGATTTCCATGAACGGGAGACCTACGATATGTTCGGTATCCGGTTTAACAACCATCCCGATCTTCGCCGCATTTTCCTGGATGAAGAATGGAAGGGTTATCCCCTGCGCAAGGATTATGTGGATGAAGTAAACATCGTTGAATTTTAGTCTATGAAAGAGATAATCAACCTGCCTGTCAGTAAGATCGAGGAAGAGGAGTACCATATTAATATGGGGCCTCAGCATCCGTCAACACACGGTGTGCTGCGCCTGGTGGTTTCCCTCCAGGGTGAGATGGTAAAAAGCCTGAAACCACATTGCGGGTACATCCACCGTGGGATAGAAAAAATGTGTGAGAAAGACACTTACCCCCAGTTGATCCACCTTACCGACAGGATAGATTATCTTTCGGCACACATCAACAACCATGCGGTTTGCCTTCTTGTTGAAAAAGCCCTTGAGATAGAGGTGCCCGAAAGAGTTAAGTACATCCGTACGATCATGGATGAGCTGGCCAGGATACAGTCCCATCAGCTCTGGTGGTCAAGTTTCGGCATGGATCTGGGTGGACTGACCTGTTTCTTTTACGGTCTGCGCGATCGTGAAATGATCCTGGATATCTGGGAAGAAACGACAGGAAGCCGTTTCCTTCAGAGTTACAACTGCCCGGGCGGTGTGATGCAGGACCTCCATCCTAACTTCCAGAAAAGAGTACATGCTTTCATCAAGACATTCAAGAAGAAAATTAAAGATTACGACCGTATCCTTTCAGGCAACGTTATTTTCGAGCAGCGCAGCCAGGGGGTAGGGATGCTTTCAAAAGAAGATGCCATCAGTTACGGGGTTACGGGTCCTTCGGGACGGGGATCAGGCTGGTCCTGCGATATCCGTAAGAATGAACCATACAGCATGTATGGCCAGGTCCAGTTCAACGAGGTTCTCCGTTATGGCTGTGACACCTATTCCCGCTACATGGTTCGCATGCAGGAAATGCATGAATCGATGAATATCATCGAACAGCTGATCGATAACATTCCTGCGGGAGACTATTCAGCCAAGATGAAAGCAGTGATCAAACTGCCCGCCGGTGAATATTACCAGAAGGTCGAATCGGCAAGAGGTGAACTTGGCCTTTATGTTGTCAGCGACGGGAACAAGACTCCTTACAGGATGAAATTCCGCACTCCCAGTTTCTCAAACCTGAGCGTGCTTGATCATATCAGCCGCGGTATGAAAATTGCCGACCTTGTGGCTATCGGCGCTTCACTTGACTTAGTAATTCCGGATATTGACAGATAAAAACAAGGTAATATGACCTTTAATATTTACGATTTTACATCATTCAACCAGTGGATTGACAAGGGGCTGAACAGCATCATGTCACCTACCTGGGCGTTGATCACCGAATGGGTTATCATCGGGGTAGTCTTCCTGCTTTTCTATGCAGTTGTCGGCCTGTTCCTGGTGTATGCCGAAAGAAAGGTTTGTGCATTCATGCAGAACCGTGTCGGACCCAACCGTGTCGGACCTTACGGCATTTTCCAGACCATCGCCGATTTTATCAAACTGCTGATGAAAGAGCTGGTTTATATCAAGGATTCCGATAAACTGCTTTTCAATATTGCCCCGTTTATCGTCATCATTGCCTCTTTCATGGCCTTATCGGCAGTGCCTTTTGCAAAAGGGCTTCATGCCATAGATTTCGATATCGGGATCCTTTATGTGGTTGCGGTGTCATCCCTCGGGGTTGTAGGCATCCTGCTTGCCGGCTGGTCATCGAACAATAAATATTCTCTCATCGGCGCCATTAGAAGCGGGGCGCAGATCGTCAGCTACGAACTCTCGGTCGGCCTCTCCCTGCTTACTATCATCGTCCTGGCAGGAACCATGCAGTTTTCGGAGATCGTGGAAATGCAGAGGAACGGCTGGTTCATTTTCAAAGGACATATCCCTGCTGTCATTGCATTTGTAATTTTCCTGATTGCAAGTACAGCCGAAACCAACCGTGGTCCCTTTGACCTTGCCGAAGCTGAATCGGAGCTTACAGCAGGCTTCCATACTGAATACTCGGGTATCAAATTTGCGTTCTTCTTCCTGGCCGAATACATGAATATGTTTCTTGTTGCTTCCATTGCAGCAACAGTGTTCTGGGGAGGCTGGATGCCTTTCCATATCTCGGGATGGGAAGGCTTCAACCACATCATGGACTACATTCCTCCGTTTGTTTGGTACATAGGCAAAACAGGATTTATTATCTGGCTGATGATGTTATTCAAATGGACATTCCCCCGCCTGCGTATCGACCAGCTGCTTACCCTGGAGTGGAAATACCTGCTCCCGATCAACCTGGTCAACATACTGGTAATGGCATTTTTAGTATTAATGCATTGGCATTTTTAAGCATTCTATGAACAGCTTCTTTAAGTACTTTACAGATATTTTCCACGGGGTGAAATCCCTGCTAACAGGGATGTCGGTCACAGGCCGGTATTTCTTCAGCCCCGGGCAGATCGTAACGCAGCAGTATCCTGAAAACAGGAAAACCCTGCAGATGTTCGAACGGTTCAAAGGTGAGGTCATCATGCTTCACGACAGCAATAACCAGCATAGCTGCAACGGATGCGGTATTTGTGAAAACAACTGCCCCAACGGATCAATAGAGGTCATTGCGGCAAGGGTCCCAGGTGAGGACGGCAAGCCAAAACGCATCATCGACAGGCATATTTACCATCTCGGCATGTGCACTTTCTGCGGGTTATGTGTTAAAAACTGCCCTTCCAATGCGCTTGGTTACGGGCAGAAGTTTGAGCATGCGGTGTTCGACCGTGCCAGGCTTACAAAAGTGTTAAATCAACCCGGTTCATCCATCATTAAAGGTGTAGAGTAATGACGAACAATCAATTCATGTTTTTGCTATTTTCGGTGGTGATCGTAGTTTTTTCACTACTGACCGTGACCAGCAGGCGTATCCTCAGGGCTGCCACATTCCTGTTGTTCGTTCTGGTCTCCACGTCAGGACTGTATTTCCTGCTCAGGTTCAACTTCCTTGCCGCCATACAGCTGACGCTGTACGCAGGAGGCATTGTCGTGCTGATCATCTTCTCAATCCTGCTCACCAGCCATATCAACGAAAAGCTGAGCATCCCGCCGGTTACCAAGAGGATATATGCTGCAATTGCAGCAGTTGCCGGGGCCGTGTTGTGCATTCTGACAATACTTCAGACTGAATTTGTTCAAAAGACTTTCGACTCCTCAAGGGTAGACATCCATACCATAGGCGAAGGCATGCTGAGCACGGGCAAATACGGTTATGCGCTTCCTTTTGAAGTCATCAGCGTGTTGCTGCTTGCTGCAATGATAGGATCGATAATCCTGGCTAAGAAAAGAAAAGATTAAGTTTTAAATATACACTTATGTTCGAAGGCGTTCCAATTCACTGGTTCCTGGTTCTCTCCACCGTAATGTTTTTCATCGGGATCTACGGATTCCTTGTACGGAAAAATCTTATCACTATGCTGATGTCGATCGAGCTCATCCTTAATTCGGTCTGTATCAACTTCGTGGCGTTTAACAAGATCCTTTACCCCGGGCATCTCGAAGGGATGTATTTCACTCTCTTCATCATTGCAGTAGCCGCCGCCGAGGCTTCAGTGGCCATAGCAATCATCATCAACATTTACCGCCGTTTAGTGAATATTGATGTGGAAAACATGAATGAAATGAAATATTAAACCGTGATCCGCGAATCATGAACCGTTACGAGTCGCGATTCACGATTCACGGCTAAGGTGCAAGAAATAAACAAACGAACTTTTAAACCATTGATATGATCGATTTCAGTTACACCATCTGGATACTTCTGATACCACTGATAGTGTTCGTGGGAACGGGGCTTACCGGCAACAGGTTCAAACCCATTGTGACCGGTATAATAGGAACCACGGGTCTGGGAATTAATTTTTTACTGGCAGTCATCACCGCATACAAGTATTTTTTTGTACTTGGCAAGGTCGGAGGTGCTTTTCAGAAGGTACTGGGTTTCAATATGACCTGGCTTCACCTGACCGATAAGCTTCATATCGACATAGGCGTATTGCTGGATCCTATTTCGGTAATGATGCTCATCGTCATCACGACGGTATCATTCATGGTTCATATTTATTCACTGGGTTATATGAAAGGGGAGAAAGGGTTTGCACGTTTCTTCTCCATCCTGTCGCTTTTCAGCTTTTCCATGCTGGGACTGGTTATTGCAACCAACATCTTCCAGATGTATATTTTCTGGGAACTTGTAGGGGTTTCATCCTTCCTGCTCATCGGGTTTTATTATGAGAAGGACTCAGCGGTGGCTGCCAGCAAGAAAGCATTCATTGTGACAAGATTTGCCGACCTGGGATTTCTTATCGGCATCCTGCTCCTGTCATATATGACGGGCACTTTTGATTTTATAACTCTTACAGGGCCGAACAGCCCGGCTTTTACTTCAGGCCAGGGCATCATGTTCCTGGGCATGTCGACCATGACCTGGTCTATGCTGTTCATTTTCATGGGCGGCGCCGGTAAATCGGCCATGTTCCCTCTGCATATCTGGCTCCCCGATGCAATGGAAGGCCCTACACCCGTGTCGGCTCTTATCCATGCCGCAACCATGGTCGTTGCAGGAGTTTATCTTGTTGCACGCATGTTCCCGATCTTCCATCATGAACAATCGGGTCTGGAGATCGTGGCCTGGGTAGGAGGGTTTACTTCATTATTTGCTGCTGTGATCGCGTGTACCCAATATGATATTAAACGCGTTCTGGCTTACTCGACCATGTCGCAGATCGGTATGATGATGCTGGCCCTTGGTGTTTCAGGATACGGAGGGGAGGAAGGCCTTGGTTACATGGCCTCCATGTTCCACCTGTTCACGCATGCCTTTTTCAAAGCCTTACTTTTCCTTGGCGCCGGTGCAATAATACATTCCGTCCATTCAAATTATATGAACGAGATGGGAGGATTAAGGAAATACCTGCCCATCACACATGCCACCTTCCTCATAGCCTGTCTTGCTATTGCCGGTATTCCCCCATTTGCAGGATTTTTCAGCAAGGATGAGATCCTGGTTGCAGCCTTCCATCATAATAAAGTTTTATTTGCCATGTCATATCTGGTGGCCGGAATGACTGCATTTTATATGTTCCGCCTTTATTTTAACGTGTTCTGGGGAAAGGATCAGCACTACCATCATACACCGCATGAAGCTCCGGCCACGATGACCGTCCCGCTTATCGTTCTGGCGATTGGCTCGACATTTGCAGGCTTTATTCCTTTTTCAAAACTTGTGACTTCCGATAGTGTGCCCTTTGAAACCCATACCGAATGGGGCATTGCCATCCCTGCAGTATTCATTGCATTGGTCGGAATCGGTATAGCTACCATGCTGTATATGAGGAAATCAGAGACTTCAAAGAAAATTTCAATTGCTCTCGGCGGATTTTATACTGCAGCCTTCAACAAGTTTTACATTGACCAGGTCTATCTTTTCATCACCAAGAAAATATTGTTCAATTATGTATCCAGGCCGATAGCATGGTTCGACCGTCATATTGTCGACGGCGCCATGAACCAGATAGCTTTCGTTACCAATGTCGCCTCCGATAAGATCAAGGGATTCCAGTCGGGGCAGCTGCAGCAGTATGCCCTTGCCTTTGTTTCCGGGGTCATTGGCCTGGCTTTGTTATTCATCTATTTATTGACCAATTAAAACGATAAGATAATGAGTTTTCTGTTATTATTCATCGTAATCCCTGTTCTGACTACCATTGGGATATTTTTCAGCAAGACCCATATGCAGGTCAAATGGACGGCCGTTATCGGGATGGGCTGTCAGCTTATTCTGGCCGGGACCCTCATTTATCTTTTCCTGGCTGCCAGGGCTGCAGGGAATACTGCAGAGATACTTTTCTCGACCGACATGGTCTGGTACAAGAACCTGAATATACATTTTTTTATTGGTGTGGATGGCGTTTCAGTTGCCATGATCGGGTTGACTTCCATCGTGATCTTTGCCGGTATTTTTGCATCCTGGGATGTGACAGACCTGCCGAGGGAATTTTTCACTTCACTGATTCTTCTTGCCGGCGGAGTCTTCGGGTTCTTTATTTCACTGGATCTCTTTACACTTTTCCTGTTTTATGAAATTGCGGTTATCCCGATGTACCTTCTTATTGGTATCTGGGGAAGCGGTCCGAGGCATTATTCAGCCATGAAGCTTACCTTGATGCTGATGGGTGGCTCGGCCTTTATCATGCTTGGCTTGCTAGGCCTTTATTTTAATTCTGCACCCGGAGGCGGTCAGCTTACCTTTAATTTAATCCAGATCTCCAAAGTGACCATTCCAATGGCAGCCCAGAGGTTCTTTTTCCCCTTCCTTTTCATCGGTTTCGGGGTACTTGGGGCTCTTTTCCCGTTCCATACCTGGTCGCCCGACGGTCATGCTTCGGCACCCACTGCAGTATCCATGCTTCATGCAGGTGTTCTGATGAAACTCGGGGGTTACGGATGTTACCGTGTTGCAGTGTTCCTTCTTCCCGGTGCCGCTCATGAAATGGCATGGATCTTTTTGATCCTTACGACCATCGGAGTTGTTTACGGAGCCTTCGGAGCTATCTGGCAGAAAGACCTTAAATACATCAATGCATATTCGTCGGTGAGCCATTGCTCGCTTGTACTTTTCGCAGTACTTATGATGAACCAGACCGCCATGAACGGGGCCATCATGCAGATGATCTCCCATGGTATCATGACAGCCCTTTTCTTTGCCCTTATCGGCATGATTTACGGACGAACCCACACCAGGTATATCAACGAAATGGGAGGACTGATGAAAGTCATGCCTTTCCTCGCAGTGGCTTATGTTATCGGCGGCCTCGCTTCGCTCGGCCTCCCGGGATTCAGCGGCTTCGTTGCCGAGATGACGATCTTTGTCGGTTCCTTCCAGCATAATGATGTGTTCCACAGAGTATGCACCATTCTCGCAGTTTCATCCATCGTGGTCACCGCAGTTTATATATTGCGTGTTGTGGGGATACTGCTGCTGGGAAAGATCAAAAATCCAGAGTTCAATCATATAACCGACGGGAAATGGTTTGACCGTATCAGCATTGTTGTTCTCATCATTGGTATTACTGCTATCGGCATGGCCCCGTTATGGCTTAGCGATATGATAAATAACGGACTGGTACCGGTAATGCAGAGGATTTTACTGGCAGGTCCCGTACTTCATTAAAAAGAAAAAAGTAAAAAATTAATTAATATCCGACCCATGTTGATCATGAGACACGAATTACTGCTGATTGCCATCACGGTAATTCTTTTACTTGTTGAGATTTTTCTTCCCGCCGGTAAAAAGGACAGGATTATAACGCCGGCTATCCTGCTCATGCTGGCTGTTCTTATCCTCGGTTTCATCCCCGGCCCGACTGGCAGTTTGTTCGGCGGCATGTATCAGACGACAAACCTGATCATTATGCTGAAGAATATTCTGAATATAGGGGCTTTCATTGTTATGGTACAGAGTGTAGACTGGCTTAGGAAACCTGAGAACACTGAGAAGATAAGCGAATATTATATTCTGCTTCTCTCCACCCTGATCGGGATGCAGTATATGATCTCTTCTGGCGACTTCCTGATGTTCTACCTGGGACTTGAACTTGCAACTATTCCCCTGGCAGCGCTCGCAGCTTTCGAAAGGTTCAAGGAAAAATCAGCCGAAGCCGGTGTGAAATTCATTTTTTCTTCAGCTTTGTCTTCGGGAATCCTGCTTTACGGACTTTCGATGATTTACGGGACAACCGGAACCCTTTATTTTGCCGAAGTTGGTCCGGCTTTTACAGGAACTCCACTCCAGGTGCTGGGCTTCATATTTTTCTTTGCAGGCATGGCATTTAAGATCTCCCTGGTTCCTTTCCATCTCTGGACTGCCGATGTGTATGAAGGAGCACCCATCAATATCACATCCTATCTTTCGGTCGTTTCCAAAGGAGCCGCAGCATTCATTTTAACCATACTTCTGTACACCGTATTCAGCAAGATCGCGCTGATGTGGAGTAATGTGCTGTATATTATTATTGTTCTCACTATCACCATGGGTAACCTCTTTGCCATCCGCCAGCAAAATCTGAAACGATTCCTGGCTTTCTCTTCCATCGCCCAGGCCGGTTTTATTCTCCTCGGGGTCATAGGGCAGAGCCAATATGGCATGGCTACCGTGATCTATTTTGTGTTGGTTTACATCTTTTCAAACCTTGGCGCATTCGGAGTGGTATCCATCGTATCTAACCGTACAGGATTCGAATCTATCAACGATTATGACGGATTCTACAGGACCAACCCCAGGCTTGCCATGGTCATGATGCTGTCACTCTTTTCACTGGCAGGCATCCCGCCGGTTGCAGGCTTTTTCGGCAAATTCTTCCTTTTTGCAGCAGCGGCAAATCACGGCCTGTATATCCTCGTCCTTATCGCAATCATCAACACCATCATTTCATTATACTATTACCTGCTGGTAATCAAAGCCATGTTCCTGAACCGCAGCGACAGGCCTATACAGCGCATAAAAAGCGATTTTTACACTAACCTCGGCCTGATACTTTGCCTGGTTGGCATATTTGCTATCGGCATAGTGAGCGTAGTATTTGAGACCATCAACGGCTTGAGTTTCGGACTTTATTGAAATAGCGAAGTAGCGAGGTAGTGAAGTAGCGAAATAAAAAGAAAAAAATCATGTTAAAAGGTAAACATACAGTTACAGAGATAGAAGGTATCAGGTGCAGTGTTATTGAAACAGGTGCATCGGAAGAAAGGGTTAAGTTCCTCAAAGAGATCCTTGAGTTTAACGGGTACGAAGTTAAGACCGAAAAGGAAAAAGCAAAAGACGGGTCTGCTCTTGCCACATCAGTTTTAGGAGTGACAGATATAGTGTTCAGTGCCATGATCAATCTTTACGAAAGGAAGCTCCGCCGAAAGGACGGCCATATACTGAACCCTGCTTACTGGAACCAGTGGCCTGACCAGGACTGGGATGTGCCGTATTACCAGGTCGAAAGATAAGTGGAAAATAAATGTACAATGTACCATGTACAATGTACAAATTCAGCATCCTGCTATTATCCTAATATTTGTAATTTGTACATTGTAATTTGTACATTCTCTACTAAGAGCTCCCAGTGAAGAAATATTATAAGTACTTCTCTTACGCCGTTGCCTGCCTGTATTTTTTCCTCGGGGCGTTCATCTTCTTCAGCCCCATGCTGCGCTACCTGCCCCAGACCACTAAAGTCATCTTTTCGGTTTTTCTTTTCCTGTACGGTGGATTCCGTCTGGCCAGGATATGGTCGAAGTCGCGGGAAGAAACTGACGAATAACCGATTTTTCTTGCATTTTCACCTGTTTCCCGTTATTTTAGCCTATTAATTTTCAAGGTGCAATAATATTATTCATAAATTTGTGTTTCAGTTTTGACAAACCTGCTGATTCTAAGCATTTAATGATTTTATGAAAACAGGAAAAGCCAGTGTCTGGACTTTCGGAGCGGCAGGGTTAATAATCCTGCTGTTATTGGTTTCATGTGGAGGAGGGACCGGAGGCAAGGAGACCGATAATCCGACACATGGAAGGATGAAAGTCGGTATCGACGATTCTTACCGGCTTTTACTGGATACGGAGATCTATACTTTTGAAACACTTTATAAATATGCTAAGTTCGATACGGTATACGATAACGAATCCGATATCTTTGACCTTTTCATGAAAGATTCCCTGCCTTTGATGATTGTCAGCCGCAAACTAACAGTTGACGAGGAGAAATATCTTAATGCAAGGCAGTTCATCCCAAAGACTACCCTGATCGCCTATGACGGTGTCGTATTTATAGTCAACCCTGAAAACCCCGACACAAACCTGTTTTATGATAAGATCGAAGGCATTTTCAAGGGCGAGGTAAAGACATGGAAACAATTGAACCCTAAATCAAAACTTGGTGAAATAAAAGTGGTATTTGATAATTACAAATCCTGCAACCCAAGGTATATCAAGGAAAAATTCAAGCTGGACAAGCTGCCTCCGTGTTGTTTTGCAGTTAATTCCAATGCCGGAGTCATTTCATTCGTTGCAAACAACCCTAATGCCATCGGTGTTATCAGTGTGAACTGGATCAGCGACAAGGAAGATACGGTTTCAAACCGTTTCCTGAGGCAGGTGAAAATTGCTGGTATAAGCGCACCCGGTAATGATGATCCGGGCGCAAACTTCTACAAACCCTACCAGGCATATATTGCACAGGGGGATTATCCGTTTACAAGAAACATCTATTGTATCAACAGGCAGACATACAGAGGTCTTGCTTATGGCTTATCTTCATTTATTGCAGGGGAGAAGGGCCAACTTATCGTTCTGAGGTCGGGGATGGTTCCTGCCGCCATGCCTGTCAGGATTATTCAAATTAAACATTAACCATTAGAACAAATAACCCTATGATGAGTTATTCAAGAAAATCGGGACTGGTTATTATTTTGATGCTTCTACTCCCGTTTCTTTCGGAAACCCGGGCTCAGGATCTCAAAGCAGCTATCTGGCTTATGCGCAGTGAACAGTTCAAATCAGCCGCTTCTGCTTATAAAGTTTTAATCAAACAGAATCCGGCCGACGGTGAGACCTATTACTATTATGGCGAAAATTTTATCAATGAATACTTCTCCGATACTTCGAATTATTCGCTGAAAGAGATATCTGACTCAGCGAGGATTATCTTCCAGTCAGGCATTCAGAAAGATCCCGCTAATCCCATTAACCTGGTAGGTATGGGCGAAATTGCATTTCTGAACAAAGACAGGAGCACCGGACAGGATTATTATTCAAAGGCTTCAGCCCTTCTGCCGAGCAAGGCCAATAAAAGTATTGTTATGGATCCGGCCAAACAGGCCAATGTCCTGATCAGGATGGCTAACGGTTATGTAAGAGCGCATATTAAAGATACCGCACAAATCTTCGCTATTTTGAAGAATGCAGAAAAGCTGGATCCAAAAAACTATGAGTTGTTTATTGTCAAGGGGGATGCATATATCCTGCTTCTGAACGACGGATCCAACGCCATTACGAATTACAATATTGCTCAGAGTCTTAATCCCCAGTCCCCTTTTGCCAAAGTGCGCATAGGTCAGCTATGGATGCGTGCAAAGCAATACAAGAGTGCGCTCACTTATTATGATGAAGCCATCAAGATTGATTCCAGCTATGCTCCTGCATACAGAGAAAGAGGATTCCTTCTTGCTAAAGCAAACAGGAATGATGATGCCAAGAGGGATTTTGCCAGGTTCCTGAAGCTTTCGGCCGGAAATACTACGGCAAGGATACAGTTCGTAAATATCCTCTTTGATCTGCAGGAATATAAAGAGGCGATCAATCAGCTTAATGAGGTTTATAAGGTTGATTCAACAAATAATGACCTTAACCGGGCTCTTGCCTATGCCTATTTCGAAACATCACAGTATGACAAGGCTCTTTATTATATAAAAAAGTTTTTTACCGTTGAAAAGCCTGAGAAGATCCGTGCCGCCGATTACATTTATTATGGAAGGATCCTGGCAAGGAATAAAATGGATGAACAGGCATCTGCGGCGCTGTTGAAGGGCTTTGAAATGGATACTACCAAGCCGGAACTTCTTTCCGAAGCGGCTTTATGTTATACAAAAGTGAAGAAATATGACAAGTCAATTGAAACTTACCAGAAGAAAATCATCCTTAAGAAAGCAGCCCCGATGGATTATTATAACCTCGGCAAAGTATTTTACAATGTGAAGGATTTTCAGCAGGCCGATACAAACCTGGCAATTTTCAACCAGCTTCAGCCTGATCATATTGCAGGTTTTGTATGGAGGGCCAGGACCAAGTCGAACATTGACTCAACATCAAAGCAGGGGCTCGCGAAACCGATATATGAAATTATAATTGTCAAGACACAAAGTGATACAGCCAAGTACAACAAGGAAAGGATAGAGTCTTTTTACTATCTGGCATACTACTATTTCCTGCAATATGCAGGGACAAAGAATAAGGAATATGCTGTTACCGCAATTGCATTCAGTAACAGAGTGCTGGGGATTGATCCGAAAGATGACAAAGCAGAGAAAGCCAAGCAGATCATTGATAACCTGAAAAAGTTTGTGAATTAGGGGGTATTGGTATTCAATCAATAATTTTGTACTTTTGTCACCCTGCAAAAAATCGCAAAAAACTAATAAATTCAAGTATTTTATAACTTAAATTCAATTAACGATGAGCAACAAAAGCAGCAAAGGCGGATTAATGGACGCCTTAAGATCGGTGTTTACGTTAGGAGCAATGATCATAGCCCTTATCGTATCTTACTTAATCTTCAAGTATGTGATGGGTAACCCTATCAACTTCGAAGGCGGAAACCATAATGGCACTCCGCTGCCTGGCAACTATCTCGGGATCATTTACAAAGGGGGAATGATCGTGCCTCTCCTGATGACTGTTAACCTTATCCTGATCATTTTCTCAATCGAGCGTCTGATTACTTTGACCCGTGCACAGGGAAAGGGCCGTATCAATGTATTTGTAAAGAACTTACAGGGCCTTCTGGATTCCAACAAAATCGAAGATGCTATCGTAGCTTGCGATAAGCAGAAAGGTTCGCTGGCAAATGTTATGAAAGCTGGTCTTGTTCGCTACCGCTCTCTCCAGGACGATAAAACCCTGGTTAAAGACCAGAAGATCGTTGCCCTGCAGAAGGAATTTGAAGAAGCTTCAGCTCTTGAGCTTCCGATGCTTTCGAGGAACCTTGTCATCCTTTCAACCATTGCTTCAATCTCAGTGTTGATCGGACTTTTGGGAACAGTACTTGGGATGATCCGCGCATTCGGAGCTCTGGCCCAGGCCGGCAGCCCTGATGCACTTGCACTTGCAACCGGTATTTCTGAGGCCCTTATCAATACTGCTTTCGGTATCACCGGATCATTGCTGGCCATTGTTCTTTACAATAGTTTCTCAACACAAATCGATAGTTTTACCTATAAAATTGATGAGGCAGGATTCAGCCTTGTACAGTCATTTGCAGCTTCTGCCAAGTAATATTTTTGGCGTTTCAACAAATTATGTACATAATACTGTGTATTTATAATTTAAAACCAGAATTCCATGCCAAAGATAAAACCACCGGTTAGAACACCGCATATAGACATGACACCCATGGTGGATTTGTTTTCTGTGCTACTGATCTTTCTGTTGCTTACGGCTTCATTCCGTCCTCAAGAGGCTGCTGTCATTACAACACCTCAATCGATCTCGGAAAAACAGGCCCCTGATGCAGACCTTATGACCATCTTCATTGCAAAGGATGGTAAGGTCTATTTCAATATTGACAACGGTAGAGATACTTCGACTCATTTCCGCAGCAAGCTGCTGGGAAAAATCGGGGAGCAGTATAAGATCACTTTCACCAAAGCGGAAATTGCCAAATTTGGAACCATGTCGTCATTTGGATTACCTATTAAGGACTTGAAAACATGGCTTAATTCGAAAGATTCCAAAGAGAAGGAGAAACTGCAAACAGGCATCCCAATGGATTCAACAGATAACCAGCTTGCATGGTGGGTACGTGAAGCCCGACTGACAAATGTCGGGGCCGAAGTCGCCATCAAGGGAGATGCAGATACAGACTATAAGATAGTCAAGAAGGTCATGGACTTGTTACAGGATAACAAGGTGAATAAATTTAATCTCGTTACCAACCTGCAGAAACAGGAAATTTCCATGAAGGATCTTCCTGCTGCAACGAAGTAATGAGAAACCATAACGTTTAAGAAAATCCTATATGGCCGAAATAATTCAAGAAGAAAAAGGTAAAAAGGGTGGAAAGCGTAAAGCGAAGAAGCACGGAACACGTATCGATATGACCCCAATGGTCGACCTGATGTGTTTGCTGATTACCTTCTTTATGCTTACCACTGCTTTCAGCAAGGCAAAAGTAATGGTTATCACCATGCCCGATAAGGAAGACTCGAAGGATAAGGATAAAGACAAGCCACAGATCGCGGCTTTCCGAACCCTTAATATCATCCTGTCGGAAGGAGACAAGGTGTATTATTACGTCGGTATGGCCGATCCAAAAAAACCACCTCTGCCTATGCTGGTCAAAACCAATTTCAGCAAAGACGGAATCCGTAAAATCTTGCTGGACAAGAACCGCGACCTGTTTGCAAAGATCGCTGAATACCGCGATAAACGCGTTACAGGTAAAATAGTGGTTTCTGATACAACACTCGACAACGAGATCAAGAGGATGAAAAAGGACGATAAAAAAGGTCCCATCGTCCTGATCAAGGCTGATGATAAAGCAAAGTACAAGGACATTGTCAACATTATCGATGAGATGGCTATCTGCAATATCGCCAGTTATGCTATTGTAGATATCAACTCGGTTGAAAAAGACATGCTGAAAAATGCTCCGAAATAAATTTTTACTGACATTTAAACACAGACCGTATGGCACTTGAAAATCAGCGTGTAGAATCGCTGGAGGAAATCGTCTTCAAGAACCGTAATAAGGAATACGGCTCGTATGTACTTCGAAAGAAGTACAGCCGGTATCTTACTATTTCTTTGATTATTGGCATCCTCGTCCTTTTCTCCGCCGCTGCCTATCCTTTGATCAATGCATACCTGAACAAGGAAAAGCTGCTCAGGGAAAAGGAGAAATCGGTAACGGCCGAGATGCTGAATATGCCCAAAGAAGATCTGCCGCCTCCTCCGCCGCCCCCACCACCGCCTGAAGCTTTAGTGGAAAAAGTAAAGTTCACGGCCCCAAAGGTTGTTGAAGACACTAATGTGGAATCGGATTTCGGTAAACAGGACCTTCTGAACCAGAACAAAAACAACGAAGCTCCCAGTGAAGAAGTTCAGGTGGAGGAAAAAGAGGTAAAGACACAGGTAATTGAACAGAAAGTGGAAGCAGAGGTTTTCCTGATCGTTGAGGAGCCTCCTACCTTCCCGGGTGGTGAAGCTGCCCTTTACAAATGGCTGGGTGAAAACCTGAAATATCCTGAAGAAGCCAAAGAACTTGGAATCCAGGGACGTGTATTCGTTTCTTTCGTTGTTGAACCTGACGGGTCAACCAGTAACGCGGTTGTGAAACGTGGTATCGGCGGCGGTTGCGACGAAGAAGCAATCCGTATTGTTAAAGCCATGCCCAAATGGGGACCAGGCAAACAGCGCGGACAGCCTGTTCGTGTGCAGTTTAACTTACCTATCAAATTTACCTTGCAGTAAACCTGCAATACTCTAACCAGGGACCCTTAATTTTTCCTGCCCCCCGGCATTAATTCGGGAGGATTGAAGGAAAAATTAAGGGTTCTTTACTTGAAGCATATGAGCGCCACTGCACTTAATCCTTTTGTCAGCAGCAAATTCAGGTTCTGGTCCTTTGTTTCCATGGCGGTGCTTGTGTTTGTGCATGGTTACAATATGCAGGAACGTTACCTGCAGCCCTGGACCATCCCGGGTGAACCTTTCTCATTTTCCGGCTTTATAGAGTATTTCCTTGCAAACGGGATCTTCCGTTTCAGGATACCGATGCTGTTCATCATTTCGGGCTACCTGTTTGCAATGCATGATGACCGCTCGTACAAATCACGCGCAGGGAAACGGTTTCGCACCTTGTTCCTTCCCTACCTGATCTGGAGTGCGCTCGGACTTGCTTTTACTTACGGGCTTGAACTGTTTCCCTGGAGCCGTGCCCTGGTCTCGGGTTCGCATGTTGCACAGATCGATGATACAAGGCAGCTGCTTCATAATTACAAATGGTATGAGCTGCTGGTGTGCTGGCTCCTGCTCCCCATACCCTACCAGCTCTGGTTCATCCGTGTTCTGTTCATATATAATCTTGCTTACCCCGTGCTCCGGTGGTGTGTCATGAACAGGACAGGGCGTTGGATCTTCTTTTCTTCTGCTACCCTGCTCTGGTTAGCCACTATCAATGTCGGCTTAATTGAAGGGGAAGGCCTGTTGTTCTTTTCCCTTGGAATATGGATGCAGAAAAACAGCTTCGATATAGAAAGCCCCTCATCACGGCTTAAACCAGCGTTATGGGGTATTATGTTCGTTTCTTTTGCATTTATAAAAACCTTCCTGGCATGGAAAGGTCAGCCGTTACTTGGTGGTGCAGTATTTCCGATCCTGACCCTGATGCATAAAGCGGTAGTTCTCAGTGGGCTTGTTGCATGCTGGTATGGCCTGGATCCCATGGTAAAATGGTTTATGAAGCGCACCTGGTTTACCTGGCTGAGCGCTTTCGCTTTTATTATTTACGCATTGCACACCCCCCTGATCGCGTATGTCATAACCCCTTTTCTGTCCCTTCTTGAACCCATGCCCGCCTTCCACCTCGCGGCTTTTATCCTGCTTCCAATAATAGTCATCGGGTTTTGTATTATTACAGGATTTATTCTTCGTTTCCTAACTCCGAAGATTTACAGTGTCCTCACCGGCGGAAGAGGAATGTGAACCGTGAACCGTGAACCGTGAACCGTGAAAAACACGACGGAAACAGAGAATCAGGACCCCACCTAATTTAGATTCTGTCCAAAAGAAATCTTTAGTAACTTTGGACTGTTAAAATATTAACAGTTCCAAGGAATTTATATGATAACACTCTCATACAAAGGTAAGAACGCTTTCCTGGAAGCCGTGAATAAAAAAAGCGGCGCTGATGTGCTGGAATGTTACCAGTGCGGCAAATGCGTATCGACTTGTCCGGTCTCAAATTTCATGGATTTTCCACCCCGCGAGATCATGCAGATGATCAAGCTGGAACTTAAGGAAGAAACCCTGATGGCTAACTCCACCTGGTTCTGCCTTACATGTTCGGCCTGCTCGGGACGCTGTCCGCGTGAGATCAACATACCTGCAGTAATGGAAGCAGTACGTCACCTGGCCATTGAAGAAAACTTCACCTCTGATTCCAAACAGGTAAAGAACATCAGGAAATTCCACGAGATCTTCCTTGATATGATCAAGCGTTACGGAAGGAATTACGAATTAAGGATGATGGCTGAATTCAATATCCGTACCCGCAACCTCTTCAAGGATATGCACCTTGCGCCGACAGCGCTGCTGAAAGGCAAGATCCCCTTAGGAGTGAAGCCATTGAAGAGCAAAAAGGCCATCAAAAAGATGTACGAGATGGCAGAAAAACTTGAAAAACAGAATAAATAAGACTGTTTAAGATGAAGAAAGTAAGTTATTTCCCGGGCTGTTCGGCCCATGGCACCAGCGAGGAATTTGACGAAACGGTAAAAATGGTTATGAAGACCATGGATGTCGAAATGGAAGAGATCCCCGACTGGAATTGCTGCGGTGCCACCTCAGCCCATACCCTGAGCGAAAGCCTTTCTTATGCCCTTCCGCTGCGAAACCTGGTCCTTGCCGAAAAACTCAGCAACGATACTATGACTATTCCCTGCGCTTCCTGTTACCAGAGGATGAAGGCAACCAAGGTGCATATGGATGAAAATCCCGAACTGGCCGCAAGGATCAACACTGCAGTGGTGGGTGAAGGCAATTATGAAGGAAAGGTTGCAATAAAATCCATGCTTCAGTATTGCTATGAAGACATGGGCCTTGAAGCTATTAAGGCGAAAGTGACCAATCCTATCAGCGGGATGAAGCTGGCCTGTTATTACGGCTGTTTGCTTACCCGCCCTAAAGCAATCACCCAGTTTGATTCACCGGAATATCCTATGTCGATGGACCACATCGTGGAAGCCCTGGGTGCGAAGGCTACCCCTTTTGATTTCAAGACCGAGTGCTGCGGCGCTTCTTTTTCAATTTCCGATACTGATGTTGTGCTTCAGCTGAGCGGCAAGATCCTGGAAATGGCGAAGGAAAGCGGAGCCCATGCAATCGTGGTGGCTTGTCCTCTCTGCCAGTCGAACCTTGATATGAGGCAGCGCGATATTGAAAAGAAATACCATGTTAAATATGATCTCCCGGTTTTCTATCTGACCCAGTTGATGGCCATTGCCTTCGGGTTCCCGAAGGCAAAGATGATGTTCGCCAAACATATCATTCCCGTCGACTCTGCA
Source organism: Bacteroidota bacterium (assembly GCA_037141915.1). Lineage (GTDB taxonomy): Bacteria > Bacteroidota > Bacteroidia > Bacteroidales > FEN-979 > CAIRDP01. The sequence goes on along the minus strand of JBAXBP010000006.1, from coordinate 5,052 downwards.
CTGGCCCATATTGGAGAAGTTATTGAAGAACCGAAGAAACCCATAAAGGGTAAAAAAGCCGTTCAGGCAGAAAGTGAGGTTGAATAATGGCAAGAGTAGGAGTATTCGTTTGTTTCTGCGGCGCCAACATTGCCGATTTTGTGGATGTCCCGACCGTTGTCGAGGAAGCCAAAAAGATCAGGGACGTCAAATTTGCGATTGACTATAAGTATATGTGTTCCGATCCCGGTCAGCAGATGATCAGGGACGCCATTGTACAGCACAGGCTGACGTCTATCGTCGTTGCCGCCTGTTCCCCCCGCATGCATGAGAAGACCTTCAGAAAGGCCCTCAGCGATGCAGGCATGAACCCTTACCTCCTGGAATGTGCAAACATCAGGGAACATTCATCCTGGGTGCACCAGAAAGACAAGAAAGGGGCGACCGATAAAGCAGGTGACCTGGTAAGGATGGCTGTTGCCAAATCCATAGCCAACGAGCAGCTGCACGAGATCTCAGTCCCCGTGACAAAACGTGCCCTGGTTATCGGAGGCGGGATTGCAGGAATACAGGCAGCCCTGGATATTGCAGATGCCCGTATCCCTGTAACCCTGGTTGAAAGAAGCCCGTCCATCGGCGGCCGCATGGCCCAGCTGGATGAAACCTTCCCGACACTCGACTGCTCACAGTGCATCCTTACTCCAAAAATGGTGGATGTAGCCTCCCATCCGTACATTGAGCTTATTCCGTATTCCGAAGTGATAGAACTCGACGGCTACGTCGGGAATTACAAGGCCAAGATCCGGAAGAAAGCCTCCTATGTGAATTTCAAGACCTGTACAGGTTGCGGCGCCTGCTCGCAGAAATGCCCTGTAAAGGTACCGAACGAATATAATATGGGGATAGACAAGCGTAAAGCAATTTATACGCCTTTCCCCCAGGCCGTGCCAAACAAACCCGTTATCGATGCCGAACACTGCACCTATTTACTGAAAGGCAAATGCGGTATTTGTGCCAAGGTATGCGAAAAAGGCTCTATTGATTATAAGATGGTGGATGAGGTGATCGAAAGGGAAATAGGCGCTGTTGTTGTTGCAACCGGCTATGACCTTTGGGATGCTACGCCTTACGAAGAGTACGGTGTAGGACGTTATAAAGACATCATAAATTCGCTTGAATTTGAAAGAATGGTCTCGGCTAACGGCCCCACCGGAGGTGTGCCTGTAAGGCCATCCGACGGGAAAGTTCCCAAGACCGTTGTTTTTATCAAATGCGTCGGTTCCCGCGATAAAGCCAAGGGAATAGAGTTTTGCTCGAAGATCTGCTGTATGTATACAGCCAAGCACGCCATCCTCCTTCATCATAAAGTACATGATTCAAGGGCCTACATTTTTTATATGGACATCCGTGCCGCAGGCAAGGGATATGAAGAATTCGTAAACCGCGCCCAGGTGGAAACAGGGGCTGTTTACCTCAGAGGGCGGGTATCGAAGATTTACCAGAAAGGCGAAAAACTGATGGTTCGCGGGGAAGACGGTCAGCTTGGACAGGAAGTTGAGGTTGAAGCAGATCTCGTGGTGCTGGCAACTGCCGTCATTCCCGATAAAGGGAACCCTGCACTGGCAAGGCTACTGGGCATATCCTATGATAAGTACGGATATCTATCGGAAGCACATCCCAAACTTCGCCCTGTTGAAACGGCCAAAGCCGGTATTTTCCTGGCAGGATGCACCCAGGCTCCCAAGGATATTCCCGAGACAGTAGCCCAGGCTTCGGCTTGTGCAGCCAAGGTTTGCGGACTTTTCGCAGGCGATACCATCAAGAAGGACCCGATGGTCTCAACGGTCAACAAGGAATTCTGCAGCGGCTGCCAGAACTGTGTGAAAGTTTGTCCTTACCAGGCTATCGTGACTGAAGATATCCCCCTCGGGCATGGCGCAAAGGAAATGCGTACCGTGGCAAAGATCAACGAAGGCGTATGCCAGGGTTGCGGCTCATGCGTAGCCATCTGCCGTTCCATGGCTATAAACCTGGCCGGTTTTACAGATCCTCAAATCATTAACGAGATAGTTGCTATTTAATGGAAGCAGAATCAAAAGACAAAATCGTCAGCATTGAGAAACCCGAGCTCATCGCGCCTCCGGACTGGAAACCGGTGATTATGGGTATTCTATGCAACTGGTGTTCCTATGCGGGCTCGGACCTTACAGGTACATCCCGTACACAGTATCCGCCGAACATCCGCATCATCAGGGTTCCCTGTTCTTCACGGGTCGATCCCTGGTTTATCATCAAAGCGTTACAGACCACTGCGGATGGCGTGCTGATCTCGGGCTGTCACCCGGGCGACTGCCATTACATCAGCGGGAATTATTACGCCCGCAGGCGTTTCCTGGTAACCAAAGAACTGCTTAAAATGGTGGGATTCCATGAGCACAGGGTACAGTTCAGCTGGGTATCCGCTGCCGAAGGCGCCAAGTTCGCCCAGGTCGTGAAAAAAGTGACCGATGATGTTGTAAAACTCGGCCCTCTACATTTGTATAAAAAAGAAAACTTCAACCGATAATGGACTATTCAAACCAAATCCGGGACATTGCCGCAAAGCTGTTCGCAGAAGGGAAGATCGACGTGTTCGTCGGTTACCGGATGAGCGGCTTCGACGACAACCAGGTACCCGTTGTGATTACCGATCCAAAAGAAACGTCGGTCCTTGTTTTTACGGAAAAATCCGTATTCAACCTTACAAATTACCTCAAAGCCGATCATACCAGGAACAAGAAGGTGGGTGTGGTTGTGAAAGGTTGTGACAGCCGTTCCCTTAACCTCCTGCTTACCGAAAGCCAGGTAAAACGAGATAAGCTGTATATCGTAGGGGTCGCCTGTGAGGGTGTGGTTGACGATAAAGGGAACAAGATGCAAAACTGCATGGAATGTTTCATCCCGGATGCCGTTGTATTTGATGAAATGCTCGGAAAGCCACAGGGGAAGAAGGATTATATTGTAAATGCCGATATTACTGAGCTTGCCACCAAAGGCCTGATCGAACGCGGGAAATATTTCGAAGAGATCTTCGAAAACTGTATACGCTGTAACGCCTGCAGGCATTCATGCCCTCTCTGTTATTGCGCTAAGTGCTGCATTGATCAGGAAACATCAACTTTGTACAACGGAACGAACACCTCTTCCAGCGCATTCCATGCCCTGATGACGTGGTCGCTGCACCTGGCAGGCCGCTGCGTTGACTGCCGGAACTGTGAAAAAGCCTGTCCCAGCCATCTTCCGCTGCACCTGCTGCATAAACAGAACGAGAAGGTGATTTACGAAAATTTCCAGAATCACCTGGCAGGAGTTGAAGAAGGCGACCGCGGGGCTTTCTATAAATACAGCCTCAAGGATCCCGATGATTTTATCATGTAATCCGAAGAAAGAATTATGAGTTTTTCAACCTTTGTTACCGATAAAGCTGGCTTGCAGAAACTGTTTGAAGCCATCATCAGCAAGCACGAGACCTATGCTCCTGTGGAGAAATTCGGGAAGTATGATTATAAAAAGGTTTCATCGCTGAAGGAATGCGATCCGGATTCACCCATTGCCATGACGATGAGCGTGAAGCCCCTGTTCTTCCCGCGTTCCTCAAAGATCATGAAATATGAGTCAAACAGCGCCGGGACCTCCGTCTCTGAAACGGAGGATGACCACCTGGCTGTGCCCCGTGTCATATTGGGAGTGAAGCATTGCGATGCCCGCGGGCTGCAGGTTCTGGAAGCCGTGAATAAATGGGATTATATCGACAGCGACTTCCTGAAGAGAAGGGCTGATACCGTGATATTCTCCTCCCGCTGCGATAAGGCCGATACCCATTGTTTCTGCACATCACTTGATTATGATGTGGAAAACCTTGATGCTATGGATGTGGCCCTCGTCAATGGATCCGGAGGTAAGATCTATGTTCAGGCCCGGTCAGAGAAAGGGGAGAATTTTCTTAAGGAAAGCCTGGACCAGCAGTCAGCAGTCGGCAGTCAGCAGCCGGCAATGGATGATATAAAAAAGCAGTACGAGGCATTTGCCGCTTCGTTCCGCCTGAAAATGGATTACAAGGACGTGAATGAAAAAATGTCGAAACGCTTTAATTCGCCTGCATTTGAAGAAGCTTCGCGCAATTGCGTAAGCTGCAACACCTGCGCATTCATTTGCCCGACCTGCCATTGTTTCAAGATTTCCGACGTGAAGATCAAGGATACAGGTGTTCGTTACAAGAGCTACGATTCCTGCAACAACGTTTACTTTACACTTGAAGCAGGAGGCCATAATCCACGACCGGCAAAATACCGCCGCTGGAGGCAAAGGTCCATGCACAAGTTCGTGTTTTACAAGGAACGCTTCGGGGTGAATCTCTGCGTGGGCTGCGGGCATTGCGCCATTTCCTGCCCTGTGAACATTTCAATTTTTGATGTGGTTAACCATGTAGCATCCTCTCCCTTAGAGTCGTAATTAAAAGTATGAACAGAAATAGCGAAAAGCGAAAAGCGAAAAGCGAAATTTAATTTCGCCATTTCGCCATTTCGCCATTTCGCTTTTAATAAATAACTATGGAAGCATTATTAGTTCCCTCCCTGGCAAAAGTTGACAGAATAATACAGGAAACGCCTGACGTGAGGACTTACCGGTTGAAATTCAAGGATGAAGTCCTGATGGAAAAATTCACCTGGGAGCCTGGGCAATTCGTTGAATTCTCACTGCTTGGGTCTGGTGAATGCACGTTCTGTATTTCATCCTCTGCCACGAGAAAAGGATATTTTGACTGCTCGATCAAAAAGGCCGGTGTGGTTACCGCCGACATTCACCTGAACATCGAGGAGGGGGATGAGGTTGGAATTCGCGGCCCCTACGGTAATTGGTTTCCCGTGGAAGAGATCAAAGGCAGGAACCTTTTGTTCGTGGGCGGTGGAATAGGCTTGGCCCCGTTGCGTTCACTGATACAATACTGCATCGACAACCGTGCCGATTACAAAGACTTTACGATATTATACGGGGCCCGCACATCCGCAGACCTTTGTTATAAAGAAGAAATCG